>JAWXUS010000002.1:0-147519 GCA_044426235.1 Peptostreptococcaceae bacterium | reverse complement strand
TAGGATTTATAACGTATACAATTCTTAATACGTTTACAGATAAAAAAGTATCTCCTACTATGTACGTTTTAACTTTTATTTTCATAATAAACTTTATACTTACTATTAGTATGGGACTTAGTCATTAAAAAAAGGATGCATTTAGCATCCTTTTTCTTTATTTATATACAATTTTTGATAAATCGCAAATTATTAACATATTGTTATATATGCTATTTAATAGATTAAGTCTATTATTTTTAACTTCTTCATCTTTATCCATAACCATTACATTTTCAAAGAAATTATCTATTGAAGGCCTTAAAGTAGTGAAAGCGTCTAGTGCCTTAGCATACTCTTTGTTAGCTACTAATTCACTAACTTTAGTTTCAACATTTTTGAAGTTTTCAAATAATTCTTTTTCAGAAGTTTCACTTAATAAGTTTTCATTTACATTAGTTGAAACTGCTTTTTCTGCTAAAGTAGCAACTCTATTAAATGCAGTTAACATTTCAACTAATTCATCTTTTTTGATCCATTCATTAAGCTCATCTGCTCTATTTTTCATATCTGAAATATCTTCTATATTAGAACTTAAAACTGCATCAACAACATCATATCTAATTCCTAAGTCCTTAAATAAGTTCTTTATTCTATCATTAAAGAATTCCATAATATTATTTGTTACTTCTTCAGTATTAAATTCTAAGTTTGAGTAATTAGAAAGCGATAATTTAACTAATTCTTTAAGGCTAACTTTTAAATTACTATTCATTATTATATTAAGTACACCAAGGGCTTGACGTCTAAGTGCATATGGATCTTGAGACCCTGTTGGTTGAATATTTATTGCGAAGAATCCACAAATTGAATCTAATTTATCAGAAATAGATAATGCTACCCCTGTATTAGTTTTTGGAAGAATATCTCCTGCAAATCTTGGTAAATAATGCTCAAATATAGCTTCACAAACTTCTTCATTTTCTCCGCTAACCTTTGCATATTCTCTACCCATAATCCCTTGAAGTTCAGTAAATTCAAATACCATATTAGTTACTAAATCTGCTTTACAAAGTTTTGATGCTCTTTTTGCGTCTGTAGTATCAAGATTTAATAATTCTAATATTTTAGTTGATAAACTTTCAATTCTTAAAGTTTTATCATAAACTGTACCTAAACTTTTTTGGAAAACAACATGCTTTAATTTTTCGTTATAATCTTCTAATTTTTTCTTAGTATCTTCTTTATAGAAGAATAAAGCATCTTCAAGTCTTGCAACTAAAACTTTTTCATTTCCCTTTTTAACAGTTTCAATATTTTCATTGTTTCCGTTTCTAACTGCTATAAAGTTTGGAAGTAATTTATTATCCTTTAAAACTGGGAAGTATCTTTGGTGTTCCTTCATTGGAGTAGTAACAACTTCCTTTGGAAGTGATGCATAACTTTCATCAAATTCACCATAAAATGCAGTTGGGAATTCAACTAAATTAGTTACTTCTTCAAGTAATCCTTCATCAAATTCAACTTCTCCACCTAAAGAATTTGCAACTTCTATACATTGACTCTTTATCATTTCTTTTCTTTTTATGTGATCAATTATTACGAAATTCTTATCTAATTTTTCGAAGTAATCAGAAAGTGAAGAAACTTCAAATTCTCTTTCTCCTAAGAATCTGTGACCAAAAGTTTTATTTGATGCTACTATTCCTTCTAAATCAACTTCAACAACTTCATCATTTAAAAGTGCTACCATCCATCTTATAGGTCTTATGAATTTCATATTCTTTCCACCCCAACGCATAGCTTTTGGGAATGTAGTATTTTTTATTGCTTTTGGAAGTATTTCTTTTAAAACTTCACTAGTCTTTATTCCTTCTTTTTTAAGAGTTGCAAATAAATACTCTTCTTTTCCGAAAGTCTTAAAAGTGATGTCTTCTTCTTTTAGTCCCTTACTCTTAATAAATCCAAGTGCAGGCTTTGTGAAGTTTCCGTTTTCGTCAACTGCAATTTTTTTAGAAGGACCTTTTAATTCTTCTTCTAAATCATCTTGCTTTTCACATATATCATTTATAACGTATGTAAGTCTTCTTGGTGTTTGGTAAGAAGTAATACTTGAAAAACTTATTCTTTCTTCTTTAAGAGACTTTTCAATATTTTGTTTTATTTGATTAAGTGTAGAATTTGCAAATCTTGAAGGAAGTTCTTCAACTCCTATTTCAAATAAGAAATAATTACTCATTCTCATTTCCTCCTTTTAAAAGTGGGTATCCTAATTCTTCTCTTTGCTTAACAAAGCTTTCTGCAACATTTTTAGCCATATTACGAACACGACCTATAAATGATGCTCTTTGACTAACTCCTATAGCTCCTTTTGCATCTAATGTATTAAATGCGTGAGAACATTTTAAAACGTAGTCATATGAAGGAATTACTAAACCTTTTTCCATTAGTCTAAGACCTTCTTTTTCATATATATCGAATAAATTAAATAACATTTCACTATCACATTCTTCAAAAGCATAAACTGAATTTTCGTATTCGTTTTGCTTAAATACATCTCCATATGTTAATATGTCATTCCATTTTAAATCATAAACATTGTCAACTTCTTGGATATACATTGCAAGTCTTTCAAGACCGTAAGTAATTTCTCCAGTTTCAAGCTCACATTCTATTCCTCCAACTTGTTGGAAATATGTAAATTGAGTTATTTCCATACCATCAAGCCAAACTTCCCAACCAAGTCCCCAAGCACCAACTGTAGTTGATTCCCAGTTATCTTCAACGAACCTTATATCGTGTTTTAGAGGGTCTACACCTATTTCTCTTAAACTTCCTAAATAAAGATCTTGTATATTGTCAGGTGACGGCTTAAGTATAACTTGGAATTGATGATGTTGATATAATCTATTTGGATTTTCTCCATATCTTCCATCTGCCGGTCTTCTTGACGGTTCAACGTAGCAAACTTTCCAAGGTTCAGGACCTAAACTTCTTAAAAAAGTGTTTGGATTCATAGTTCCAGCACCTTTTTCAACGTCATAAGGTTGCATCATAACACAACCATTTTTTGCCCAGTAATTTTGTAGTGTAAGTATCATATTTTGAAAATTCATTTCAAAAAACCTCCAATTTTAACAAAGCCTTTCGATTTACGAAAGGCTTAAATAAACTTATTATTGTAAATATTAGAATATCAAATACATCTAAATTTGTCAATTCATTAATCTTCTTTAGTAAAGTCATATTCATCAAATAATTCATCTGTAATATCTTTTTCATCTTTTACAGTACCTTTAGTTTTACTATTTAGTACCATATCTTTTAGCATATTGATTTTTTCTACTGTAAGTTTTCCAAGATTTATTACTTTTCCATCTTCTTCATTTTCTATTTTTATAGTACACTTACTTACAAATGCAGTTCCCATTCCAATTATCGCAAATATTGAACCAAATACCATTCCTACTGCCCCCATAGTAAGAGGGATATTTAGTATTGTTTTAGAATTTTTTTCAATTATAATTCTAATCTTATTACTTTTTTTGATTAATTCAAAAACTTGATCTTTTAAATCAATTAAATCATCTTTATCTTTTGGTAAACTATTTTCTATATCTTCTAACGTTTTAGAAATTCTAGTTTTAGTAGTGCTAGTTTTATTATTTTCAAGATAAATTAATGCTCCTAAAACATCTCCATTAGTTTCTACTAATGCATTTTTTGCATCTTCATAGCTCACATTTGGCATTCTAGAAATTATTTCGTCAATCTTTTCAATAGTTATATCATTCAATACCATCAACTCCCTTGTTAATATTATCCAACATATAAAGTGCACTTAAATTAAGATTATCAAGTTGTGTACTAATATATTTTCTAAGAATATTTTCTAATTGATAAATAATATATTTAGAAACGTTAGCTTTAACACAAACTCTTATGTCGTTATTTAATATATATTCCATAAGGTTAATTGTCGTTACATCTAATAAAATATCATTTTCACTAGAACAATTACTACAAACTACTCCACCTTCAAATAAATTAAATTTAGTCATATTTATCTCTTTTTTGTAGCACACACTACATCTATCTAAAATCGGCTTAATACCCATATAATCAAGGTATTTCACTTCAAATATTCTAGTTAAAAGTTTTTTGTCAATCTCTTTTTGGGTATAAAAATTTAAGGTCTGGGCATATAATACGAAAAGATTATTATTACTTTCATTTTCAAAAATAGAACTTTCAACAAGTTTAGTTATGTAGGTTGCATATGAAAATGAATCAAAATCATATGCAATATTATAAAAACTTTTTATTATTTCTGCTTGATATGCACTATACATATCACCTTGTTTTTTTAAGTTAAAATTGCTATAACTAAAAATTTGTGAAGAAGCCAAAAGATTACTCTTACTTCTTTTGGCTCCTCTAGCTATTACTGATACCTTACCTGCTTTTCTTGTAAACAAAGTTAATATCAAATCATTTTCTTTATATTTAACACTTTTAATCACTATCGCCTGCGTGTTCAAAACCATCATCTGCAGTATCATTCTCCCTTAAGTCATCAAAACCTGACTCTAGTTTATTATGTTCTTTTAAATAAAGATACGCCTCAATGTTACCAGTATTTTTAAAGACTTCCCAAACCTTAGTTTTCATTTTAAAAAACCCCCTTCTTACGGTTTTGTTATATTTTAAGTAAGAAAGGGTAAAATAATGCATACTTTTATAAAGTATTTTTTGGGAATAAAGTCTTATTTATCTGTGTATCCGAAATTAGTAACATAATTTTGCATATTTCTCCAATTAGATTTAACTTTTACCCAAGTTTGTAAATGGATTTTTGAACCAAGTAAAAGCTCTATATCTTCTCTTGCAGATTTTCCAATTCCTTTTAATTTTCTTCCATTTTTTCCAATTATAATTCCTTTGTGAGAATCTCTTTCACAATAAATAACTGCAGATATATCAACTATTTCTTTATTGTTTCTAGATTTCATACTTTCAATTTCAACCGCTACTCCGTGAGGAATTTCGTCGTGTATGTAGTGAAGTACTTTTTCTCTTATAAGTTCAGAAATTAAAACTCTTTCAGGTTGATCTGTTATCATATATTCTGGGAAATACTTAGGACCTTCTTCTAAATGATTATCTATAACTTTTAAAAGTTCTTTTATATTTCTTCCTTTAAGTGCAGAAATTGGAACTATTTGTTCAAATATGTTTTCTGCATGATACATCTTCATTAAAGCGAATAAATCTTCCTCTTCAATTTGATCCATCTTATTTATTATTAAAACTACAGGTGCTTTTATTTCCTTTAGATTGTCCATTATCATTCTATCTCCTGGACCTATCTTTTTTGATTCATCAACAACGTATAAAACAACATCAACATTTTTGAATGCATCTGTTGCAGATTTAACCATAAATTCACCAAGTTTAGTTTTTGGCTTGTGAATTCCTGGAGTATCTAAAAATACTATTTGCTTTTCTTCATCTGTATAAACTGCTTGTATTGTGTTTCTAGTTGTTTGAGGTTTATCACTCATAATTGCTATTTTTTCTCCAACAACGTTATTCATAAGAGTTGATTTACCAACATTTGGCCTTCCAACTATACTTACAAATCCTGATTTAAACATAAAATATCTCCTATTCTTTTATAAAGTCTTTTCCTGAGAAGTAATTCGGTACTAAATCTGCCATAGTACATTCATATATATCACCTTTTGAATATCCTGTAACGATTTTTATGTCCGCTCCAAACTCAATTATAACTTGTCTACAAATTCCACACGGGAATGTTGGTTCATTATTTTCTGAATTAGTGCTAGCGATTGCTATTGTATCTATATCTTGATAACCTTCAGATATCGCTTTAAATAATGCAGTTCTCTCGGCACAGTTTGTCCCACCAAAAGATGCACATTCAACATTACAACCAGTAAATACTTTTCCGCTTTTAGTTAAAAGTGCCGCTCCTACTCTAAAATTTGAATATGGTACGTAAGCATTCTCTCTTGCTTTCTCTGCTATTTCTAAAAGTTCAATATTAGTCATTTGATCACCCTTATACATTTATATTTAATAATTTTCAATTAGTACTAAAACTTAGTACATTAAAAAAATATTATAATTTTTTGTATTTTTTATTATAACACAAAAAAAAGAAGTATAAACTTCTTTTTTAGTTATTATTTTAAACTTTAAATTTTTAAATATAAAATCTACTAACTTGAAACACTAATATACATATTAAAGTTCCAAGAAGTGCACCCGCAACAGTTTCCCAAAAAGAATGTATTTTTCCTTCAATCCTACTTTGGGCAACAAGTCCTGCCATTAAATATGCAAGAGTTGAAGTTACAACTCTCTCCATCATAAAAGTAATTGCAGTAGCCATAGCAAAGGCAAGCGCTGCGTGACCACTTGGCATTCCACCCTTTAGTGGAGTTCCAGTTGAAGTTATTGACTTTACAACTACTACTGCGATTAAAACTAAAACTATACAAATAAGTGTTATATGAATTTCTGATTGTCTAATGGTATAAAGTAGTGAATCTGACACTTCTGCTAATTTATCATAAAAAAGTAAATATCCAACTACTACTGCATTTAAACTCGCAACAAGAACTCCTCCTGCGGCAACATCTTTTGCAATTTTTGCTAAAATATTATATTCCTCAGTTATCATATCAATAGTTTTTTCTATTGCAGTATTAAACATTTCAGAAATAACAACTAAACTAATTGAGAAAACAAGCATTATCATTTCTACTTTTGTAAGATCTAGAAATAGACTCAGAGTAAAAACTACAACTGCCACAAAATAATGTATTTTCATATTTCTTTCTGATTTAAAGGTATATAAAATTCCTTCAATTGCTGCATTAAATGCACTAATTATACTTTGTCGATTTTTTTTTGGTTTCATAAAAAATTACTCCCTTGTTATGTTTAACTTATTTAGAATATATTCTTCTTTACTTCTCATAATCTTAGTATTTTCTTCAGTATCGTGATCGTATCCTAATAAATGGAACATACTATGGCAAATTAAAAAACAAACTTCTCTTTGGAAAGAATGATTATACTCAATACTTTGTTCATAGGCACGGTCCATACAAATTACAATGTCACCAAGTGATTTTTCAAAAAGTTCTACATCATAATCATCAATTAATGGAAAAGATAATACATCAGTTACTTTATCAATTCCTCTAAAATCATTATTTAATTGCTTAATTTCTTCATTTTCAACAAATGATAAACTAACTTCATAATCATCATCTATTTCTTCATAGTCCATACATTCTATTATTATCTTTTCTATGTTTTTTATTAATTCATTTTCTATTTCAAATTTTTCTTGTCTATTATCAATTATAAGTTCCATATTAATTCCTTTTCTTTTGTTTGTATTATTTTACTGATCATTCGTTTCTTCATTTGTATCTTCTTTAATCTTATCATCAAATTCATTTCTAATATCATCTGTCGGTCTTTTTTCAGGATTTGAAGGAATAATTTCTTCTTCATTTTGATTTTGTTCTAAAATTAATTTTTCAGCCTCGGCTTTTGTAAGTGGATAAATATCTGCAATATTTTCAGAAGTTTGAACCGTTAAAGTATATTTTAACATATCTTTGTCAACTTTATAAGCATCTTTTACATCTCTATATCTTGCGGAAGGTGGAATTATGTAATTTAACTCATTCATTGCCTTTTCTTTTAAGTCTACTTTTAATTTTTCTTTGTCTTTTTCAACACTCGTATCTATCGACTCATAAAAAGTACTAACTTCTACTTTAAGCGGGAAAGTGTAGTTTCCAAAAGAAAACTCATATTCATTATTTTCAATTATGTAATTATTAAAACCAATATTTCTTCTAATAGTAAATTCTTCATCATAAAACTTTAAAGTAAAAACATTTTTTTTCTTACCCGTTTTCTCTTTTACAGAATCATTATATGTATCACTCTCAACTACCTCATAAAAAGTACTTGCCCAAATTTCAGGAGGCGACTTTGTATTTGCACCAGTAACCAGCACATCACCAGCTTTTACTATATCACCTTCTTTTACTACTGTTGTCCCACTTCTTGCTATTACCTCTTCTATTATACCATTTTTTGTGGCAATAACATTACAAAAATTTGAATCTTCTTTTGATTCTAACGTTTCAGCCTTTTTAGTTACAGTAACGAACACGTTAGTACCCTTAACATTTATTGATATGTATGCAATATCATTAAACTTTATCATTATTTCATCTCTTATATTTTTTCTATCTATGTCTTTTTTATTAATTCCTGGCTTTAAACCAATGCTATAAAGTTCTTCTCTTAATTCATCAATCTTAATTCCCTCAGGAACTTGAATATGTACATCTGTTACAAATTGAGATGTTGCCATTAATATAAATAATGAAATAATAGCCCCAATCCACATCATTTTATTCTTGTAAATTGTAATCATTATAAATGGTAGTCCAACTTTTTGTTTTACTTTAACATCAAAGCTACTCCCTTTATATATCTTTTTAAATTCTTTAAAATCCTCTCGACTAACATTAAATTGAATTTTAGTATCACCAAGCCTTTTAACATTATACACCTTTATATTATTTCTAATTAAATAATTCAAAAACTTTTCAATACCAATACCATTCGCTAAAATGGTATAGTATCCTCTTATATAGCTTATCATTTCTTCCCCCTTAATCAATAAATTCTATATTATAAATAACCCCTTTTATACCAATTTCGCCATCATCAATATATTTTAAGTAAAGATTATCCCCATTAATTTTTATAGTTTTTTCCTTAGTTTTTATTTTAATCATATTAGTTTCATAATTAATAATAGATAAATAATTTTCTATGCTCAAAAAAGTATTACCAATAGTAGTTATAGTTGGCTTATTAACATCAAACATAAATCCCTCCACATTTAATACTTTATAAAATATATATGTTTTTTTTTATTTTTAATGACAAACTTATATTTATCTTGTCCTTATTAGATTATTATCTAAACACAAAAAAAGTTCTCATTAAAAGAGAACTTTAAGATAAATTATGTTTTGTACAACAATCTAGATCTTTAATAGTATCTAAATTTTCTAAATCAAATTTAAAATCATTAATACTTACTAATTCTTTCATTATTATTTTCTCAATAAAATCATATTGTAAAAATATATCTTTATTAATTTCATAATAAACATACTTCGCCTTTTTATAAAATATAACGATTTTTGCATTTACAAGTTTACTTAAATGCCTTGATACATTCGATTGACTCATATTTAAAACTTCTTCAATTTCACAAACACAAAGAGGTTTTTCTCTTATAACATTTAAAATTCTAAGTCTACTTTCATCTGATAAAGCCTTTAATATCTGTATTAAATCCAAAATATCACCTCATAATTTTTTTATACTTGTATATCATACTTTTTTTAATACATATTGTAAACTCTTAAAAATAAAAAATCTCTCAAAACGAGAGATTATTTATTAATTATCCATATAAAGTAATTTAGGAAAAATGCATATATTAACCATATTAAATAAGGTATATTAAGGATTGCAGCTTTTTTATCTATCTGATAAAACTTAATAATCATAACTATTACAACGACTATTAAAAGTCCAATATTAAATAATGCCGTAAATCTTAAATCGAATCCAAAAAATAATATACTCCATAAAAAATTAAGTCCTAATTGTAAATAGTAATAAAAAAGTGCATCGTTAACTTTTGGATTGTTTTTTCCTTGTCTATAAATTATATAAAAAGATATCCCCATAAGAATAAAAAGTATTGGCCAAACGATCCCAAATATACTTGCAGGCGGTGCAAAACTTGGCTTTATTAAATCTGAATAATACGTTGTAGTATCTATCTTTGAAATTAATTGTGAAATTAAACTACTAGATACCCCAACTAATATTGGTACTAAAATACTTATTATAAATCTTTTTACTTCTTTTATTGAAACAATCAAATTTATTTCCTCCTTAGTTTATTCTAATAAATATTATGTGGAGGTCACTTTAAATATTACTAAATAATTATAAAATTAAAAAAACCTAGAGAATAATCTCTAGGTTTTTAATCTATTGTAAGTTAGCTTTCACTAACTTATTTATTAATTTACCATCAGCACGACCTTTTGTTTTAGGTTGTATAACTGACATTATTTTTCCCATATCTTTCATAGAAGTAGCTCCCACTTCAGATATAGTTTCTTTTACTATTACTTCTAACTCTTCTTCGCTTAATTGTTGAGGTAGGTACTCTTTTAAAACTTTAATTTCAGATTCTGTTTCACTAACTAAATCTTCTCTATCAGCTTTTTTAAATTCATCTAGTGCGTCGTTTCTTTGCTTTAATTGTTTAGAAATAATATCAATTATTTCTTCATCGTTAAGCTCGACTCTATTATCAATTTCAAACTGCTTAATAGCTGCTCTAATTAATGTTATAACAGATTTTCTAAGTGTCTCTTTATTCTTCATCGAAGACTTTAAGTCTTCTTGTAATCTTTCTTTAAGGGACATGCCCCTCACCTCTTTGCTATTTATTACTATTTCTTAGCGTTTTTTCTTCTAGCAGCTTCTGCCTTCTTCTTACGTCTTACACTTGGTTTATCATAGTGCTCTCTTTTTCTTACTTCAGACATGATGCCAGACATAGCACACTGACGTTTAAATCTTCTTAAAGCGCTGTCTAATGTTTCATTTTCTCTTATTTTAACTTCTGACATTTCTTTTTCCCTCCCTCCGTATTGCGCGAATTATGTTGAAACATATAAAGTTTCATACCTCGTTATTATAAACTAATCTTTTTTATTTTTCAAGTACTTTTTTTCGATTTTTTTGATAAAATAAAATATTTTTTATGGATTATTATAATTTTTTACCACCTAAAATATGATAATGTATATGGTCAACTAATTGATTTGCATCTTGTCCACAATTATTAACTAACCTAAAACCACTTTGATCAATGTTTTTTTCTTTAACAATAATCTTTATAGCTTTATGCATTTCACTAATTATATTCATATCTTCAATTTCTAAGATACTTTTATAATGCGCCTTTGGAATAACAAGAATATGAACTGGCGCTTCTGGATTTATATCATTAAAAGCTAACACGTGTTCATTTTCAAAAATTTTAGTTGAAGGTATTTCATTATTTATTATTTTGCAAAAAATACAATCACTCATTAAACTAATTCCCCTATCACATATTCATTTTTAACTTCTTTGATTAATACGTTTAAAATTTCTCCTTGTAAATCCTTATCACTACTTACGACCACTCTTAAATAATTGTTAGTAAGTCCTTCGTAATTATTTGAATCTACACTTTGTTCAAATAAAACTTTCATTTCTTGTCCAACAAATTTAGATGCAAATTTTTCAAAGTTTTCTCTATTTAATGAAGATAATGCATCACTTCTTATTTGCTTTATTTGAGGATCTATTTGATTTTTCATTTCAGATGCAGGAGTTCCTTTTCTTGGTGAATACTTGAATATATGCATTTGAGTTAATTCGATCTCTTTTAAGAACTGAAGTGTTTGATCAAACTCATCATTAGTTTCACCTGGGAAACCTACTATAACATCTGTTGTAATTGAAACGTCTTTTATATTCTCTCTTAATCTATCAACTATATCTTTATATTCTTTAGTAGTATATCTTCTATTCATTCTATCTAGTGTATCATCTGCACCACTTTGAAGTGATAAATGATAATGCTTACAAAGTTTATCTATCTTGTTTATTTCACTAACAAATTCATCAGTAAATAAGATTGGCTCAACTGAACTTATTCTTATTCTTTCTATTTTTGTAATATTTGCAATTTCTTTTATAACTGTAAGTAAATCTTTTTCGTATTTAAAATCTTTTCCGTAAGATGCAACGTGAATTCCAGTTAAAACTATTTCTTTATATCCATTTTCAGATAACTTCTTAGCTTCATTAACTACACTTTCAAGATCTCTACTTCTTATTTTTCCACCTCTTGCATAAGGAATTATGCAATAAGTACAAAATCTATCACAACCATCTTGAATTTTCATAAATGCACGAGTTTTTCCGTTAGTTTGACTAATTTCAATTTCTTCAAATTCACGAACCTTCATTATATCATCAACTGTACTCATTTTTTTACTTGCATCAAGTTTTTTGATTTCTTCAACAATTTGTCTTCTTTCATTAGTTCCCATAACTAAATTTACTTCTTCTATTTCTAAAATTTCCTCTGGAGAAACTTGAGAATAACAACCAACAACACAAATTATTGAGTCTGGATTTTTCTTTTTCATTCTTCTAATATATTGACGTGATTTTCTATCACTCATATGTGTTACAGTACAAGTATTTATAACGTAAACATCTGCAAATTCTTCACTTTCTACTTGATCATACCCGTCCTTTTTAAACATATCAAGCATAGCATCAGTTTCATACTGATTAACCTTACACCCCAATGTATAAAATGCAACCTTTTTCATTTAATTTTGTCCTCCCATATCGTCTAATTCATAAAGAATTATTGAACTAGCAACAACTGATGCCGTTTCTGTTCTTAAAATTCTAGGTCCTAGTGAAACTGAAGTGAAATTATTTTCTTCAAGACTTTCTATTTCTTCTTCAGATATTCCACCCTCAGGTCCTATAAAAATTCCTATACTATCTATATTTACACCTTTTATGGCTTTTTTAATCGAAGTTGTTCTTTCATTTTCATATGGCACTACATTTAAATCATTATTTTTCATATCAACAAGTGCCTCTTTAAAACTTAAAACTCCACGTAAAACTGGTATTTGACCTCTTTTACTTTGTTTTGATGCCTCATATATTATTCTTTCAAATCTCTCAAGTTTTTTATCTTCCTTCTTATCAAACTTTGAAATACTTCTTTTGGTATCAACCAAAATTATTTCACAAACACCAACTTCAGTTAATTTCTGTAAAATATATTCCATTTTAGGACCCTTAGGAACTCCTTGATAAACTTTAATCTTAATTTTAGGTTCTCTATTTACTTCTTTTTTAGTTAATATGTTAAGACATACTTCATCTTTTTCTATTGAATTTATCTCACAAATATATTCACTATTTTCTTTATCACAAATTTCAACTTCTTCACCAACTCTAAGTCTTAAAACTTTTGAAATATGCTTTACATCTTCACCGTTTATCTTAGCTTTATTGTCTTCTAAATTTATATTAGTTTTATCTACAAAAAATCTATCCATAATTCACCTACTTAATCTTTGATACTACTGCATTCCACTCACCCATAGTCTGCACTTCTATAACTTCAAGACCATTTTCTTCTAATGCGCTAACTACTTCATCAACCTTTTTATGAATTATACCACTAGATATAAATGTAGCATCATCTTTCATAAAGTTTTTAATGTCTTTTGCAAGGAAAATTATAATGTCTGCTATTATATTTGCAACAACTATATCCGCTTTATCAGTAACAACATCCATTAAATTACCACAAATCGCAGTAACATTTACATTATTTATCTCTATATTTTCTTTTGAAACTTTAACTGCAACTTCATCTAAATCAACCGCTAAAACTTCTTTCGCTCCAAGTTTTGCCGCAACTATTGATAAAATTCCACTTCCACAACCAATATCAAATACTTTAGTATCTGCTTTAACGTATTTTTGAAGTTGTTCAATACACATAAAAGTAGTTTCGTGAGTTCCAGTTCCAAATGCCATTCCAGGATCTAAATCAACAATTATATCCCCTTCTTCTTCATAATCTTCCCAAGTAGGCTTTATAACTATTTTTTCTCCAATTTTAGTTGGCTTGTAGTAATTTTTCCACTCATTAGCCCAGTCTTCCTCATCAACTTGAGAAACTTCAACTATAGCCTCTCCAATATCAAGTCCAAATTCTTTAAGACCTTCAATTTTTTCTTTGATAAGATTTATTTCGTCTGTAACATCTCTTTCTTCAGTTATATAAGTTTTTATTATTACACCTTCATAACCACTATTAAATATTTCCTCTCCAACAAAATCCCAATCATACTCATTAGATTTTTGGAATTTAAAATCTTTTGGATCTTCAATTGATACCCCACCAACATTCATTTCATAAAGAATATTTGTAACAGCCTCAACAGCTTCATTGCTAGTTTTTATAGTTATTTCTGTCCATTTCATAACTTTTTCTCCTTAGTTTTAAAATCAATCAAAACTTAATTTTATTGATTTATTTTATCTTATAACCATATCTTATCTTCTATTTTATTAAGATATATATCATTATTTTTATTACTAAACTTTTTGAATATATTATTTGCAAATAGTATATCGTGAGTTGAAAGTCCTATATTGTAAGATACTATCTTTTCTTTATCATTTTGTCTACCAAGTGATAAATCATTTAATAAACTCGTTATTTCGCACTTATATCTTATATCTTCAACACCTTCAATAACTTTAGTGTTATTAAAGTCGTCCATAAATACTTTATCGAATTTCTTATCTATATTTGAGAAACCTTTTACGTGTACTGGTAAAACTAAAACGCCTTCATCATACCACTCATATTCTGAAACAGTACCATCAGTATAAGTTATTGCAGAAAGTAAAACGTCACTTCCTTTAACTAAGTTTTCTATATTTTCTTCAACAGCAAAAGTTAAATTATCATACGATTTAAATCTTTCAATTAGTTCTGTGTGTTGATCTTTATATTTTAAAAGTTTTATAGTAAAATCTCTACCTTTAAATATTTCACAAATCATCTTAAGGGTTGCAACTGAAACAAGTCCAAGCCCCATAAAAGATATTGTTTTAAAATCTTTTTTTGCAAGTAAATCTATTGATAAAACACTAACAGCTGCTGTTCTCATAGCAGTTATATAGTTTCCATCAAGAATACATTCAACATTGTATGTATCTTTATTATATAAATAAATTTGAGAATCTATAGTTGGTTTTCTATCACTTTTTCTAGTTACAACCTTTACTCCAAAAACGTCATCCATCATAGATGGCATAGTATTAAAAAATATTCCATTTGGTTGAGTTATACTAGTTTTTCCAGGTAAAATAGCACTATCTTTTGAATTAAAAGAGTCTTTTATCCATTCATAAAGTTCATTGTAATTTATTTTTAAATCCATTATATCTTCGTGAGTTATTATTTTCATAAAATTTCCTCCTAAATTTAATTATCTAATTATTATATCACAAAAAAACTCTTATTAAAGAAGAGTTTACAAATAAAATAGTTTTTATTTATGTATATATTAACATGAAATTAACTATTTTAAATATTAATACTATGTTAAATATTATTTACAAAAAAGACACTACTTAAACAGTAGTGCCTAATAATTAAAAATCAATTCCAAAATAACTAGCAAGTTCAAATACAGAGTAAAAATACATTTTATATTCTTTTAAAATATATCTATAAATTTCTTTATTATATGGATTTAAAATTATTGATTTTTGTAATTTTTCTTTTTTTACTTGAGGATTTTTTGCCCTTTTTGCATCTTCAAAAGTTAAAAGTGAATAAATAACATTTTCATCACTAACAATATTAATGCTAAAATCATTATTTTCCCTCAAAAATCTTATTAGAGTATAGTGAATATTAAATATAGAATGATAAAGTTTTCTACCTAAATCTTCTTTAATATCTTTTAAAATTTTTACTTTTTTAAAATTAATACATTCATAATTATCATTCATACTTATAAATTCTTCTTCTAAATCTATTAAAAAGTAATTTATTTCAAAATGATTATCATAATATAATTTTTGAAAATATAATGTATCAACTTCAGAAAAACCAATTTTACTTAATTCTTCTAATAAATATTTAATTTCATTTTTTACTATATATTTAATTTCATTTTTTAGTATTAAAATCGATGTATCCAAATAAAATTTATTTTCTTCAAAATCTCTAATAAATTCTTTTTGAATATTTTTTGCTCTTATTTGATATTTTCTTCTTAAATTATTGTACTTTTCAAGACTGTTTGGAATTTCAATTTGTTCGTCTAAAAATTCTATAGTCGTCAATTTTATCACCTTTTTCAAAAGATTATAAACTTAATATTCCCAAAAAATTCAAAAAATTCCACAATATTTAATTTTTAAAAATAAACCCTCAAAAAGAGGGCCTATTCTATTTTAAGACAAATGTTTGACAATTAGTTTCATCATAAACATTTACAGCTTCTCTACCTTTAACTTCAATATTTTTAGCAGTACACATTGTGTTATTATTAAATTTGCAATTTGATGCACTACAAACTATATTTTCACACACTCCACTACTAGTAAAACTATTTGTTAAATCTGAATAATGTGATTTATCAAGAAACGAACCACAACAAGTACTTTTAGAATTAACTGCTAACTTTCCTCCAATATTAATAATATTGGCACAGCAATCTCCATTTGAGTTATGAGAACAATTTTTAACGTCACAATTTATCATAAAAAAGCCTCCTAAAATAATATAGGCTTATTATTGGTTTTAACTAAATATTTTATACTGGTATTATTTGTTCTCTTTTATTTGTTTTCGTATTTTTTTTAAAGTTTTTTTTGATCCTCTAATAATATCTTTCTCAAGTTTTCTTTCTTCATAAGTTGTAAATAAAGAATTTATATCATAATCTTTTGGATATAATTCATCTTTACTAAGAAAAAGCTCAGCTCTTTTAATATTGACACTTATAAATTCATTATTATATAAAACCTCTATATTGTTCAATTTATCAATTTCCCTATAAACTATACCAAAATCATCTTTATCAAAAAGTTTTACTTTATCTCCAACTTGATAATTTGAAAATCTATTTTCGACAAAGTTTCCAATTTCAATAATTTCTTTTTTCTTAACTATTTCCAAATTATAATCTTTATTATTTATATAATCTCTAGCCCTTTTTAAAATACTTTCTTTTATTCCCATTTTCTTTGAAATAAATAATGCATTACTATCTTGACTACTTCCAATAGTTAATTTATATAACGGTTCAAGTGTTTCTTTATTAAATAACATTCCTGCATTTTCAAAATCAGGGTGCATAAGTGCAAATCTTTTTATTTCTGCATAATGAGTAGATGCAACTACTGTGCATTTAATTTTATAAAATTCTTCAAGTATTGAAATAGCAAGGCCAGCACCTTCATTAGGTTCCGTTCCACTTCCTATTTCATCAAATAATACTAAAGTATTATCATTAGATTTATTTATTATTTCAGAAATATTTTTTATGTGAGATGAAAATGTACTAAGTGAATTTTCAATACTTTGATCATCACCAATGTCCACAAATATATTATCGAATATTGCGATGTCACTTTCTTCATCGCAACAAATATCGAATCCAAAATTAACCATAAGACTAAGAAGTCCAACAGTTTTTAAAGTAACAGTTTTACCTCCTGCATTAGGTCCTGTTATGATTAATCCTCTATAATTTTTTCCAATTTCAATATCAAGAGGTATAACCTCACCTTTTAATAAAGGGTGTTTTCCTTTTATTATTTTTATATATCCATTGTTATTTATTTTTGGGGTAACACATTTATTATTTCTACTATACTTTGCTTTTGCAAAAATAAAATCATATTCTGCGATTATTTGTACGTTTAAATTTATATTAAAAATTCGCTCACTTATCATTTCACTAAGATAAGACAATATTTTATATTCTTAAATAGATTCTTCAGACTTTAAACTAATAAGCTCTAAAGTATATTTAGATACACTCTTTGGCTCAATAAAAACAGTATTCCCCTTTGATGAAGTATCAAGAATTGTTCCTTCAACATCATTTTTAAATGAAGATTTAATCGGCACAACGTATCTATCATCTCTTTTTGAAATTATAAATTCTTGTATAAATCTTTTATTTGCACTAGAAGTTATGAATTTATTCATCTTATCTTTAATTTTTTCTTCTAAATTTTCTATACTTCTTCGTATCTTTTTAAGGTCTTTACTCGCCTCTGAACTAACCTTATTATTTTTTATACTAAAGTTTATTTCTTCTTCAAGTTCCTTAAATTCCGAAATATTTAGTGAATAAGAACTAAGTTTTGGAGAATAAAATTCCATATCATTCATAAATTTTTTTATTTTTGATGAACCTCTTAAAAAGTCATTTACAGTTAATAATTCTGTTGGTTCAAGAACCATTCCCTTATCTACTTTTTCAGTTATATTTCCTATATTAAAAACTCCTTCAAGCGGAATATAAGTGCTATTTTCTAATATATTTCTTGCCTCTTTATTATCATTTAGCCTTTTTCTTACAACTTCTAAATTATTACTTGGCTTTAATTTATCTATTAATTCTTTTCCTAAAGAACTAACACAAAATTCTTTTATATTTTCTTTTACTTCATTTAGTTGAAGTTTTTCACTATAACGCATAATTTTCTCCTTTATTCATAAGTATTATTATAAATACTTCTTATAAATAAGGACTAAACTCCTCACTTACAAGAAGTTTGCTACGGTGCTAAACATAAATTTATTCCTTTCATATTTTATTTTTTATAATTATAACATTTATTCTACATATTTTATACACTTTGATTACACTATTAATTCAAATTTAAATATATTTATGTAGCACAATAAAAATATTTATTATATAATAATTACTTACAGATATTTTATTAAGGAGAGATGCATGAAGAAAAAAATAATACATAAATATTCGTTTGTAGCCGTCTTTTTTTGTATACTATTAATTTTTGCATATGTATTATCGAAACCAGAATATACATATACTGCTGAATTTTTAGATATTATTAATACAGATAAACAATATCTGCAAGATAGTGACGACTTAGAAATTTTTGAGAAAAATATTTTAAATGAACTAGAAAACACTTCAAATCAAGATTTTTCTCAACTAAAAAAATCTTATTATGCTTTAGGATACATTAAGTACTTACAAAATGAAACAGATATTTCAATTAAATATCTTAACAAATCGTATTCTTATAAAGTTAATGATACTCATAAAAATAACGAATTAAATGTAAAAATACTATCTGCATTATCTAATAATTATATTAGAATAGGGGATCTTGAATTAGGTGAAGAATACTTTGGTGTTGCAAAGAATTTATCACTTAAATCAAAAGATACAGAATTTTTATCAGATATTTATTTTGACAGAGTGAAAACAATGGCATTAGCTGCTTTTCCAATTGAAGATTTAATAGAAAAAACTAAGTATTCTATTGATTATGCAGAAACCATAGATGATAAAGTTCGTGGTTATTTGTATATATCAACGCTTTATAAATTAACTAATGAATTTGAACCTGCTCTACAATATACAGTTGACGCCCTTGAACTTTGTCTTGACTATGGTGATGATGAATTAATTTTACAGTGCGCCGTTAATTTAGGAGAAAGTTATTATATCCAAAAAAATTATTCAAAAACAATACGTATATACGAGGACTTATTATCTAATAAATTAAAAATTGACGATTTGAATAAAGCCATCATATATGGATATCTTGCTGAATGTTATGCAAGAATTGGAGACGTCGCCTTTTATCAAAAATATAGAGATAAACAAATTGAGATTTCAACGATTATTAATTCAAATAGATCTTTAATCTGGGGATACACAATATTTGCTGAACTCGAAGTTAATTTCGGAAATTTAGATGTAGCTAAAGAATACTTAAAAAATGCTAATGAATTATATAACATAGACAATAAAAATGTTTCTATTTTAATTCCTGATGCTCTTGAATTTACACGTTTAAAAATCGATTTTTATGAAAACCACGACTACAATAATACTTTAGAAAAATATATAATGCTTTTAGATGAATTAGAAGTACGTGGTGTTAAAGCTGATTTAAATGATTTAATAATTAAAGAAATATTAAAAATTTCATTTGACGAACAAGATTATGGCACTTTCTTAGAATATATTGAATTAGCATCTGATGAACTTAGTTCTCAATCAACATTAACTTACACATATGCAATTTTCAACGATATATATACTTTACTTGAAGAAAGAAATTTAAAAAATATTAGAACAGGATTTTTCATTCTTATCATAGTGGTTATTTTCTGTATTAGAGAGTTAATAAATGCTATTAATAAAAATAAAAAAATTGTATACTTAAATGAAGAATTAAAGAAACTAAATACTATCGATCCATTGACTAAGCTATACAATAAAGGCCACTTAAATGAACAACTAGAACTTGCATATAAAAACCAAGAATTACTTACAATAGTAATGATTGATATAGACCACTTTAAGCTATACAATGATAACTATGGACATCTAAATGGAGATAAAGTTTTATTTAAAGTATCAAAAGTTATAAATGAAGTTTTTAAAGATGATTTATGCTTTAGATATGGAGGAGAAGAATTTACGATAAAATCTGATAAATCTATTGAGAATTTAATTCCATATTTAGACACACTAATGGAGAAATTGTATCATGAAAACATTGAACACAAATATTCAAAAACTAGCGATAGAATAACTCTAAGTGTCGGAATTGCATCAAGTAAAATTACACAAGCATCTGATTTAGTAACTCTACTTGAAAATGCAGATAAAAAACTATACGAATCAAAACATAAAGGAAGAAATAGTTATTCTTACTAAAATAATGGAGGAAATTTATGTTACTTGAAAATAATGAACTTATAATCGATAGTAAAATTTCTGGTGGTGAATTAACTAGAATTTACTCAAAAAAATATAACAAAGAAATACTTTGGAATAGGGATAAAAAGCACTGGGGAAGACATTCCCCTATACTTTTCCCAATAGTTGGTAAGTTACAAAATGATCAAACTATAATTGAAAAAAAATCATATAAAATGACTCAACACGGTTTCGCACGTGATTTTGATTTCACTTTAGAAAATAAAAATGAAAATTCAATCACATATTCTCTAAAATCATCTGATGAAACTAAAAAGTTTTATCCATATGATTTTAAATTATCTCTTTCATACACTTTAATTGATAACAAAATTGAAGTTAATTGGAAAGTTGAAAATATTGATAATAAAGAAATACAGTTTGCAATAGGTGCACACCCTGCATTTAATATAACTGATATAAATGATTGTTATCTTGAATTTGAAAGTAAAAAACAAGTTTCTCAAATAATTATGAAACCACCTTATCATGATAATAAAATAGATATAAACATTGATAAGTTAGACTTAACACCTAAAACTTTTGAAGGAGATGCATTAATTTATACTAATGTTGATTCAATAAATGTTAAAAATAAGAATGAAGAAGATTATTTAAAAATTAGTTTTGATAACTTCCCATTAGTTGGAGTTTGGACACCTTTTTATAAAGAAGAAAACTCAACTGCTCCATTTTTATGTATAGAACCTTGGTATGGAATTTGTGATAATATTAATTCAAATGGAAATTACAAAGATAAAGAATTTATTAATACTTTAAATATAAAAGAAACTTTCAACGTTTCATATTTCATAGAAATAATATAAAAATTTATATAAAAAAGGTCTTATATTTTTTAATGTAAGACCTTTTTTATTTCAAATATACTTTTAGATAATAAAAAACTGTAAACATATTTGTCTACAGTTTAAAATTTAAGTAACTAATAAAATTCTTATTTATTTAATTTCTTAAAGAAGTTTTCTATTTTCTTACCAAAGCTATGCTTATTTCCGTGAACTTCTTCTCCACATTCTTTAGCAAATTCAGTTAATAATTCTTTTTGTCTATCATTTAATTTCTTTGGAACATCAACTACTATCTTAACAAACTGATCTCCTTTATGATTAGATCTTATCTTTTGAATTCCTTTTTCACGAAGTCTAAATACAGTTCCAGTTTGAGTTCCCTCTGGTAAATTATATTTTACTTTACCATAAAGAGTTGGTACTTCTATTTCGTCTCCAAGTGCCGCTTGAACAAACGTTATTGGCATTTCAAAATGAACATCGTACTCATCTCTTTTAAAGAATTCGTGTTCTTTAATAGCGATTACAATGTATAAATCTCCTCTTGGCCCACCTTTAGTTCCAACTTCTCCTTGACCAGACATTTTTATCATTTGTCCATCATCAATTCCTGCCGGAATATCAACTTCTATAGTCTTAACTTTTCTTACTTGACCTTTTCCACCACATTTTCCACAAGGGTTTTGAACTACTTCTCCTTCTCCACCACATCTTGGACATGTTTTAGTAGTTTGAATATTTCCAAATGGAGTTCTTTGAGAAACTCTTACTTGACCATGACCATCACAATCTGGACAAGTTTGTCTTGAACCACCATTTTTAGCTCCTGTTCCATGGCAATCATCACATTCTTCACTTCTATTTAATTTTAAGTCTATTTTCTTACCAAAAACGGCATCTTCAAAGTTTATAATTACTCTTTGCTTTATGTCAGCACCTCTTTGTGGTCCACGATGTCTCCTAGATGATCCTCCACCAAATCCTCCAAATATATCTCCGAATATATCTTCAAATCCACTAAATCCACCACCAAAGCCTCCGCCTTGTCCAAATCCACCTTGACTTGGTCCATCGTGTCCATATTGATCATAACTAGCTTTTTTCTGTGGATCAGATAATACTTCGTAAGCTTCACTTATTTCCTTAAATTTTTCTTCAGCTTCTTTATTATCTGGATTTCTATCTGGGTGATACTTCATAGCAAGTTTTCTATATGCTTTTTTTAATTCTTTCTCGTCGATATTTTTATCAACGCCTAACACCTCATAATAATCTCTTTTATTACTCAATTAATCCACCACCTATTACAAAATAATAGCTTGTAGAATCTACAAGCTATCTTTAAGTTGTCTTATATTATACAGATTTTAATCTGATTTTTAGTCTACTTCAGTAAAGTCAGCATCAACTATATCATCTTCAACACCTTGAGAGTCTTGAGATTGTTGAGCTTCCTCGCCTTGAGGAGCATCTTGTTGATACATTTTTTGACTTATTGCATGGAACTTTTCCATTAATGAATCAAGTGCAGTCTTTATTTCTTCTGCAGTTGCATCTTCTTTGTCTTTTATAGTTCTTACTTCTTCAATTGCAGCTTCTATTTCTGCTTTTTCTGTTTCTTCAACTTTATCACCAAGTTCTTTTAAAGTTTTTTCAGTTTGGTGAATAGTGGCATCTGCTTGATTTAGAGCTTCAACTTTTTCTTTTTTAGATTTATCAGCTTCAGCATTCATTTCAGCTTCTCTTATTTTACTTTGGATATCTTCTTCACTTAAGTTAGTTCCTGAAGTTATAGTTACTTTTTGCTCTTTTCCAGTTCCTAAATCTTTAGCAGTAACGTTTACTATACCATTGGCATCTATATCGAAAGTAACTTCTATTTGAGGTACTCCTCTTTGTGCTGGTGGTAAATCTGTTAATTGGAATCTACCTAAAGTCGTATTATCGTGAGACATTGGTCTCTCACCCTGTAAAACATGTATATCAACAGCTGGTTGATTATCTTGTGCAGTTGAGAATACTTGAGACTTTTTAGTTGGTATAGTAGTATTTCTCTCTATTATTTTAGTCATTACATTCCCCATAGTCTCAATCCCAAGAGATAAAGGAGTAACATCTAATAATAATAAGTCATTAACTTCTCCACTTAAAACTCCTGCTTGAATTGCAGCACCTTGTGCAACACACTCATCTGGATTTATACCTTTGTGAGGATCTTTTCCTATGAAGCTTTTAACTGCATCTTGTACAGCTGGTATTCTAGTTGATCCACCAACTAATAATACATCATCTATTTCAGAAGTTGAAAGTCCAGCATCTTTTAATGCTTGTCTTGTTGGTTCCATAGTTTTTTCTACTAAGTGTCCAGTTAATTCATCAAACTTAGCACGAGTTATATCAAAATTTAAATGCTTTGCTCCTTCAGCAGTTGCAGTTATAAACGGTAAGTTTACATTTGTTGACATTGTTGATGATAATTCTTTTTTAGCTTTCTCAGCTGATTCTTTAAGTCTTTGAAGTGCCATATTATCATTTCTTAAATCAACACCTTCAGCTTTTTTAAATTCATCTGCTAAATAATCTATTAATACTTGGTCAAAATCATCTCCACCAAGTCTATTATTTCCTGCTGTTGCTAAAACTTCGAAAGTTCCATCTCCTATTTCAAGAACTGAAACGTCAAATGTTCCTCCACCTAAATCGAACACTAATATTTTCTTTTCTTGATCTAATTTATCCATACCATATGCAAGTGCTGCTGCAGTTGGCTCATTTATTATTCTTTTAACTTCAAGACCTGCTATTCTACCAGCATCTTTAGTTGCTTGTCTTTGTGCATCTGAGAAGTATGCAGGAACTGTTATTACAGCTTCAGTTACAGTTTGACCTAAGTAACTTTCTGCATCTGCTTTTAATTTTTGTAGCGTTATAGCTGATATTTCTTGTGGGCTATAATCTTTTCCATCTATATTAACTTTGTAGTCTGTTCCCATATGTGTTTTTATTGATATTATAGTTTTGTCTGCATTAGTTACAGCTTGTCTTTTTGCAGGCTCTCCAACTATTCTTTCTCCATCTTTAGTAAATGCTACTACTGAAGGAGTAGTTCTCATACCTTCTGAATTTGTTATAACTTGTGCTTCTCCACCTTCTAAAACAGAAACACAAGAGTTAGTCGTTCCTAAATCTATACCTATGATTTTTCCCATTGTATAATCCTCCTAAAATTTTTAATTAGTTTGAAACTTTAACCATACTTGGTCTTAATATTTTCTTTCCTAACTTGTATCCTTTTTGCATAACATCAATTACCTTGTTGGCATCAACACCATCAACACTATCTTGCATTACTGCTAAGTGAAGATTTGGATCAAATTCACAGTCAAGAGCTTCAATCTCTTCAACACCATATTTAGTCATAGTACTTGAAAGATTTTTTTGAACAAGTTCAATTCCCTTATAAACTGTTGAATCTTTATCTTCAAATGATTTAAGTGCCATTTCCATACTATCAATAACTGGTAGTAAATCACTTATTATCTTTTCATTTGCTAAAATACCTATAGCATCTTTTTCTTCTTTACTTCTTCTCATAAAGTTTGAGTATTCTGCTTGAAGACGCTTATGCTTATCTTCTAAATCATCAAAATCTTTTTGTAGTTTATTATTTTCAAAATCAACCAAATTTTCAGAAGTCTCTTCAGAATCAACTGTTTCAGTTTCAACCTCTTGAGTTTCTACATTTTCAGTTTCAACATTTTCATTAACTGAATTATTTTCTTCCATAAAGCACCTCTTATCTATTTTTATTAAATAATAAATTCATATAATTTACTATTGCGTAAATTCTTGAATAATCCATTCTAGTTGGACCAATAAAGCTAATTTCACCAACTTGATCTTTTATATTATAACTTGCACTAACTATTGCATAATCTTTTGCAAGTTCACAGTCGTTGTCACTACCAATTATAATTTTGACATTTTCCTTTTCAATTCCTTTAGAATTTATCATTTTACTAATATTATCTTGTTTCTCAACCATTCTAAGGAATGATTTAGCTTTTATCACATCAGTAAATTCAGGATAATTTAAAATATTTGTAGCACCACTTACTGTAAATAAATCTTTTTCATCAAAATCAAGTTTATTTAAAAGGACATCAATTATATTTGAATGTTCTCCTATTTCATGTTTTATAAATGCTATTAGTCTCTCATCTAATTCTATAATATTTTTGCCAACTAATTTACTATTTAAACTATTTGATATTATATTTAGTTTAGATTGTTCTAAACATGCATTAGTTTGTATATGTGCTTTTTTTATGTCGCCACTATCAGTTACTACCACTAATAAAATTTCATGATCACTCATATTTACAAGTTGAATATTTCTTATGATATTTTCTCTTTGCACCTGCTTTGATACTGCAAAAGTTGTGTATTTAGTTAATCTAGATAATAAAGGTCCAACGTGTTGCATTAAATCTTTTAGATCTCCAGAATACTCATTAACACAATTTTCAATCATAATCTTCTCTTCAAGACTTATATCAGCCTCATTCATTAAAGAATCAACATAAAGTTTGTAACCTTCTTCCGATGGAACTCTACCAGCTGAAGTATGCGGTTGTATTAAATAACCCATTTCTTCTAAATCAGCCATTTCATTTCTAATCGTTGCGGCACTTATTCCTAAATCATGTTTTTTAGATATTGTTCTAGAACCCACAGCTTCTGCAGTTTCTATATAATCTTTGACTATAGCTTTGAGGATATTTAACTTTCTTTGATTTAGCAGTTCCATCATTACCTCCAGCCTCCTATTATCACTCACCATTTCAGAGTGCTAAAAAGATTATATATATTATATAACATTAATTTTTACTTATGTCAACTATTTTTCTGGATTTTTTTATTTTTTATCATAGATAATTGCTATTTTAAAAACTCAAGTAAAACTGTATTTGATATTTCTCTTCCTTTTTGAGTAAAGAATATATGATTATTTTTCTCCATAATTAAATTTTCATTCTTTAATTTTTCTAAAACTTCATCGTACCTTTTAACGAAATCAATATCAAATTTTTCATTAAAACTAACAATATTAATTCCTTTATTCATTCTAAGGTTCATAATTATATTTTCTTCGATTTCATCTTCAAAACTTAAAACTTCACTTTCTAAAATAGGTTTCTCTAAACTTTCAATAAGTTTATTATAATCATTAATTTTTTCAATATTTTTATATCTTAAATTACCAATATATCCACTAGCCCCTGCACCAAGACCTAAATAATTGTCACATTTCCAATAATTAATATTATGCATACATTCATAACCTTCTTTTGCATAATTAGATATCTCATAATGATTGTATCCATTTTCACTTAAAGTTTTTATAGTATGATTATAAATTTTTATATCTAATTCATCTTCATTAAGTTCAAACTCTTCATTTTCATACATCTTAAACATTCTAGTGTTTTCTTCTAAAATAAGAGAATATGCTGAAATATGTGAAGGATTTAAAGAAATTATTTTTTCTAAACTCTCTTTAAATTCCTCAAAAGTTTGATTTGGAAGTGAGTACATAAGATCAATATTAATATTTTCAAATCCAACTTCCCTAGCCTCAAAGTAATGTTCTTCGAAAGTTTCATAAGTGTGAACCCTTCCAATATATTCAAGGTTCTTATTTTGTGTGCTTTGAAGTCCAATACTAAGCCTATTTACTCCACACTCTTTAAATAAAATTAATTTTTCTTTATTTAGAGTTTCAGGGTTACATTCAATAGTAATCTCTGCATTTCCCTTTATTTTAAATCTTTTATAAATCTCATCAAATATTATCTTTATTTCTTCTTTATCAAGTATTGATGGAGTTCCCCCACCTAAGAATATGCTAGTAAATTCTTTTTTATTAAATTCCTCCTTGTAAAAATCCATTTCTTTTATTAAATTATCTATGTATATTTTCTTCTCATTTTCACTTTTCATTTTGTATGAATTAAAATCACAGTAAAAACACTTACTTTCACAAAACGGTATATGTATATATAAACCTAACATTTTTTCACCTCAGTTTTATTTTATAAATTTTATTTTATATCAAAATTCTTAAATTATCAAAAATAGTTAAAAAAAAGAATAGAAATTAATCTATTCTTTTATAAAACTATCTTATTTTTTTAAGAGTCCAAGGTATATCTTTGTATAATGTAGTTGGTATTTTCTTATCATAGTATAAATAGAATGCATACTCTAAATCATCATCCCAATCATCACCATAGTAGTATTCCATATGCTTTTCTCCATATTTACGTTCTATTATATCTTCTATATCATCATCCCAGTCATCACCGAATCTATCTTCCATTAAATCTTCCCATCTATCAAAAGATAGTGTTGTTGTGCTTGAATTTGAATTCGAGTTTGAATTTGAGTTTGAATTATTTTGACGAGGAACAAAAGTTGATGGCACAGTATTTGGAAGTGTATTTGGAATAGTTCCATTTAAACATCTATAAAGTGCATACTCTAAATTGTCATCCCAGTTATCTCCATAAGTTCTATCTAAATAACTTTCTCCATAAGCTCTTTCTAATAAATCTTCGTAATCATCATCCCAATCATCACCGAATTTTCTCTCCATAGCTTTATCCCAAGCATTAAAACTTAACTGAGTTCCTGTAGTTACAGTATTATTATCTCCAACAAATACTTGTTTTGAAACTCCATTATAATCAACACCTATTCCAAAAGATTCTGATATAAATCTAACTGGTACATAAGTAACGCCATTAACTGCCTTAGCAGCAACATCAAGTTGTGTTGAAACTCCATTTACAGTAGTATTTGTTTGATTAAGTGTTAATCTCATATCTATTCCATTTTTAGTAATAGTTATACCCTTAGTTGCAGAGTCGTAGTGAACATTTGATCCTAATTCCTCACTAATCACTCTTATTGGAACTAAAGTTCTTCCATTTTCAATCATTGGACTAGTATTTACTAACCCTCCATTAATTATAAGTGATAAATTGCTAGTTGCAAAAGTTTGATTAGCATTTAAACCTATAGTTGCTATAGTTAAAAGAGCTAATATGTTTTTCGATATTTTTCTCATAAAAAATTCCCTCCAATATATAATCTCATTTTCTTTCGACAAATTCATTATATATCACAGGAAATATTTTTTCTATAAAACTAATGCTTTTTTAATCTAATTTTAATCTTTTAAAAATTATTCATCAAGTTTAAGTACAGACATAAATGCTTTTTGTGGAACTTCAACAGAACCAATTTGTCTCATACGTTTCTTACCTTCTTTTTGTTTCTCAAGAAGTTTCTTCTTACGAGAAATATCCCCTCCATAACATTTAGCTAAAACATCTTTTCTAAGAGCACTTATAGTTTCTCTTGCAACAACTTTATTTCCAACTGCAGCTTGAATTGGAATAGCAAATTGATGTCTAGAAATTTCTTTCTTTAATTTTTCACACATTCCTTTTCCTCTTGAGTGAGCACGAGTTTCATGAACTATAAAACTAAGTGCATCAACTTGTTCTTTATTTATTAAAACATCAAGTTTAACTAATTTAGAAGGATTATAACCTTTCATCTCATAATCTAGAGAACCATATCCTCTAGTTTTAGATTTTAATGCATCAAAGAAATCATACACAACCTCATTAAGCGGTAAATCGTAATGTAGCATAACTCTTTTTTCATCAATATATTCCATATTAATCATACTACCACGTCTTTCTTGACACATTTCCATTACTGTACCAACGTAATCCTTAGGAACTATTATATCTCCTTTTACTATTGGTTCTTCTATCATTTTTATTTCTCCAACTGGTGGTAAGTTTGTTGGATTTTGTATCATAACAACTTCTCCATCAGTTTTTGTAACTCTATAAATAACACTTGGTGCAGTAGTTACAAGACTTAAATCATATTCTCTCTCAAGTCTTTCTTGAATTATCTCCATATGAAGAAGTCCAAGGAAACCACATCTAAATCCAAATCCTAGGGCCGCAGAAGTTTCAGCTTCAAACTCAAGTGCCGCATCATTTATTTGCATCTTTTCTAGTGCATCTCTAACATTTTCATATTTTTCACCCTCACCCGGATAAATACCACAATAAACCATTGGTGTTGCTTTTTTATATCCCGGTAAACTCTCATTAGTTGGATTTTCAAAGTTAGTTATAGTATCCCCAACTTGACAACTTCTAATATCTTTAATACTAGCAGCTATATATCCAACATCTCCTGCAGATAATTCATCAAGTTCCATTTGACCTGGAGCCATAACACCAACTTCAGTTACTTCAAACTTTTTATTAGTGTTCATCATCTTTATTGTCATACCTTTTTTAACACTACCTTCAAATACCCTAACATAAGCTACAACACCTTTGTATGCATCATAGTATGAATCAAATATTAAAGCTTTAAGAGGAGCTTCTTTATCTCCATTTGGAGCAGGCACATTCTTTACTATAGCTTCTAAAACATCTTCTATATTAAGACCACTCTTTGCAGAAATAAGAGGTGCTTCACTTGCATCAAGTCCTACTATATCTTCAATCTCAGTCTTTATCTCATCAGGTCTTGCACTTGGAAGATCTATCTTATTTATTACAGGTAAAACCTCTAAATCTTGTTCTACTGCTAAATAAACATTTGCTAAAGTTTGGGCTTCAACACCTTGAGCCGCATCAACAACTAAAAGTGCACCCTCACAAGCTGCTAAACTTCTAGACACTTCATAATTAAAGTCAACGTGACCTGGAGTATCTATTAGATTTAGGTAATATTCTTCACCATCATTAGCCTTATAAATAAGCCTAATATTTTGAAGTTTAATAGTTATTCCTCTTTCTCTTTCAAGATCCATATTATCAAGAAGTTGGTTTTTCATTTCTCTTTCACTAACAAGTCCCGTTTTTTGTATTAATCTATCTGCTAAAGTAGACTTTCCATGGTCTATATGTGCGATTATACTAAAGTTTCTAGTTCTACTTTGTTTGTTCACTATTTGCCTCCTAATTTATTTAAGTTTTTTATCATAAACTCTATTTTATAATATATATAAGATTCTGTAAACAAACTACAAAAAAATAAGACTTAAAAATTAAGTCTGTATTAATTAATACTTTTAAAATAACTATTTAATATTTCAACACTTTCTCCAAAAGAACGTTTTATATAATCATAAGAAAACTCAGTTATAGACTTTAAACTTAGGTATTCATATCCAAGAAACTTCTTTGCATTAATATCTACTATATATACAGATAAAAATAAATTTAAAACCATAGTAATAACAAATATTTTTCTAAATATCGAATTTAATCTTGGGTTTTTATTATGTCTTTCTAGTCTACTCATAAATTTTATTTATAATCTTTAAAATAGTTATCTAATACATCTGCTATATATTTTGAAGAATTAACTGCTTGTTCAGTAGTTGTTCCATTACTTCCAACCTCTATTAACATATGATTTTTCGCTAAATATAAATTAAATCTACCATATTCTTTTTCAATAACTGGAAGTGCAAATCCTGGATACATTTCATTTGCAAGTTCTGTTACTTCTTTTGCAATTTTTCTTATTTGTTCAACATTTTCATTATCTGGACCTACAACAAAAAATATCTTCGCAACTTCTTCACCATCAATATCTATAACCATTCTATCTGTCTCAATTTTTCTTTCGGCCTCAGTATCAACAGGCCTTGCATCTCTATGAATATCAATTGCAATTTCAAGACTTTCATGTTTACTTAAAGTATCTTTTATAGTTGCTAAACTGTTTGTATATGATTTGTTATAGTCTATATTATCATGATAAATTGCATTATGTAGTACTCCCCATCCCTTGTCTTCAAGTTCATCAGTTAACACCTTACCAACGTGCATAACAGATTTTTCTATATCCTCTGAGTGAAAATTCCCACTTGGAGAGTCCGAATAAGTTTCTGATGAATGGGTGTGATATAAAAATAGTGTTGGATTTTCTTTTGTAATTCTAACACTATCAATATAATCACTAGTTATAACTTCTGTATCTTCATTTTCTGATTGTATAGTACTTGTTGTTATTTCAGGTTTATTTTCCTTACCAATATGTACTTTGATAAAGTCTGATGAAACTTCTAATTTATCAATTTCTTCTAATTCATCGTTTTGAACTAAGTCATTATCTTCTAAATATTCTTTATCAATTTCTTCATTTACCTGTTCTTCTTTCACTTCAGGATATGAAGTATTAATTAAAAATCTCAAAAACTCCTCTTTATTTAATCCATAAGAAACATGGGTTGTAACCATAATTAAAACCAAACATAAACTAATAAAAACTTTCATTCTTTCACTTCCTTATATTCGACCTGGGTGAAGAGAATTATTAAGACCTTCACTTATTATTATAGATAAATTTTCTATAGTGTCGTCTATATCCTTAGGTGTAACTATTAAATTCTTATCATATGGATCGAGGCTTTCTCTTATCAAAGAATACTTTTCTTCATCTTTAAGATTTTTCAACATATCATAAAAATCACTTCCCATTTCTGATTGTTCAATTAAATTATCAATTGCAACATCTAATATATCAATAGTTAATGTTGCAGCATCAACAACTGTTGGTACTCCAATTGCAACAACATCAACACCTAAATATTCTTTATTAAGTGCTTTTCTCTTATTTCCAACACCTGCACCTGGTGCTATTCCAGCTGTTGAAATTTGAATTGTCGAATTCACCCTCTCAACCTTTCTAGATGCAAGTGCATCTATTACAACTACTCTATCAGGTTTTATTTTATCAACTATTGATTTTACAGTTTCACTAGTTTCAAGTCCTGTAAGTCCCATAACTCCTGGACTAAGCGCTGATACTTCAGTAAAATCGTCGTCATAATCTTTATTATAATTTTTAAATATATGTCTTGTAACCAAAGTTTTTGAAACAGTTTTTGGACCAAGCGCATCGGCTGTTATATTCCAATTTCCAAGACCTATAACTAAAGTTTTCTTAGTTTTATCAGTTCCAAAAATTTGTGTTAATTCATTTTTTAAATATCCAATAACTTCATCTCTCGATTCGTCATCATCAAATTTCATAAGATCACTTTCAATTGTTATGTACTTTCCAATTCCTTTGTTCATAATAGATGAACCTTCTTCATTTAATATATCAACTACTGTTACTAAACCATGTTTTAATTTCTTATTTATTAATTCCACCCCTGGAATTTTTGTATGGTTCTTCTCTTCTTCAAAAAGTTCTCTAGCCTCAAGGGCTAAGTCTGTTCTTTTGTTTATCATACTCTTTCCTCCACAATTTCTAAACTTATTATTCATTCTTGACAATTTTTAATATTTTAATAACAATTTTAATAATTTTTATTTTTAGTTTGATTAATTGAATGCTTAGTTATATAATTGTTAATGATTAATTAAGTAGTTATCAATTATTACATTTTTTTAAAATTTCTTTTAAAAATTATTATTTTAATACTTGATTTTTATTTTTATTTCTGATAAAATCTAATATGTTGACGATGAATACGAAGAATATAATCAGGAGGTGAAATCAATGGCAAACATAAAATCTGCTAAGAAAAGAATAAAAGTTATCGAAAAGAAAACTGCTTTAAACAGATCAAGAAAATCTCAAATAAAGACTGCTATAAAAAGATTTGAAGATGCTGTAGTTGCGGGTAATATACAAGAAGCTCAAGAAAAATTCCAATATGCACAAAAGAAAATATCTCAAGTTGCATCTAAAGGAACTTTACACAAGAATGCTGCTTCTAGAAAAGTAGCTAAATTAGCTCAAAAGTTAAACTCTATGAGTGCATAATAAATTAACCCTTGATTATTCAAGGGTTTTATTTTTGTCACAAAACTTACTAACAAACATTTCAACAGATAGAGTATCCTTTATTAGTCCATTTTTCATTTCATATTCACTTTTCGATATAAAGTTTATCATTTCAATTAAAATTTTAACAGAAAAGTTTTTTCCTTGTTTATAAGCCTTATTAACTAAAAAATCATAAGATGAGATCTTTTTTGCTATTTCTTTATTAGATATTTTTTTCTTACTAAGTTCTTTTACTCTAATAATTAATTTTAATTGCCTACAAATCATAATATATATCATAGAAGGAGATTCCCCTTCAAATATCATATCATTTAGTATTTTTATTGCACTAGATGCATTTTTATTTGCAATAAAATCAATCAATTTAAATATATCATTCTCAATTTTTCTTTGAGTTAAATTATCTATATCTTCATAACTTACTTTCTCAAATTTTTTAACTGATGATGAAAGTTTTTTAACTTCATTGTATAAATCTTCTAAAGTCTTATTGCTATTTTTTTCTTTATAACCGCTATTTTCAATAAAATATATTATTTCAGAATTTCCAATCTCTACATTTTGTTCATTAAATTTTTTAATTAACCATTTAAACAAAGTCATATCATCTAACTTGTCATTCTTACTTAAAAGTCCATTTTTTTTAATAGACTTAACAATTGTTTTTCTTGAATCTATATCTCCATAAACTAAAAAAACTATGATTGTACTCTTTGGAGTTTTAGATAAATAGTTTATAAATTCTTTTTCATCATTTTCAGAAAAATTCTTTTTCTTCCCTTTTAAAAGCTCAAAATCTTTTATTATAATAATCTTTTTATCTTCCATAAAAGGGACAGTTTCTATCGAAGAAGTTAAACTTTGAATACTAGTTTCACGACCATCAACAATATCTAGATTAAAATCCTTCATAGAAACATTTTCTTTTAATATTTTTAATATATTATCTATTAAAAAATATTCTTTTCCATAGAATAAGTACATTTTTTCATAATTTTGATTTTTTAAATTCTTAACAATATCTTTATATTCCACGATTTTCCTCCTCATTCATAAATGTACGTTCTTTATTTGAATTTTTGACTGTTTTATAGGTTTCATAATAAATAATATAGCTAAAAATTACTATATAATAAATTACAACTAATAAAAAATTAGTTTCATAAAATTCAAAATATAAAAACTCAATATTACTTACCTTATCAAGCAAGAAATATATAGCATTTATGATAAACCTATTTACACTAACTATAATATCACAAAAAAACAGATTTATCTTAAATAAAAGGATACTCATTATCGATAAATAAATTATTATAGCTATAAATGGGCTCACTATTAAGTTTCCAAAAATAGATAATAAAGATACATTACCAAAAATATAATAAACAACAGGTAGAGTTAAAATATTTGCAGATAAAGTAATTGATATAAACTTATTATTTATTTTTTTATTTATTATCCTATAAAAATATGCTATCGATAGCATACCTAAAAAAGAAAGTTGAAAACTAACATTACATATTATATATGGATTATTAGTTACAAATAATATACCAATCAAAGATAAATTAGATATTGAATCATTCTTCATATCAATAAAGTACGAAAAATGATTAAGTCCCATAAAACCTATCGCACGAATGATCGAAGGACTAAATCCTATCATAATAGAATAAAAAACACTAATAATTAAAACTAAAATTATTTTATAAATTCTATTTATCTTACCAAAAAATAAAATAATAATAGATGCTAAAATACCAATATGCATACCTGAAATCGCAACTATATGACTAGTTCCAGTTTTTGAGAACATGTCACTTTCTTCTTCACTAAGATCTGTTTTAAGACCAAGTAAAAGCGAGTTTATAAAATCAGAATTTTCTTTATATAGATATCTTGTTGTATCTTTCATATACAAAAATATATTGTTTAAAAATATATAAAACTCATTATAACCTACAACTTCATAGTAGCTAGAATAAACTAATCCTTCATACCCCCTACCTTTAATGTAATTTATATAATTAAATTCACTAGAACTAATTTTCGCTAAATCTTTAATTTTACCATTAACATAAACAATATCCCCAACATTAACTTCAAATTTTCTATTATAATCTCTAACCAAAAATTTATCAATATCGTATTCTATGTAATTTTCTTTTTCAACCTTTAATTTAACAACTCCATAAATTTCTATATTTTCTTCTCTTTGAAAATAATCATCATTTTTAGTTTTAATAATTGAAAAAATTATCAAAATAATAAATACTAATAAAAGTGGTCTTCTCATAATAGCTCCTAAGTTTTTTTCTTAAGTATAGTCAAAAATAATATTTATAATACAAAAAACCGTAGAATTATCTACGGTTTAAACATATTCATTTATATAGTTATTTTTTTTCTTAAATAAGATATCAAATACTTTTTTAGTATCATCACTAACTTCGATATCATTTATTAAAGATATATTATCTAAATCTAAGTAAGAAAAACAAATTTGAGAAAAACTATTTATATCAAAAGTATCACTTAAGTAATCGTCTTCAACAATTTCTATATATAATTTATCCGAAGTTAAAGTTAATTCATATACATTTTCATTTTCTTCAATATATTCATCTTTCACTTTAAATTTACAAGTAAATTCTCCATCTATTTTTGGAATTTCTAAACTCTCTAAGAATCCTTTAACATTTATTATTCTCCCCATCATAAATGGTTTAACAAATATCTTAGTATCTTTAGGATTATTAAGTACTAATTTAATATTATCTTCAATCGGTGTATTTATCGTAATAGTTGTTACCTGTGTATTATGATTATAAATAAATGCTAGCATAGATTTTAAAGATGTTATATTTTTATAATATATCTCCCTTATAAACATACTAGAACCCTTTATCATATATACTAAATACCCATCTTGATCATTAATATATATATGTCCATTTTCACTCTTAGTTTCTTTTAATAAATTTAAGTAATAAAAATTGTCTCTTTCTATATTTCCATTATAATTTTTAAGACATCTATTTTTAATTTTAATTAATTCTTCAATATTTTCATCATTAACTTTTTTAAAAGTTCCACTTATTCTAAAGTTTGATATTTCATTAATATCTAATTCATATTGATTTATATCATAACAATTTTCATAACCAAACTTTCTATATAATCTAAAATCTATTGGCATTAAAATAGATATTAATTCATCATTTTTATACATTTCATTTAATGAAAATTTCATAATATCTTTCATAAAACCTCTGCCTCTATTTTCTGGAAGAGTCGAAACTCCAACAACGTATGAAGTATCATATAATTTATTATTTAAATTTAATCTATATTTATTTAGTTGCAAAGAAGATACTACTTCATTATCCTCTAACATAACAACGTTATTTTCTAATTTATATTTATCATTAAAATAATAGTTAACAAAATCCTCAGTATCATCAAAACAATAATTCCAAATATACTCTACATCTGTAGTTTCTTTTTCTTTGGCATATCTTATCATATTTATTTTTCCTTAATTGTATATTTTTCAACAAATCTTATTGGATAATAAGATAACTTAGCCTTTCTAAGACCTTCAATACCTAAGTCTTCTTCTCTATTTACAAATTCAACATCACTAAATTCATTAACTAAAAATTGTTGATTTATATATGGGTAAAGCCCTCTTATATTACTATTCGCTTTTTCTATATGAATTACTGCCATATTAGGATTTAATTTTTCACCTATTGTAAAAGCCTCTAAAGTATCATCAACATACACTCCACCAACTTTTAGAGTATCTTTTAAAGCATCATAATTATCAAATAACTTATTAATTCCTTCTAATTCATCATCCATACTGCTATCAGTTCCAACAGTCTCTTCCTTTTGAACACTCCATTTTTTAAGAAGTTCTATACATTCTTCAAAGTTTTCTTTTTCTAATCTTTTATAGTAAAATCTTTCACTGTATTCACTTAAGAAATAATTTATATGATTTCTCTTATTTCTTATTTTCTTTCCTTTAAGCTCTCTTAAAACATCTGCATCATATATATAATCAAATAGATCTCTTTCTTCTATATATTCAAATTTATCATTATGCTTTTCTTTCATTATATCTAATATATCTTTAGTTATGCCTTTAAAATAAATCTTTTCGTTATTTTCTTCAAAATGTTTCATAACAAACTCAATTACTCTCTCTAAATCTTCTTTTTTACAAAGTGGAAGTATTGAGAAGCTATGACCTTCATCTTCCGCCATAATAACTGCAAAATCACCTTCTATAAAATAACTTGTTTTATATGCATGTTGCCACATAAAAAGAGTTGAAAAACAATATTCACACCCTTCATAATTGACTAAATCAAAGTATGGTTGAAGTTCCTTTTTTGAATCTATATTTATTTGTTTGCAATTCATAAATCCTCCTAAAAAATTTTTTATTTATCTGAATTTTTAATTTTTTCTTGTTAATAATCTAAATACCAATATATTTATGTTACCCATTTTAACCTAATATAAACAATTTACAAGGAGATAAAATGAATTTTAAAAAAGTATTTAGCCTAATCGTAATGATTATATTTTTATTTGGTTGTCAAAGTGTTAATCCTGTTCTTGAAATACATATAATTGATGTTGGACAAGGAGATAGTATTTTAATTAAAACTCCACAAAATAAAACCATATTAATTGATGCAGGAGATGAAAAAAGTGATTATTTAGTTATTAATTACTTAAATAAACAACAAATTAAGGAAATAGATATCTTGATAGCATCCCATTTTGATTCCGATCATATTGGAGGCTTAGATAATGTGATAGATAATTTCTCAGTCAAATCAGTTTATGCACCTGATGATAATTATGATACTAGTTCATTTAATAACTTCTTTTTAGCTTGTGAGAAAAAAGATCTTTCTATTCAAACTATTAAAAGAGGAGATTTTATTGAAGTTGAAAAAGATATTACTCTAAACATATTATCCCCAAATATAATAACATCAAATAGTAATGCCAATTCAATAGTTTTATCATTTGACTTTATCAATAAATCATTCTTATTCACAGGTGATATGGAAAAATCAAATGAATTAGAGTTAATAAATTCAAGTTTAATTGAAAATATTAATTTCCTAAAAGTTTCACACCACGGTAGTTATACTGCAACTAGCGAAGAATTTATATCATATATTACACCCGATGTATCAGTTATTTCCTGTGGCTACAAAAATTCTTATGGTCATCCTCATAGATCCGTTTTAGAAACTCTTGAAAAATATAACTCCCTAATTTATAGAACAGATATTTCAGGTAATTTAGTTTTTTATAGTGATGGAGATATAATTTATACTAAAGACGATTACCTTAAAAAATAAAGGACTAATGCTAGCCCTTTATTTTTTTAAGTTCATTTTTTCTAACATATAAATGTGTATCCGCCTCTGTTATCGCTTTATCTATGTCGTTATATTCATTGTTAAATATAGAATATCCTTGGCAAACACCAATATTATATCCATTATATGTTTTGCCTTTAAAATACTCACAAACACTATTTATATATTCCATACAGCTATTTTTATCAGTATTATAAATTAAAGTTACAAATTCATCTCCACCCCATCTAAATACACTTCCTTTATTACTGATTTCATGCTTTAGCGCAGATGATATTATTTTTATAACTTCATCACCTGATATATGTCCTAAATTATCATTTATAATTTTAAGTCCATTGATATCTGTAAGTACTACCCCGATATTAAATACATCTTCTTTTAAAATCTTTTGCATCGTTTCATCAAAATATGTCCTATTATACATTCCCGTTAATTGATCTTTATAACTTAGTATCCTTAATTTTTCTTCGATTTCTTTCTGATTCGTTATATCTCTTGCTGAACCTAATAAACCAATAACATTTCCATCATTATCAATTATTGGAGTCTTTATAGTGTGATAAACTTTGTAAAAATCACTTCCATATTCCCCCATGACTTCTTCAGAATATTGTGTTTCTTTTTCATTAAGGACCTTCATATCATTTTTAACACATTCATCAGCCATCTCCTTTGGTGCAAGTTCATAATCTGTTTTCCCAACAACAGATTCTGCACCAAGAGATTTATAAAACTCATCACAAGCTTTATTAGATACTGTATACACTAAATTCATATCTTTACAAAAAATTATATCAGGTATCGCATTTATTAATATTTTAAAGTAATCCTTATTTTTCATAGCTATATCATAAGCATTCATATACATTTCCTTTCTATTTATTTCCTATAGTAATTACTATTATTATAACAAAGTTATATAAAGTTTTCAATAAAATTACTTTTTTGAAATAAGAAGATCGTTTATAACAACAGATGCTATAGTTAAACCTGCAACTGATGGTACAAAAGATATACTTCCAGGAGTTATTTTGTTACCATTCATAATTCTAGTTGTAACTTCTTTTGGAGTTTCTGTTGAGTATACAACTTTTAACTTCTTTATTCTTCTATCTTTCATCTCTTTTCTAACTACTCTAGCTAAAGGACAAATTGATGTTTTTTCTATTGTTGATACTTCAATTTTTGTTGGATCAACTTTATTTCCCATTCCCATAGAACTAATTATTTTCATTTTTCTTTTTGTGCAACTCTCAATTAAATGTATTTTTGATGTTACCATATCTATAGCATCAACAACGTAATCATAATTTCCACTTAATATTTCATCACTATTCTCTTTAGTATACATCTCTTTTAAGGCTTTTATATTTATATTTGGATTAATATCAAGTATCCTCTCTTTCATAACTTCAACTTTATATTTTCCAACTGTTGAATGAAGAGCTGGAAGTTGTCTATTTATGTTTGTAATATCAACATCATCAAAATCAACTATCGTTAAATTACCAACTCCTGCTCTTGCTATTGCCTCAGCTGCAAAACTTCCAACTCCACCAACACCAAAAACTATTACATTTGAGTTTTTTAAAATCTCATCTCCCATATCACCTATTATAAGTCTAGTTCTAGTAGTAAAATTCTTTTCCATAATACTCTCCTTTATTTTAAAACAAAAAAAGACTCAAAAAAATTGAGTCCCCTTTATATTGGCGAGAATGCGTAGGAATCGAACCTACCTAAGAGGCTATTAACCCCTCATACTAGTTTTGAAGACTAGAGGGCACACCAGAACCCATCCATTCCCATAATATATCCATTATACATTAATTAATTTTTATTTGCAACAAAAAAATACCGAGGATTATTCCTCAGTATTTTATTAATTCATAACGTATACATCTATATTTCTTCTTCCCCAGTTAATAGCTTCACTATTACTGTTCATGAATATATCTATTTTATTTCCCTTTATCGCTCCACCACTATCTTCTGCGATAAATATTTTATCAAATTGAGGTATATAAACTTTAGTTCCAAAAGGTATTATGCTTGGATCTACAGCTATTGTTCCCCATTTTGGAACAGTTCCAGTTGCAGTTAAATTTCCAGTTGCAGTATATGCAGTTGAATTAACTACTAAGTGAGTTCCTTTAGAATCAACTACATCTTCAACTTCAGGCTCTTCTACCTTAGGTTCTTCAACCACTGGAGGCGCCACTTCAACTTTAGGTTCTTCTACCTTAGGTTCTTCAACCACTGGAGGTACCACTTCAACTTTAGGTTCTTCAACCTTTGGTTCTTCAACTACTGGAGGTACTACTTCAACTTTAGGCTCTTCTATCTTTGGCTCATCAACCTTAACTTCTTCTTTAACTTCTTCTTTAACTTCTTCAACTTTAGATTCTTCAATCTTTACTTCCTCTTTAGGCTCTTCTACTTTTACTTCTTCTTTAATTTCAACATCTTGAATAATTTCTTCAGCAACTACTAAGATCTCTTCTTCGATTATTTCTTCAAACTTAGTTCCCTCTACAATAACTCTAGATACTGGTTGCTTTACTAAAAGTTCTTCTGAGAATTGTTTACTTATTAACTCTCCGTTGTGGTAAGTTTCAACAAATCTTAATTCCGTTTCTCCAACTTCACCTTCACTTACAACAACAACTTCACCTTCTAATATTTCATCATCTTTTATTATTTCAGTTTCAAATGCCACATCTTTAAATTCTCTTACATTTTCAGTTTCAACATCTATGATTTCCACTTTTTGTCCGCTTCTAAGTGGTGAATCTAATGGAAGTGTTAATATATCTTCAGCATCAACTTCTATACCTTGTTCTTTTAAAAGTTCTTCTACGTTGCTTTTATAAGTAGAAACTTCTAATTTTTCACCGTGTATAACTAAATTCACATCTTTATTAAGTTGTGAATGTGTAATGCTCGCTCCTGATATTAATGATGTGGCCAATGTGGACACTAATATTATATTTCTCATAAATAACTCTCCTTCATTTTATTTTATATATTAATTTTAATTTAAGTTCTATTTATAATTTCTTTTGTATCTATTTTAAATTTTCAGTTTAATTTTCGTTTGTAATGTTTCTGTTACCATTTATAAAATCATTGTAACTATTTTGTTATCGATAGTCAACTTGACTTAGCATTAATTTTGTGTATATATAGTATTTTAAACATTTATTATAGTTTTTAAACCTATAAATTTGTTGTAATTTTTTCGTTACTTTTATTTTTTTTAAATAATAATTCACTGTAAATCATTGAAATTTCAATATATTATTTATATCTTTATTAATTTTATAATTTTTTCAAACTTTTTTTAAACTTTTTATGAATAAATTAAATTTATATACTTATAAATCTTTATAAACATTGAAATTACAATGTTTTTTATTCATAGGTATTTTTTAATTTTTTTATAATTTTTATTACAAAATATAATTTATACAAAAAAACACCTTATAAATTTAATTATAAAGTGTTTAAATATAGTCTAATTTATATTATTACTTTCCAAGCCAATTTATATTATTCATAGTATCTTTAAAGCAATTACTCTTTAAAAAATCTTCAGGATACTTTTCAGAACACATCATCGGGTGTCTACTTTCAACAATTATCCCCTTTTTTATATAATCTTTACTAGAAATAGATTCGCTACCCCATAAAAACCACCTTATATAAGGATTAGTGTTTGATATATATTCAATAAGTTTAACGGAAAAGTCTTTCCATAATACTTTGTGACTTCCAGTTTCTCCTTTTTTGCAAGTTGGATAAATATTAATACATAGTACTCCTTGTTTTTCCCAAGATTCAAAAATTTCATTTGGAGGAAGTATCTTAAATTCACCACTTAATATTTCCTTTTGAATTTCTGAAAACTTTTTTATATTTGAATATTCTTCTATATTATTATAATTTTTATATAATAATCTAACAATATTTTTAAGAGATACTTGTCTAAATTTATCATTCCAAGAATACAAGTTTCCAACTTCAAATGATCTACCAGTTGCAACTTTTGAATTTTCTGCCGGATATGGATCCATTCCCTGTATCAAAACTTTAACTTCGTATAAATTAATGCTAAGAAATCTAAGTGCCTTCTCTTTTGGATATGGATTAAAATCATCTCCTATTTTACTTTCTATTTCTTTAATTTCATTTAATATTTCATCAGTTAAAAAATCATTCCACGAAGAATGTACATTTTTAGGTAACATATTTCCTCCTTAATATAAAACTCGACCAGTTTCATTTCTCTTAGTTATTTTATCTTTATCAAAGCTATCAAGAAGTACCAAAGCATTCTTTCTTCCGGCTCCAATTAAATCTCTATATTCACCAATTGCAATTTCTTTATTTCCTTTTAAATAATTAACTATTTGATTTTTTAAATTTTCATAAGTCTCTAAATCTAGCAGATAATTATCATCAAGCTTAACAATATTTTTTCCAATCATATAATAAATCATTTCTTCGTAGTATTTATCACTACTAAGTTCTTTTATAGTTAATAAATCTTTCACTCCGCTACTTTTTAACTTCATAAGTATGATTTTTTCCATTTCAAGTTGCTTATTATTTAATTTAATATAAAAATCTACTAAAGAAACAATATTCCCTTCAGTTTTTACAATATCATCTAAAAAATCTAATAATACATCTAAATCTTTCAAGTTCATATTAAGTTTAGATTTTATTTCTTCTTTTAACATTCCATTTTTAAGCCTATTTTGTTTGTGATAAGTTGATAACAAATCTTTAATCTTTTCTATTACAATCTCTAATTTATCTACATATATATACGTAGAATTTAGTTTTATTATTTTTTTTCTTCCTATTAATATATCAATTTCAAATAATATATTTTCTTCACTCTCTGAAGTATAAGAAATTATATCTTTAAGTAATACAAATTTTTCATTATTTTTCTTTAAGAAATCTTCTATTATAAATGATAATTCTCCTTTTTCTTTGTTTTTTAGAGAATTAATTACGTTTTCATCATTTATCTTATGTTTTTTTGGCTTATTTTCAATAATAATCCCTCCACCAATAGTTTCAACTGGAGAATAAGTCCTTACAACAAATGGATCTTGCTTTTTACAAACTATACTTTCTTCAAGCCTTAATTGACAAAATCCACTTTCACCTGCATTTAAACTATCTTTATCAAGAGGAACTACTCTACATAAAATCTCTTTAGTTCCGTGATAAAGTTTAAGCCTATCCCAATGTTTAAGGTTTTTTTTTGTATGATTAACTAACGATAATTTAACATCAAGCATCATACTTTCTTCAATTGAATCTTTTTTTGCAAGTATATCGCCTCTGTTTATATCATCAAAACTAACATTTGATATATTTATCGCAGTTCTTTGACCTGCATATGCACTCTCACAATTTTCTCCGTGAACTTGTATACTCCTTATTCTAACCTTCTCATTTTTTGGATAAATATATAATTCATCATCAATCTTAATACTTCCCTCAAGTAAAGTTCCAGTAACTACGGTTCCAAATCCTTTAACTGAAAAACTTCTATCTATATTTAACCTCTGAGGTAGTGTTATATCCTTACTCTCTATATTTTCACTAAGAAGTTCAATCTCATTTATTAACTCTTCAAATCCTCTTTTACTCATTGAATCAACTTCAATTATTTTAGAATTTTGTAGAAAACTTCCTTTAACATTATCCCTAACATCATCTTTAACCATATCAAGTAAATCTTTTTCTACTTTATCACATTTAGTAAGCACTATTATTCCATTTTTAACATTTAAGAAAGATAAAATATCTATATGTTCAATAGTTTGAGGCATAACACCTTCTTCTGACGACACTACCAATAAAACCATATCAACACTACTAGCACCAGCTAGCATATTTTTTATAAACTTTTCATGACCTGGTACATCAACAATACCTGCTCTTTTTCCATTTTTCAGATCAAAATATGTAAAACCTAAATTAATAGAAATACCTCTTTTTTTCTCTTCTAACAAAGTATCTGTATCATTTCCAGTTAATGCTTTTATTAAAGTAGTTTTTCCGTGATCTATATGTCCTGCAGTTCCAATTATTATGTTTTTCATTATTTTCTCCATTATAATAAAAGCCTAGGAATTATCCTAAGCTCTTAATTTTTGTATTTCATTTTCAATATCCAAAAATTCATCTTCAAATATAGTTCTAACATCTAAAATATACTTATTATCGTTTATTCTTCCTATTATATGTGAGCTACTATGTCTTAATTTTTCTTCGAATTTAGAAACACTAATTTCTTTTGGTACTATTTCAATGCACTTAGATTTTATTGTTTCAAGGGGCATACTTCCACCACCTATTTGAGATAATGAATCGTTTATTCTAATATCAATAAAATCTTCAAACTTCTTTAATCTATTATATAAATTTTCAGCTTTTCTATTTACTTCAAAAATATCCATTGTAATCATATTTAATGTTGGAATCTCTTTAATAGCATTTTTTTCATCAAGATATAATCTAAGAGTAGCCTCAAGCGCACAAATAGTTAGTTTATCAACTCTTAATGCTCTAGTTAATTGGTTTTTTTTCATTTTATCAATGTATTTCTTCTTACCAATTATTATTCCAGCTTGAGGTCCTCCTAATAATTTATCACCACTAAAGGTAATTATATCTGCTCCATTTTTTATCGAATCAAAAACTGTTGGTTCATAACTTAATCCATACTTTGATAAATCAATGAACACACCACTTCCAAGATCATCAATAATTAACATATCTTCATTCGCATTTCTAAGTTCTTCAGTTGAAACACTTTTAGTAAAGCCTTGTATTGAATAGTTACTAGTATGAACTTTAAGAAACGCTTTAGTATTTTCATTAACTGCATCTGTATAATCATTTAAATGTGTTTTATTAGTTGCACCAACTTCAACAAGTTTTGCACCACTTAAATTCATAATACTAGGTATTCTAAATGAACCACCAACCTCAACAAGTTCACCACGTGAAACTATAACCTCTGAGTCCTTACAAAGTGTATTTAATGCTAAAAGTACTGCTGCTGCATTGTTATTTACAACTAAAACGTCTTCTGCACCCGTTAATCTTTTTATGGTATCTGTTAAATGTGTATATCTACTTCCTCTTTCTCCACTCAAAATATCATATTCTAAGTTTGAGTATCTACTTGACGAACTATATAATTCATCACAAACAGATTTACTAAGAAGTGAACGTCCTAAATTAGTATGTAAAATTGTACCCGTTCCATTTATGACTTTTTTTAATGATAATTCATACTTTATTTTAGTACTCTCAAGAACATCTAAAATTATATCTTCCTTATTAACATCTATTATTTCATCTTCTTTTAATTTAACTATCTTTTGTCTTACTTTATCAGTACTCTCTCTTATAGATTCAATAACTAATGTTCTTGAATACTTATTTATATAAGATTTTATATTTTCATCAAGTAATATTTCATCAACTGAAGGTAGTTTTTGAAATAATTGTTTTTTATTCATTAATTTATCCTATAACTGTTATATATTTATCAGCTTTTGAAACTACTTTACCTATTATTTTAGCATCTATTGAACCATTTTTTAACATATCTTCAATAACTTCATTGGCAATCTCCTCGTTAACACTAACTAAAAGTCCTCCTGAAGTTTGAGGGTCATATAAAATATCTTCAAGCGCTCTATCAACATTTACAATTTCTACAAATTCACTAATATGTTCTTTATTTTTGTACATTCCAGATGGAATTATACCCATATTTGCCATATCAATAGCCTCATCTAATATAGGTACATTTTTCGAATCAATAACCATAGAAACATTCGATGCTTTTGCCATTTCAAGAACATGACCTAAAAGACCAAACCCTGTTATATCAGTTACTGAGTTCACACTAAATTTATCAAATGTCATAGCCGCATACTTATTAAGGTGTATCATAGTTTCAATAACTTTCTTCTCAGTTTCTTCCTTTACTAAATTTTCTTTCATTGCAGTATTTAAAATTCCAACTCCAATAGGCTTCGTTAGAATTAAAACATCACCAACCTTTGAAGTTGCATTTGAAAGTACTTTGCTTGGATGTACCGTTCCAGAAACCGATAAACCATACTTCGGTTCCTTATCATCAACAGTGTGACCTCCAACTAAAAGCGCTCCACTTTCTTTTACTTTATCAAATCCACCCTTTAATATTTCTCCTAAAACATTCATATCATAACAAGATGGAAAACAAACTATATTCATACAAACAGTTGGTATTCCTCCCATTGCATAAACATCAGATAATGCATTAGATGCAGATATTTGACCAAATACATACGGATCATCAACCATTGGTGTAAAAAAATCAAGCGTTTGAATAAGTGCCATTTCGTCATTTAATTTGTATACCGCAGCATCATCTGAAGTTTCAAGTCCAACCAAAAGATTTTCATCATAATGATTTTTTGGGAGTTTATCTAAAACATTAGCCAAAACCTTTGGCCCAATTTTAGATGCTCAGCCTCCTGATAAAGTCATATCAGTCAATTTCTTCATAACTACCTCCTAATCTATACTAACAAGATTTTTTATATCTTCAAATTTTTTATCTCCAACTCCATTAACATTTTTTAGTTCATCAATACTGGAAAAATTTCCATTTCCTTCTCTATAAGATAAAATTTTATTTGAAGTTGCCTCACCAATTCCAGGAAGTGTACTAAGTTCTGAAATACTTGCAATGTTAATATTAACCTTACTTGCTTCACTGCTTATATTACTTTCATTTTGTAAAGTATTACCCATTGAAAAATTACTTACTTCAATAATATCTTCACCTATTTTAGGAATTATATAATGCCCTTCATCTACTAATTTTATAGCCAAATTCACTCTATTTAAATCAGCATCATCAGTTAACCCACCAATCTTATTTACAGCATCAATTAATCTATTTCCATCTTCTAAGGTTATAACTTGTGGAGTGTGTACCTCTCCACCTAAAAATATTATTATTTTATTTTTTTCTTCATTAATTATATCATTTTTCAAAATATTTTCATCATTATTTTCATATTTTTCATTTTCAATAACTTCATCAACTTCTTTATTTTCAATTTGCGGTACTTCTACTTTAGTACTTTGGCTTACAACGTATACTTCTTCTTTTTTATTAAAAATACTAAAACCACTAATTACAGTTAATAAAACAATCGCTATAATTCTTATTTTCACAATAAACCTCCTAATTATTAATTTTAAAACTCTTTATATGATTGATTATTAACAAAATTATGATATACTAAAATATAAGTTTTAAATTTTTTTGGAGGTGAGTATGAGAAAAATTTTATCTACATTATTAATTTTCTTTTTAACTCTTCCTTGTTTTATTAGCGATAACGTAGTTTTTGCCAACACACTGCCAGAAATAACAGCACCTTTTGGAGTTCTTATGGACTACGAAACAGGTCAGATTCTGTATAATAAAAATGGTGAACAAAGAGTTTTCCCAGCTTCAACCACAAAAGCTTGGACTGCATATGTTGTTATCAAAAATGTGGAAGATTTAAGTGAAAGAGTATTAATTGAAAGTTTAGAGCCTGTAGAAGGTACTAGCATGTATCTTCAAAATGGAGAATCTTTTACTATAAAAGAACTTTTACAAGGGCTTATGATTACATCTGCAAATGATGCTGCAGTAGTTTTAGCACGACATATTAGTGGTTCTGATGCAGAATTTGCTAAATTAATGACTGATGAGGCCAAAGCAATTGGTGCAACAGGTACCAATTTCAATAATCCACATGGTCTTCCAGATGATATTCACTACACAACCCCTATCGATATGGCTTTAATGTCAAGACAAGCAATGAACAATGATATATTTAGAGAAATTGTAAAAACTGAAAGTGTTAGGTTCCCAAAAAGTGAAACTTGTTTTACTGAAAGATACTTTACAAACACTAATAAACTTCTTACATCTCAAGAACAAACAACTTATAAAAATCAAGTTGTTAATATGAAATATGATATTGTTGATGGAATAAAAACTGGATATACAAATGCTGCTGGAAGATGTTTACTAAGTAGTGCTATAAAAGATAATAGAAGAATGATTGCAACAGTTTTTAAAGCTGAAGGGGATAATGTCTTTCTTGATTCTAGAACACTCCTTGATTATGGATTCGATAATTTTGAATCAAAATTAATAGTAAATAAAGATAGTTATGATGAAAATTTAAAAATATCATTTTCTAAAGAAAAGTTTTTAAATTACAAACCAAAATATAGTTATAAAGTAGTTGTTCCTATAAATAGTGGTAATGGGGAATATACTGTTAAAGAAGAACTATTTGATGTTGATCTACCAATTACTAAAAATCAAGTTGTTGGTAAATTAGATATTTATAACGGTGATGAACTTGAACACACAGTTGATTTAATTTCAACAGGTCCTGTAAATAGTATTTTTGCATTTATGGATGGTGCATTAATTAATATATTAAAAGTAGTTGCTTTTCTATTTGTAGCTTTACTAATAACTGGGCTATCTATTAGGCATTATAACTTATCTAAAAGAAAAAAAAGAAGAAATTCAAATGTAATAAATTATAATTTCAAAAGAGGAAATACTGGATTATTTTCAAAGAAAAATAACAATAATAATAGACGAAAAAAATAAAGGGTATATACCCTTTATTTTTATATATAACCCTTTATTCCATCTCCGTGTACTAAAACTAAATTTGTTGGATTTAGAAACTCTACTAAAGAAATTAAATCATCATAATTTGCGTGTGAAGTAAGACTAACGTCCATTACATTTATCTTTACTCCATCATAAATTTTTAACTTATCATACATAGTATCTTTATCTATATATCCATTTTTAATAAATGTTACCATACTACTATCCTTAAGTGCTAAATCATAATACTCAAAAGCACAACTTCCTTTACTAAGTGCACGACCACTTGCTACTATAACTTCATTTTCGTAGTATTTATCATAAATTGATTTTCTCTTTAAACAAATTTCCTTACTATCTCTATAGTAAATTTTATTTACTTTAGTTGCAAGTCCATCAATTATTATTTTGGTTTCTGGTAAATCACTTTTTACTATATCAAAACACTCTTGTGATTTTCCTATTGCAGATGATGGAATTATAACTTTTATGTTGTTTCTAACTGATAAATTAACAAAGTATGCAAGAATTACTTTTTTATAATTATATGGAACTTCGACTTGCCTATAACCATAAGTCGACTCCATTATTAAATAATCACAATTCTTATAATTTTCAAAACATCTAAGAGATAAATTTCTAGTAGTTAATTGATCATTTAAAGAAAAATCTCCAGTATGAACTATTGTTTTTCCTTTATATCTAATAAATATACAAACAGATCCTCTTATATGATTACTTGGTATGAACTCTACTTCTAAATCATTAATTTTAAATTTGTCTGTATTCTCTTTTAAATTTAACTTTTGTTTATCTATATATATATTCTTGTCGATAACTCTAATCATATCGAAAGTATCCCTTGTTATATAAATATTTTCAATAAAATCATTTATTAAGTCCACACTTCCATAATGATCAAGATGAGCGTGAGTTATAATTATATTTTTTAATTTTTCTTTTGGTATATTATTTTTTAATAAAAAATTATCTATATCAATCTTTTTTATACTAGTTGACGTTATTTCTGCTCCACAATCAATAACTAAATATTCATCTCCAATTTTTAAAATGTGCATATTCACTATTGATTTTGATTTATAACTTACTATTTCAAAGAAATCATCTTTAAAATTATATTTATTTACAGTTTTATATGGAACTTTCTTTTCTTCATAAATATGAACTGTATCTACTATACTTTTTACTATATAGTTTTCTAAATCATCGCAATTTTCAATTTTATAAGGCTTATTTTCAATTTCTAAATGAATAAGATCTATAACTTTATTAAGTCCAAGTTGGCTTAATATATTTATCATATCCTTTGAAAACTCATTAATATCAATTTTTTGATTTTTAAGTTCTTCTCGCCTATCATTCATTACATTACTTAAAATATATAAATATTTTTTTCTTTTATCTACTATAGTATCTAATCTACTTGAAATATCATCAACATAAATTAATGGAATTTTAAAATATATTAAGAAATTTATAAATTCATCAATATTACATTTATTAGAATTTATTATTTCTATAATTTCGTCTTTATATTCTCTAAACAAGCTATTTGCTTGATTATAAAGTTCCAAATTTAAAAGTGAGAGTATTGCATAAATTATTCCATAACTATTTTTATTAGATAAAAAACTCTCAAATCCATATTGATATGAAATTGGGTAATCCTTTTTAATATATTTAATTAAAGATAATTGTTCCATAAAATTCTTTTTACCAAGTTGTGCGTAAAGCACATTTTCAACAAAATCTTCAACTTTTTCTAAAGATTCTTTGTCTAACGTTTCTAGCTTTGGTGATTTTAATAAGATATTATTTGTGATTTTATCGACTTCATTTTTAGTTAAACTTGAATTTTTATACTTATACATTAATTCGGCGGATTAACCTTTAATCTTTTAAGTAAAAGTACTGCTTTATTTTTTATTTCACTTCCAATTGAGTCGTTTTCAATTATAAAAAATAATATATCTAAAAAATCATCCTTATTCTTATCATTAAGTATCCTATCTATTAAATTTATTGTTGATAAATAAATTTCATCACTAAGCATTTTTTTATTAATTACCAATCTTTTAATTTCAAACATAACTATATCTTTAAAATTAAACTTTGGCTTATAACAAAGTTCAAAAGCACCATTTAAAGCCTTTTGAATTTTAACTTCATCATTACTTGAAAAATATTCTCTATAAACATTTCTAACTGAACGTCTAAGAAGTTTACTGCTTTTATATGAACAATCTCTAATTATTGAAAAAATATGTCTATGATTATAGATTTCCTCTTCAAGATAGTCCTTTATTAATTCTATTGATTCACTTTCATAACCAATACTACACATTGCGGCATTACAATACATAATTTTACTTTCATCCATCTTATATTTATTTATCATTTCAAAGAAATTTTCACTAATCCCCATTCTACTTGCCCACTGTGCAATAGTAATCAGAGCCGTCCCAATCTCAATCGAATTACAATCATAATTCTCAATAATATAACAAATCATATTTTCAACATTTTTACAGTTTGAATATCTAATTGATAAAAATGCATCTTTTCTAGTTTTAGTATCTTGCATCCATTCTAAAAATACTTCTTCAAAGTTTTCTTCATTCTCCCAGTTTTTAGCCTTTTTTATCATTAAATTAAGTGTTATACTCTCAATTTTTTCAGTATTTGGTATAGCACGGCTAATTACTTTTCTTGATTGCTTATTTATATTTTCATCTAAAATGTATTTCTCTGCTTTTTTAATTCCTATTTGTCCAAATCTATTTTTATATTGATTAATAAAATATTTAGACATTTCAACTTCTGTACTATCAAATTCATTATTTCTTGAAATTAATGATAATGAATAATCCATAGTTTTTTCGTCAAATATATTCATAAAACATTTAAGACAAATAAACTTATTATCAGTTTCTGAATGAAGTTCATATATTAAATCAATTAAATCTAAATCTTTTATTTTACCACAAGAGCTTATCACTATTCTTAATTGATTTTTATAAGTCCATTCTTTAAGAATAAATTCTATAGTTTGCTTATATTTTTTTTCATCAATAAAATAAACTTCCTTTATTATATCTGATAATGAATCAAGTAAAATATTATTTTCCTCAAGAAGTGAGTTAACACTCTTTGATGCATAAAGTATAGCCTCTATCGGACATACATTTTTTGAAATCATATCATTAGCAATATTTTTTATTTTTATTTTAAATCCATTTACTTTGAGTTCTTTATCTCTAAATTCTTCAAAAACTTTAACTAAATTCTTTAAATCTAAAGAATCAAAATTCCAAAAGAATAATTTATTATTGTAAGAATTTTTTGTACATTCTCCAACTAAATTAGTATTATTTATAATTAGATCTTTTTTTGAATTCAAACTATTTTTATACTTATCTAAATCCTCTAAATTAGCTAATATCACATACGACGCCCCCTATAAGAAATCTACTTCTTGTTTTAATTCTATTTTTTCACCATCAACTAAAATATAAATTGTCAAATATTTATCCTTATCTATTGAAAACTCTATATCTATTAATGTCTTAGGTTTTTTTGGTGTCTTAAAATATGCCTTGTATTTTCTTTGAATTCTCATCTTAGAATCAAATTCATCAATTCCAGCATATAAGTTTATATCAATTCCTGATGGACTAGTAGTTTTTAAAATCCCTTTCAATGTACCTTTATACGGTACTTCTTGATTAGACTTTATTATAACAACAGGTAGCCCCTCCTTTACATCAATCATTATAGCCTCGGCTAAAACTCTCTTAAATTCAAACTTTTTATTAGTTGTAGTATCTTCTAAACTATTTATTGTAGTTTCATAATAATTATAAATTACTGCACCTTTTGAAACACTACTTAAGCAATCTGATGATCTTATAATTTGTTCATTAGTTAATTTTAATAACTTTCTAATTTCTTCTCTTATAGTTTCATATTTTGTCATACCACCAGTTAAAAATAAATATTCAATACTCTCTAAATCTATATCATAATCATTTAAGGTATTAATTATCGGTGATATTATATTTTTATGCTTTTCTTCTTCTAATTTTGTTTTATTATCTTTAGTATATTCGAAAAATTCTTTTATAATAAAATCATATTCATCTTTATCGATTGAAAAACTGTAATTTTTATTTTTGTAGAAATTCTTTAGTTCTTCTTTGTATTTTTGGCCAAAATAAGTTCCTTTTTCAACGTCCATAGAAATACTTTCTTTCGCTCTTTCTGCAAAAATCCTAAGACTTCTTATCATTTCATCTTTTTCAGTTTGTAATAAAGTATCATACTCTATATTATTCTTATCCAAAAATTCGTTGAACTTAAATAATGAAACTGTATTATCAAAATCAATCCCACCAAGTTCATTATATCTTCCTATCGCAATTTCGCAAAACTCTAACTTTTTACCATCAAGTAAAACGTCAACTACTGCAATATCACAAGTTCCACCACCTAAATCAAAAATTAAAACTCTAGCACTTTTTTTAATATTTAAATGGTTTAATTTTTCATTTATAAAATCAATAAGTGCTGAAGTCGGTTCTGGAATTAAACTAACATCTTTAAAGCCTATTTCAAGTGCTGCATCTTTAGTATCTTTTATCTGATCTGTATTAAAAGATGCTGGAACAGTTATTGTAACTTTCTCAACTGGCTTATCACTATTATGTTTTATCATAGATTCTCTGCACGTTTTAAGAATTATTTTAGCAACATCTTTTGCATTATAAGTTTTATCTTTTAATTTCCAATTTTCATCAGTGCCAATATATCTTTTTGTGTTTGCTAAAACTTTCTTAGAATATTTAAGTTTTATACTCTTAGAAATACTTCCAACATACTCTTTATCATTTTCATCAACATAAAGAACAGATGGAAGTGTGTAGTCAAATATTATTTCTTTATTTCTATCAAACTGCTCAATTTCCATTATTTCTGTTTCTATATATCCATTTTCAAGTATAGTTCCTTTTGAAACAACAGTATTTGTAGTTCCAAGATCTATTCCAAAATAAACTTGCGAATCCAATTTTACTACCCCCTAACTTTCATACTTATTCTAAGATATTCTAGATTTCACCTAACTATCCTTTTTATTATTAATTTTTGTAATAAAAATGACCTAAATAGGTCATTTAAAATACTGCTATAACTTCAATTTCAACTTTAACATCTTTTGGTAACCTAGATACTTCAACACAAGCTCTAGCTGGTTTATAATTATTAAAATACGCAGTATATACTTCATTTATATCATTAAATTCATTCATATCTTTTATAAATACACCACATTTAACAACATTTTTAAAATCAAGCCCTGCTTCTTTTAAAATAGCTCCTACATTCTCAAGACATTGTTTAGTTTGATCTTTAATATCTTCACTCACAATTTCCATAGTTTCTGGATTTAGAGGAATTTGACCTGACACAAAAAGCATATTATTAGCTTTTATTGATTGTGAATATGGTCCAATAGCTTGTGGTGCTTTTTTAGTTTGTATTATTTCCATAAGAATAACTCCTCTATAATTGTATTTTAAATCCTGCTTTTTCTATAACATCTATTATAGTTTCAACGTGCTCTTTATTAAAAGTCTCAAGAACAATTTCAACTGTTTGACTACCTAAAGTAGCATCTGCAGTTAATCTTGTTAAATTTGCACTTAAAATGTTTGCATTAGTATCACTTATGGCTTTAGTTAAAATTGCAAGACCTCCTGGTCTATCTTCTATCTCAGTTTTAAATTTAAACCTTCTACCTTCAGTATATAATGCGCTTCCTATGACTCTATAAATCTTATTTATATCAACATTTCCTCCTGATAATATGCAAACTACATTTTCATCTTTTTTGGGAATGTATTTCTTACTAATTAGTGCTGCAGTACAAACTGCACCTGAACCCTCAACTAGTAACTTTTGATTTTCCATTGAGAAAAGAATTCCTTGTGCTATCTCTTCCTCACTAACAGTTAATATTTCATCAACATAATCTTTTATTATCTCAAAAGTTTTGGTTCCCGGAGTTTTAACTGCTATACCATCTGCAATAGTAGTATTTTTAAATGCAGTAGTAACACAATTATTATCAATTGATTCTTTCATTGAAGGAATATTTTCAGTTTGAACTCCAATAACTTTAATGTTTTTATTCAAGCTCTTAATAGCAAGTGAAACACCTGCAATAAGTCCTCCTCCACCAATTGGACAAATAACTGTATCAATATTTCCATCTAATTGTTCATAAATTTCAAGTCCTATAGTTCCTTGACCTGCTATTACAAATTCATCATCAAATGGGTGAAGAAACACCATATTAGTTTCTTTTTGAATTTCCATTGCTTTGTTGTATGCATCATCATATACAAGTCCTTCTTGTATAACTTCTGCTCCATAATCTTTAGTCGCTGCAACCTTTGCAAGTGGTGCAGTTTGAGGCATAACAACTATTGATTTTATATTATTTTTACTTGCACTAAGTGCAACGCCTTGTGCGTGATTTCCTGCACTAGATGCTATTACACCTCTTTGTTTTTCTTCTTCACTTAAGTTATATATTTTGTTACTAGCTCCCCTTAACTTAAATGATCCTGTTCTTTGTAGGTTCTCACATTTAAAATAAACGTTTGAATTTATTTGATTACTAAGTCTATGACTTTTGATTAAATCTGTTTTTCTTACAACATCTTTTATGACATTTTGTGCTTTTTTTATATCATTTATTGTAATCATTCTCTACTCCTCTATCAACGTTTTCCTTATTTAATTGTATCACAAGTTGTCATAATTTTCAAAAGAATATTAAAATATTTCTGCAAATAAAAAAACTCTGATAAATTATCAGAGTTTTAAACTATTACTTAATAACTATATTAACTAACTTCTTAGGAACTGCAACTACTTTAACAATAGTTTTTCCTTCAGTTAATGATTTTATATTACTATCTGCAAGTGCTACTTTCTCCATTTCTTCTCTTGAAAGATTTGGTGATACACTTAATTTTCCTTTTACTTTACCATTTATTTGAACAACAACTTCAACTTCATCTTTTACAAGTGCAGTTTCATCAAATTTAGGCCAAATAATATCAAATATACTTCCTTCTTTACCTATTAATGACCACATTTCTTCACCAATATGCGGTGCAAATGGTGCTATTATAGTTACTATTGATTCAATAGTTTCTTTTATAACAAAGTCATTTCTATTTTCAAGTTCTTTATATTTATATATATCATTTACAAGTTCCATAAGTGATGATATTGCAGTATTAAATCCAAATCTTTCACTTAAATCATCAGTTACCTTCTTAAGAGTTGAGTGAGTTTTAAATCTCATTTCTTTATCTTCTTTTGAAAGTTCACCCATAACAGGATTAGATTTAACAGTTTCTTCTAATTCTTCAACAACTCTATAAACTCTATTTAAGAATTTAAAGCACCCTTCAACACCTTGTTCTGACCAATCTAAATCTCTTTCTGGTGGTGCTGCAAATAATACAAATAATCTTGCAGTATCTGCACCAAATTCATTTATTATTTCAATTGGAGAAACTACATTTCCTTTTGACTTACTCATCTTAGTTCCTTCTTTTAGAACCATTCCTTGAGTTAAAAGATTTTTGAATGGTTCGTCAAAACTTAACATTCCCATATCTTTAAATGCTTTTGTGAAGAATCTTGCATATAAAAGGTGAAGTATTGCGTGTTCTACCCCTCCTATATATTGATCAACTGGTAACCACTTATCTGCTAATTCCTTACTAAATATTTCTTCAGTATTTTGTGAATCAACATATCTTAAGAAGTACCAAGACGAATCCATAAACGTATCCATTGTATCAACTTCACGTCTAGCAGGTTTATTACAAGTTGGACAAGTTACATTCATAAATTCTTTTGAAGTTGTAAGAGGAGATTCTCCTTTTCCACTAAACTCAACATCTGTTGGAAGTAATACTGGTAAATCACTCTTTGGAACAGGAACTACTCCACAATCATCACAATAAATAATTGGAATTGGACAACCCCAATATCTTTGTCTTGATATTAACCAATCCCTAAGTCTGAAGTTTATAGTTTTCTTTCCTAATTCTTCTTTTTCAATCTTTTCAACTATTTGATCGAATGCTTGACTATTTTCAATTCCATTAAACTCATCAGAATTAACCATATTATTATCTTCATCAATAACTGTCATAAATTCAAGATCATATTTAGTAGCAAACTCTTTATCTCTTTCATCGTGCTCTGGAACTGCCATAACTGCACCCGTTCCGTAATCAACTAAAACGTAATTTGCAATCCAAAGAGGAACTTTTTTGTTAGTTAAAGGATTTATAACGTGGTGACCTATAAACATTCCTTTTTTCTCAGTTTCACTAGAATTTCTTTCTATTTCAGTCATCTTACTAGTTTCTTTAGCAAATGCTAAAGCATCTTTTTCGTATTCAGTACCTGAAACTAACTTTTTAACTAAGTCGTGTTCTGGTGCTAATACCATATAAGTTACTCCATAAATAGTATCTGGTCTTGTAGTATAAACTACTATTTCTTCGTCCAAACCATCTATTTTAAAGTTAACTTCAGCTCCAGTACTCTTTCCTATCCAGTTTTTTTGCATAGTTTTTACTTTTTCAGGCCAACCATCTAAAGTATCTATATCATCAAGTAATCTTTGTGCATAATCAGTTATTCTAAGATACCATTGTTCTAAATCTTTCTTTATAACTTCACTGTCACATCTATCACATTCACCATTAACAACTTGCTCATTTGCAAGAACTGTTAAACAAGAAGGACACCAGTTAACGAAAGATTTTTTCTTGTATGCAAGGCCTTTTTCTAAGAACTTTAAGAATATCTCTTGAGTAAATTTATAATATTCTTTAGTTGAAGTTGCAATTTCTCTATCCCAATCGTAAGATAATCCAAGAAGTTTTAACTGTCCTTTCATATCTTCAATATTTTCCATAGTCCAGTTATGTGGATGAATTCCGTGCTTTATTGCAGCATTTTCTGCAGGAAGTCCAAATGAATCCCATCCCATTGGATGAAGTACATTATACCCTTCCATTTTTTTAAATCTAGAAACAACATCTCCTATTGAGTAGTTTCTAACGTGTCCCATATGTATTTTTCCTGATGGATAAGGAAACATTTCTAGTGCATAATACTTCGGCTTTGTAGAGTCTTTAGCATTAGTTTTATATTGATCATTATCATTCCAAACTTGTTGCCATTTTTTTTCTACATCATTTGGTCTATACATTTTTTATTCCTCCATTTTATATATTTTTATATGAAAAAACTCGCCAAAACACATAAGTTTAAAGACGAGTTTTAATTTTGACTTAAACTAACGTGTCAACATCAACGAATGGTGCATCTTGCCATAACTTCTCTAAGTTATAGAACTCTCTGCTTTCTTCATCAAATACATGAACCATAACATCTCCGTAATCTAGAAGTACCCAATTTTGAGAATCATAACCTTCTTTTCCTCTTGGTTCTATATCACATTTTGTAAGTTCATCTTCAACGTTATCAGCTATAGCCTTTACTTGTCTTTGAGAAGATCCACTTGCTATAACGAAATAGTCGCAAAGACTAGATGTACTTCCTATATTTATAATCGATATATCTTTACCTAATTTATCATCTATTGCATCATATATTACTTTAGTAATTTGCTCAACAGTCATATTATTTCCACCTTTCTAGATTTTAGACGTATTTTATAATTATACCACAAATACGAGTTAATTAATATATTTTATTTGTAAGATAGTTTCTAGCCTCAATAGTTCTTGGATGTATCATTTGATTTCTTTTTATAACAATTTTTATAGTATTATTTAATGAACTTAAAATCGCTTTATCAAGCTCTTTTTTGAAAACTAAATTTCTCAGTTCTTCAACACCTTCAAATTTCCTATCTTTTTCAATTAAATCCGCAATATAAATTATTTTTTCAATAAGAGACATTTTTGCATGTCCCGTTGTATGATATTTTATAGCATTTAAAATATCATTATCAGTAATACCAAATTCATTTTTTGCAACATAAACTCCAATTATAGCATGTGATAATGCCCTATTATCTTTTTCAAATTCATCAAGTTTTATATTATTTTTTTTAACCACCTTGTCCACCTGTTCGTGACTTAAACACTTTCCGCAGTCGTGAAGAAGTGCAGCTTTATAAACCTTATCTTTGTCCACATTATAGATTTTAGCAAGTTTTAATGCACATTCAGCAACATTTAGTGAATGAATATATCTACTCTCTGTAAGTAATTCTTTTAACTTTTCTTTCATAAAATCTCCTATCTATATAAATTATTTTCTTTAATATATTTATAAACCTCGTTATCTACGCTATATCTTATTGATTTATCACTTTCTAAATTCTCTCTTAACTTAGTTGATGAAATATCAATTATTGGAGGTAAAACTTTTATAATGTTTGCTCCATATTTTTTTCTTAAAAAATCAATCTTTATATCTAAATCGTTACTCGCTACACTATTTCTTGTCGATACTACTAAATTTGCCATATTAAATATTTCTTCAAATTCGTGCCAATTTTCAATATCTAAAATTGAATCTGCTCCACATAAAAAATTCAAATTAACATTTTTATAAGTATCTTTTAAGTAATTAAGTGTCTCAAAAGTATAACTATAACTTTCTTTTTTTATTTCAAAATCAAGTACAAAAAAATCTTTATTATTCCAAGTTGATAAAAGCACCATTTCATATCTTTTTTTAGCATCAATATTTTTGATATTTTTATGTGGTGGATTTCCAGCTGGTATAAAAATAATTTTATCAAGGTTTAAGGCATCTTTTATGTGTTGTGAAATGATTAAGTGACCTAAATGTATTGGATTAAAAGTTCCGCCCATTATCCCTACATTTATATTATAACAATTTTTATTAAATTCTTCTATTTTTTTATTATTTATATTTAAAACATTTTCTATCAAACCTAGTGTTCTCCTTATTTATAATTATTATTATTTTATCATTATTTTTAATTTATTAATATATTTTGTTTATAAATATGTTATTATGTAATTATATTAAATAATTATTTAGGAGTCTTTATGGATAAAATAACTAAAATTGAAATTCAAAAGAATAATAAAGATAGAGTAAATATATATGTAAATGATGAATATTTTATGGCAATTTATAGTGAGTTAATCTATAAATTTAATATAAAAAAAAACGATATAGTAAATAAAGAATCTCTTCAAGAAATTCTTGATAAAGAAAACTATTTAAAGGCCAAAAATAAAGCACTTAATATACTTACAAAATGTGATCAATCAAAAAAACATGTTAAAGATAAGTTATCAAAAGACTTTGATGAACATATAATTGAACAAGTAATTGACTTTTTAGAAAAAAATAAACTTATAAATGATGATTTATTAGCACAAAAAATAATAAATACCAACATTAATTTTAATAAATATGGTAAGAATAAAATCAAACAGAATTTATACAAAAAGGGAATTGAAAATTTATCAAATTTGGAAATAGATGAAGATAAAGAACTTGAAAATGCCGTTTTTTTAGCAAATAAAAAATATGATAAAGTTAAAAACTTAGACAAAAATAAAATTAAACAAAAATTATATCAACATTTAACTTATAGAGGTTTTGATTTTGAAATAACTAAACAGGCAATAAATAGCGTTTTATCTGATAATTTTTAGGAGGGTGTATGCAGACAGCTGTTGGAATATTAAGTTTTTTATTAGGAGTTTATAATACTTATCTACTTTATAAAAATGATAAAGACTTAGTTAGTAGTCTTTTATACAAAGAAAAAGAAAAAAGTGGGGCGTAGAAAAACCGAAGTTATAAACTTCGGTATTTTTTTATTACTTATGCTTTTTAGGTCTTTCAATTCTTGCAGTTCTCTTAGTTGCATTTCCTTTTTTAGTCACAGTTTCATCCTTAACTTTAGCTTTAGCCATTTCATGACCTGGAAATACTATTTGAGGATTATCTATATTTTTTTTGTATATAGTGAATTTGTATCCTATAGATTGAACAAATTCAGCTCTTAATTTTTCACATATATAATTTGCAGTTTCTTTTGCATCAAGTCCTGCATTATCAAGAATAGTAATTTTTACTATTTCACGAGTTCTAAGCATTCCATCTAATTGCTCTAGGAATGATTCTGTAACTCCATCTTTACCAATTTGAGTTATTGGCTTTAATGTATTTGAAATTGATCTTAAATATGCTCTTTGTTTTCCTTTTAACATTTTGTTCTCCTTAATTTCTAGTCATAGAATTCAAATTCTATTTCGTAAATTTTAACAGTATCACCATCATCAATTCCCATTTCACGAAGTCTATCAAACACACCTTCGCCCTCCATTGCCTTTTGGAAATAGTGTAGTGATTCCATATCTTCAAAGTTAACAGAATACATTATTCTTCTTAACTTCTTACCAGTTACAACATAAACTCCATTTTCTACTTGGATATCTAGTTCTTCTTGCTCTTTAATGTTTAATTCTTCTGTAAACATTTCTTCTTCAGTTATAATTTCAACATCTTCAACATCATTTAACATAGTAGATGCATAATTTATAACTTCATCTATTCCATCACGAGTTATAGCACTCATCTTAAATACTTTGTATCCTCTTCCTTCAATTTCTTTCTTGAAATCTTCATAAACAGAATCATCATATAAAATATCACTCTTATTAGCAACAACTATTTGCGGTCTAGTTGCTAACTTTTCGTTATACATTTTAAGTTCATTATTGATTTTCTCAAAATCTTCTAATGCATCACGACCTTCAAGTCCTGATATATCAACTATATGAATTAAAACTTTAGTTCTCTCAACGTGTCTTAGGAAATCATGTCCAAGACCAACTCCATCAGCTGCACCCTCTATTAGTCCAGGAATATCTGCCAACACAAATCCTTCACCATAACTATTTTGTACAACACCTAAATTAGGAGTAAGAGTTGTGAAGTGATAGTTTGCAATTTTCGGTTTAGCCTTAGTTACAACAGATAAGAATGTTGATTTACCTACATTTGGAAAGCCTAAAAGACCAACATCTGCAATCATTTTTAGTTCTAATGTAATCCATCTTTCTTGTCCATCAGTCCCACTTTTTGCAAAAGCTGGAGCTTGTCTTATTGAGTTCGCAAAATGTTGGTTACCTTTTCCACCACGACCACCACGAACAACAATAGCACTATCACCTTCATTTTTTAAATCTGCGATTACAAGACCTGTTTTTTCATCTCTTATAATAGTTCCAGCTGGAACTTTAAGGTGCAGATTATCTCCGTTTCTACCTGTACACTTATTTTTACCACCATCTTGTCCTGGAGTTGCTAAGTATTTTCTTTGATACTTAAAATCCATTAAAGTTCTAAGACCTAAATCAACTTCAAAAATGATACTCGCGCCATTTCCTCCATCTCCACCTTGAGGTCCTCCAGCTGGAACATACTTTTCTTTTCTAAAAGAAACAGCACCATTTCCACCATTTCCAGCCTTAACAAAAATCCTTGCTTTATCTATAAACAAAATAATCACCTACTTATTTTAGATTTTTTTATTATAATTCCCAAAAAATCTATATAACTTAACTTTTAATAAATTTTAAACTAAAAATTTTATTATATACTATAAAAAGGAGTGCTAACACACTCCTTTTTTAAAAAGTTATTATATTCAACTTATTAAGCTGGGTATACGCTAACTTTCTTTCTTTTTTTGTCTTTTCTTTCGAACTTAACTGTTCCATCAACTAATGCGAATAAAGTATCATCTCCACCTCTACCTACATTAGTACCTGGATGTATTTTAGTTCCTCTTTGTCTTACTAATATACTTCCTGCAGTAACAACTTGTCCATCGTATCTCTTAACACCTAATCTTTTAGCGATAGAATCTCTTCCGTTTTTAGAAGAACCTACCCCTTTCTTAGATGCAAGTAATTGTAAATTCATGTTCATCATTTGGAGTCACCCCCTACTTTTTTAAGATTTTTATATTTTTGGGATATTCCCTTTTAATTTCTTTGATTGCTAAGTCAAAATGATTAAGTAATAATTGAGATTTCTCAATGAATTCATCTTTAACAATGCATTCAATGTGTCCTTCTTTTCCTAAAACTTTTTCAAATTCAACTTTTTGTAATTTGCTTAAAGAATTTATAACAGCTATTGCATTAGATGTAACTGCTGAACAAACTATGTCATAACCAATTTCAGCGAAATCAGCATGGCCCTTTAAACAAAAACCTTTTAAGGCAAAATCATCATTGTAATAATAATTAACTTTTATCATTACATCTAATATTAAGCGTTTATCTTTTCGATAACTATCTTAGTATATGGTTGACGATGTCCTTGCTTTCTTCTGTAGTCTTTCTTAGCCTTATACTTGAAAACTACTATTTTCTTAGCTTTTCCTTGTTCTACAACTTTTGCAGAAACAGTAGCACCTTCAACAGTTGGAGCTCCAACAACTAACTCACCATCTTTAGTACAAGCTAATACTTCGTTTAAAGTTACAACATCACCTGCGTTACCTTCTAACTTTTCTACGAATAAAACGTCACCTTCAGCAACTTTATATTGCTTTCCACCAGTTTTAACTATAGCGTACATAAATACACCTCCTCGGTCTTAAAAACTCGCCATATAGGTACTTTAATTAAAAAGTTTATCACCTTTTCTGTGCGGCATTACATTTATTAATATTACTACTTTTCTTTTTATTTGTCAATAAAACTATAAAAAATTTTAATACTTTTTTATGGAAATTGTATTTTTAAATAATTATCTATTAATACTTCACTTTAAACGCATTATTTTTACTGTATAAATCTAGTTCTAAATTAATTACAATTTCATACTTTTTATTTAAATCAGAAATTATAGAACTGCTTTTTAAATTATGATTAGTTTTTTCATTTATACAAATAGTAATCTTATTATATGAAGTATGATTTTTAATTCTTATAACCTCTTTTTCTAGATTATCCAAAAAGTAATCAAATGAATTTTCACATTCAACATCTTCTAAGTAATAATTATCTATACTTTCTTTTTCTCGTCTTCTTGCAATTTCAACTAATCCTAATTTAGTAAATCCAAGCACATTAGTAGTTCTTCTATCTTTTTTTATCTCTTTATTTAAAACTTTTATTATTTCAAGTTCATTTTCTTTATTTTTCATTTCAATAAAATCTACAATAACAATTCCACCGATATCTCTAAGCTTCATTTGTCTACAAATCTCAACACTTGCCTCATAATTAGTTTTGAATGAAGTTTTTTCAAGGTCGTATCCTTTAGTAAATTTCCCACTATTAACATCAACAACAGTTAATGCTTCAGTTTTTTCAATTATCAAATATCCTCCACTTTTTAGCCAAACTTTTTTATTTAGTGCTTTACTTAATTCACTATCAATTTTATATAAATTAAAAATATCTTCATTTTCAATTATACTAAGCTTAGTTTCTAATTTAAGATCTTTAATAATACCTTTTATTATATCTCTATTTTCATCAGAGTTAATAACTATTTCGTCATACTTATCATTCAAATTATCTTTTATAAATTTAATACTCTTTGAATCATTTTTATATAAAATTTTTGGTCCAATCCCAAGTTTTAATTCCTTAGTTATCTCTTGATATTTTATATTTAATTCACAAATATCTTTTTTAAGTTCTTCATCAGTAGCATTTAACGATTCAGTTCTTATTATGAATCCTTTTTCATCAGTTACAGACTCAAGTAAATTCATAAGTCTCGTTCTATCTTCTTCTTTTTTTATCTTGTTTGAAATAGTGTTTTTATAATTATTTGGAATGTAAACTAAAAATCTCCCTGAAATACTAACTTCAAGATTTAATTTACACCCCTTATCTCCTATTTCATCTTTATTTACTTGCACCAAAATTTCTTCGCCATTTTTTATAGTATCTTCCTTATTTAATTTTAAATAAGCAAGCTTTTCAAGTCCAATATCAACAAAACAAGCACCAAGTCCGTCTAATTTTTTCTTAACAATTCCTCTATAAACGTTTGAAACTATACTTTGTTTATTGTCAATTATAAGTTCAATTAACCTATCATTTTCCATTACTGCAGTTTTTTCGCTTGAAATTAAATTTTCAATTATTATTTTTTTCATTTATATCTACCAATCTTCTACCATTTTTGTTCTAATTTTAATCTATTCTCTTTGTCTACACCATTTATTTTTCTTAATTCAGAGTTACCTATTCCTGAAAAATCAATTTTTATTTGTTTGGTATTTTTAATTTTATTAATAAAGTTTTGTTTATACTCAATACTATTTACGAATTCATTTTTTATTATAGTTACTTTTTTATTTATTAAGTTCTTATAAAAATAAGTTAAATCATCATTTTCTGCATATTTAACTTTTTTATAAAGAAGTTTATGATTTTGACTAATATCATTTTCATCAAATTCAACACAAAAACTTGGGAAAAAATCAATTAAACATTTTTCCATTTCGCCTTTTTTTATAATAGGTAATATTATACTTATATCATGGGCCTCTTTCCCAAGGAAACTAACAGAAACCTTATATTTATTTATAATTTTATAAAATATATTTTGTTCTATAGATACTGAAGTTATTCTTTTTTCATCTAATGTAAGTTTTTTTCATCAAATAAGCCACAATTAACTCTAAAATTATTATCAACCTTTGATATATTAAATCCATAATATTTTACAAACCCAAAAATTCCAGTAATTACTCTTTCAATAACTAAAAATGCTAAAATTATAAATAAAAATCTTATATCTAAAACTTTAATCTCAAATATTTTTACTGCATATTCAAATGCATAAAAAATTATTAATAACCAAACCGTAGTAGATACTATTAAATCTCTATTTGACATTGAAAATATAAAGTTTTCAAATACTGAAACTTTAAGTATTTGTTCAATTTCTTCTTTTTTTGTTTCAGATTTCATAAGTAATTCTTTCATTTTTTTAGAATTTTTATTACTAATAAGTAACTGAATATCTTCATCTTTATTGACAGTATTAACTTTAAATATATTAACTCCAAAAATTTTCTGTTTTACACTTTGTGTTGTGTCAACAGATACTATTGATGAAAATGGAATTTTTAAAATAGTTCTATTAAATACCAAATTTTCAAATATAAAAATTTCATCTTCTATCAAAAATTTAGTCTTATTCCAACTAAATATGGAGAACCCTATAATTAAAATTGAAGTAACAATATAAAATATAATTATATACTTGTTAAACCCAAATAAAAAAACTGTAGTTATTCCAGAAAATAAGAGCTCAAAAAATGTATTTAAAACTTTAAGAAAACTTTCATTTTGCTTTATCATTTTTTCTCATATTCTCTTTTTTATGAAATCAATCATAAAATTAACAACTTCATCTGAATTCTCTTTTTTTATTGGATATCATTTGTATGTTAAATTTGTAGTCACAAAATTAACTAGAACTAAATCAAATTTATCAAGAAATGGATTTTGTATAACAAAAACTTGTTGTACTCTATCTAATGAACTATAGTTTTTTTGATTGTAAAAAATCCTCTTTGATATTCAATCTTTCTTTCGTTATACTTGTAATCCCACTTATAAAAGCCAATCAGTTTATTAAACGAATTTAAAATAAATATAAAATCAATAAAAAGAACTATAGTCTTTAGTAAAAGTGGTGTATTAAATTTACAAACTAACACACTTAACAAACTAAAAAATATAATACACATACTATTTTTTATTAATAAATACTTAAAAATATCTTTTTTCAAAATTTCAACCCTTTATTATAAATTAAAGAGTATGAAAAAATCCATACTCTTTTTTTGATTACATTATATTTTCTAATTCTTCTCCATTTAACTTAAATAAATCACGTCTTAATATATCAACATCAAGTGGATCAATTTCAACATCTATCATTTCAAGAAGTTTTGGAATTAGTATGCTAGTGTTTAAGTTTGCCTTTGAACCTGTGCTTAAAATAGCTTCAAAAATAATTTTTTCTTCATTTAAATCTACTAAATCAAGAACTTTTATCATTGGTCTAATATCACTTTCAACCATTTTACCTTTTTTATTCTTCTTAGTTATTAAAATTTCTTCTTGAGATAAGAAGTTTAATAATCTTTCTTTAACAAAGTTTTTATCAAGTGCTTTTTCAAGTTCTATCGTGAATAAATATTCACCATACTCTATAGTTTTAGCTAAAGATTGCTCTTGGCTAGTTATTTCTTTTGCCTCTAAAAACTTTATTCCCTTAGGTAATGTGTTATTCATAGAATCTAAAAATTCACTAGTTTCCATATCATCACAAGTTTCAACGTCAAAGTATTCTCCTTGACTTTCAGTTCCAAGTGCTAAGGCATTTCCATAACTTATTTTTGGGTGAGGATTAAATCCTTGGGAATGAACAAGGCTTATTCCTGCTCTTCTAAATGCTCTTTGTAAAACTTTTTGTATATCAAGATGCGAAATATATATCATATCATCTTCTTTATTAAATTTAACTCTAAATATCATTATTTACACATCCCCTTTCCAATCTCGTGTGAACTAATTCCACAAGCACTACATTGTTCTCTACAATCTGGAGTAATCTTATCTAATTTAGACTTTTCATTTTCTCTAATTAAAAATTTCTTAGTTACACCAACATCTATATGATCCCAAGGGAATACTTCTTCATAGCTTCTTTCTCTATGTGCATAGAATGAAATATCTAATCCATTCTTCTCCATAGCCTCTTTCCAAGTATCAAGATTAAAGTGTTCGCTCCATCCATCAAATTTTGCTCCCATTTTGAATGCATCATAAATTACTTTACCAATTCTTCTATCTCCTCTTGAAACTACAGCCTCCATTAAACTAGTTTTAGAGTCGTGATAATTATATCTTATATCTCTATTTTTTAGTTTTTTAATTAAATGATTCTGCTTATTTATAACTTCTTCAGTCATATCTTGAGGATGCCACTGGAATGGTGTAAATGGTTTTGGTACGAATGTTGACGTACTAACTGTAACTGAAAATGCACGTCTAAGTTTTCCACCATTAACATCTCTATAAGTGTCTATAACATCTTTTGCAAGTAATGAAATTCCATCTAAATCTTCGTACTCTTCAGTTGGAAGTCCTATCATAAAGTATAGCTTTACACTATTCCATCCCATTTCAAATGCTTTTCTAGTTGCATCTTTTAAATCTTGTTCACTAACACCTTTATTAATAACATCTCTTAACCTTTGAGTTCCAGCCTCTGGTGCAAATGTTAATCCAGACTTTCTAACTTGTTGAACTTTTTCTGCCATTTCCATTGAGAAGTTATCAAGTCTAAGAGATGGAAGAGATATTCCTATATTTTGATCACTATACTCATCAACTAAAGCATCAGTTAACTCACCAAGTCCTGAATAATCACTAGTACTTAAAGAAGAAAGTGAAATTTCATCATATCCAGTATTTTTTATTAACTTGTCCGCTAAATCTTTAAGTCTCTCAACACTCTTTTCTCTTATTGGTCTATAGATCATACCTGCTTGACAGAACCTGCATCCTCTAGTACATCCTCTAAATAATTCTAGCACTATTCTATTATGAACTGTATCTATGTATGGCACTATTAATTTTTCTGGATAATGAACATTCTCAACATCCTTAACTATTCTTTTATGTGGATTTTGAGGAACATTCTCTCTATTTGGTAAAACCGATTTTATAGTTTGATCTTCGTTGTATAAAACATCATAAAAACTTGGAATATAAACTCCCTCTATATCAACTATACTCATTAAAAAATCTTCTCTTGTAGTTTTATTTTTCTTCCACTTCTTATATGCATTAACTATTTCAAGATTAACCTCTTCACCCTCTCCTAAAACAACTATATCAACAAAATCTGCTAATACTTCGGGATTATAAGCACAAGGTCCACCAACTAATATAAATGGATCATCTAATTTTCTATTTTCTCTAAGTATTTCAACTTTTCCTAAGTCAAGCATATTTAATATATTAGTATATGAAAGTTCATATTGAAGAGTAAATGCTATAAAATCAAAATTAGTTATAGCTTGTCTTGATTCAAGTCCAAATAAAGGAATATCTTTTTCTCTCATTATTTTTTCCATATCAAGTGCTGGAGAATAACATCTCTCACAGAAAATTTCTTCATCGCTATTTATAACATCATATAATATATGACTCCCTAAGTGACTCATACCAACTTCATAAAGATCTGGGAAACAATGAACGTATCTTATTAAATTTTCATTTGTTATATCTTTATGTATGCTATTAACCTCATTACCTAAATATCTAGATGGTTTTTCTACTTTTTTTAGTATCTTTTTTAAATCTATTCTTGCCATCTATACACCTCCATAAAATTTATTATCATCTAATAAATACTATTATACACATAAAATATACTATTTGAAATATTATTTAAAACTCTTAATTAATTCCTATATTAATATATCTAATTTTATTGTAAAATGGATATACTCAAATTAATAAGTGTTTAATTTTTAGCTATTTGGGTATGTTTTAAATATTATATATTTTTTTAGGAGGTTTTTGATGGAGATCAAAAAAGATATTTTCTACACTGGAGTCGTTGATAAAGACCTTAAGGTTTTTGATATAATAATGGAGACTGAATTTGGAACCACTTATAATAGTTATATTATAAAAGATGAAAAAACAGTTTTATTCGATACAGTTAAAGGAAATTTTAAAGATGAATTTTTAGATAATTTATCAAATATAACTACTGTTGATGAAATTGACTATGTTGTTGTTCATCATACAGAACCCGATCATGCTGGGAGTTTAAAATATTTATTAGATTTAAATCCAAATATCACTGTTGTTTGTACTAAGGCTGCACACCTTTATTTAAAACAACAAATAAATAAGGATTTTAATTGTCACGTAATAAAAGATAATGAAGTTTTAAATATTGGAAAAAGGAATTTAAAATTCATAGTAGCCCCATTTCTACACTGGGCTGATACAATGTTTACTTATGTTGAAGAAGATAAAGTACTTCTTACTTGTGATGCATTTGGTTGCCACTTTGCAAGTTATAATTCAACAGATGTTAATTCAAAAGATTATGATAAAGCAGCAAAACACTATTTTGATTGTATAGTAAAACCTTTCTCAAAATACGTTTTAAATGCAGTTAATAAGGTTACTAACCTTGGAATCGAAATTGATACAATACTTACATCTCACGGACCAATATTAAGTGAAGAACCTATGAAAGCAATTACTAATTACGTTGAATGGTCTAGTGAATTTATGGAAAAATTAAATCAAAATCAAGTTTCAATATATTATCTATCGGCTTATACTAATACCTTTACTATGGCTAAATCAATAAAAAAAGGACTTTTAGAGAGTGGTTGTAAAGTAAATCTTTATGATCTTGAAAATATGACCCTTCAAGAAATGCACGATACTGTTATAGAATCAAAAGTTATAATACTTGGTTCTCCAACTATAAACAAAACTATGGTTAAACCTATGTGGGACTTATTATCTTTAATAGATCCTATGGCTAATATGGGTAAAATAGCTGGAGTATTTGGTTCTTATGGATGGAGTGGCGAAGGAATTATTATGGCTGAAACTTTACTTAAATCTATGCAATTTAGAATGCCTGTTGAATCATTAAAGAAACAATTTTCACCAAGTGACGATACTTACACAGATTGTGAAAACTTTGGTCGTGCATTTGCAGGATTACTTAAATAATATACGAAATACTGTATACAAAATAATACAAATTAACAAAAAAAGAGTGCATTTTTATGCACTCTTTTAAAAATTAATCTTCTTTTTTCTCATATAAACGTTAAGTACTAAACCTAAATTTGCAAGTGAAGTTAAAAGTGAACTTCCACCATAACTAACAAACGGAAGTGTAACTCCAGTTACTGGAATTAAAACTACAGTCATTCCAATATTTTGAACTATTTGATATGTAAACATACTGGTAACACCAACTACAATTAAAGTACCATAAAAATCTTTTGCCTCTTTCGCAATATATATAAGTCTTATTAAAAATAATACAAATAAAATCAAGAATGCCGTCATTCCGATTAATCCAAGTTCTTCTCCAACAACTGCAAAAATAAAATCACTATCTTGTACTGGTAAGAAATTATCTTGTGTTTGACTTCCATTATGAAGTCCTTTTCCAAAAATTCCACCAGAACCAATCGCAATTATAGATTGCAGAACTTGATAATTACCCTCTAAAGTAATATCTTCAGGATTTAAAAATGCCTCTATCCTTACTTTTTGATGTGGTGCCATTAACATATATATAATCGGTAAACTAACAAATAAAACAATAAATGCTTGCTTTATTATCTTAGTACTAAGACCTGCAGTAAATAGCATTCCAAACACTATACACATAAAAACTATTGCCGTTCCAAGATCTGGTTGTGCAAATAAAAGCCCAATAAAAGGTGCTGCATATACTAAAACTGGAATTATTTCTTTTAAAGTATTTAACTTCCCTTTTTTACTTTCAACAATTTTTGCATAACTCAGTATAAAGGTTAATTTTACAAGTTCAGATGTTTGAAAATTAAGCACACCAAGATTTATCCAAGACCTTGCCCCACCTCTTACAACTCCAATTCCAGGAATCAAAACTGCCGCAAGAAGAATTAAACTAACTATATAAAGCTCTTTATAATATTTTCCTAAAAAATTATAATCAAAAATTAATATTACACAAATTAAACTAGTTCCTAAAACAAAAGCTAGTAATTGTCTATAAATTTGACCATAATTACCTGTTTTTTCAGTTAATGTAGCACTACTTAAAACTATTAAACCATATAAAAATATTACTGTTACAATCAGTACCAATTTCCAATCTATTTGTTTAATTAACTTTAAACTATTTTTTTTATCTACCAAAGTACACCTACTTTCAATCAAAAAAATCTCCTTAATTTAATAAGGAGACTAATTAATTATTTTCTGTCTCTTATATTTTTAAGGGGTATATTAGCAACGAGTGCTGAAACCGGCATTCCGTCGTTTTCACTTCTTGATTTAGACATCTTAATTTCAAGTCCGTCTTCTTCAATTTCTGCATAATTTGCTATAACCTTTAAAATATCTGTTTTTATCATATCAAGAAGAGTTGGTGAACAATCTACTCTATCGTGAACTAAAACTAGTTTTAATCTTTCTTTGGCAACTGATTTACTAGTTGGTTCATTAGAAAATACCTTAAATAAATCTAACATAGACTCAACCTCCTTAGACTATTTAGCTTTCGTAAATATCTTCTTAAATTTGTCAAATATACTTACTTCTTCTTCAAAATCATGTATCTCTATTTCTTCACCTAAAACTCTTTTAGCTATTTCTCTATATGATTTACCAGCTGATGATTTTTCATCTAAAACTGCAGGTTCTCCCTTATTTGTAGAAACTATTATACTCTCATCATCTGGTACTAAACCTATTAACTTTATAGCTAAAAGCTGTTCGATATCTTCTCTGTTCATCATATCGCCACGCTTTACCATATCTTGTCTAATTCTATTTATAACAAGTCTAATATCTTCCATTTCATTTGCCTCAAGAAGTCCAATTATTCTATCGGCATCTCTTACAGCAGATACTTCTGGATTTGTAACAACTATCGCTCTATCAGCTCCAGCTATTGCATTTTTAAATCCTTGCTCAATTCCAGCAGGACAATCCATTAAAATATAGTCAAAAGATTCTCTTAAATTATCACATAAAGTTCTCATTTGATCTTCTGTTATAGCATTTTTATCTTTAGTTTGGGCTGCTGGTAAAAGATATAAATTTTCAAATCTCTTATCTTTTATTAATGCTTGCTTTAATCTACAAGTACCTTCTACAACATCTACTATATCGTATACTATTCTATTTTCAAGACCCATTACACAGTCTAAATTTCTAAGACCAATATCTGCATCTACTATAACAACTTTTTTCTTTTCTAAGCTAAGTGCACTTCCTAAGTTTGCTGCTGTGGTAGTTTTTCCAACTCCACCTTTTCCTGATGTTATAACTATAACTTCGCTCATTAATTTACCCCCTACTTATTTTTTACTTTGGGAACATAACTATCAACAATTATCATTCCATCACTTAAAAATGCAATTTCTGGTCCTTCAATTTTTTCAGAATAAAACTCATCATCTGGTGATTCTGCAATACAATTTGCAATTTGAATAACCTTTGGTTTAAATTCATTAGCAACGGCATATGCATTTTCATTTGAATTTGCACCCGCATAAATAAATCCTTTTGCATATCCCATTATTACTATATTACCCTTTGCAACTATCTTTGCACCAGACTCAACATTTCCCATAACTACCACATTTTCACCAGAAGTTATTTGTGAACCCGATGGCATATCAGTCATAACAACTACCTCACCATCGGATTCTATGTTAATTCCAGATCTTAAAGAGTTAACGTATTTAGTTTTTATAAATGTTTTATTAACTTCAATAACTGTTTCTTCTTCCATAAACTCCACATCAAATTTTGATGCAATTTCATCTTTTATTTTTATAATTTGAATATCATTTAAATAATCACAATTTATTGAATTAATTTTTGCTCCATTAAAAAAACCAACTGCAGATTCTAATTTGTCAATTATTGCACATCTTATATCTTCAAAATTCATTTGCTTTTTTATATTAACTATTAATCCATTCTTGCTACCTTTAAATTCTACCAAATCGCTTACTGTTATCTCATCCAAAACAAAACAACCTCCGAAATGATATATAATCTTAATATTCTCTAAAAAAAACAGAATTCCTCTATTTTTTGATATTAGATATGAAATTTATATCATCATTATTTTTATTTGAATTTTCTAATTCTGAATTTTCTTCCTCAAATGCAAGTTCAGGTATAAAATATGCTCCCATAACTTCTCTAAGTAAAAGAGTTGCATTTGAACTACTCTCTCCTTGTGGTATAACTGCCACAACTGCTATTTCTGGATCATCACTTGGTGCAAAACCAACACTCCAAGAAAACGACTTATAATCATCTTTATATTGATCTATCTTATCATCTGTTATACTTGGATTTAATTCTTTTATTGCACGTCTTAAATAAGCAGCATTTACTCTATCGCTATCTTCAAGTTCAACCTTAACTACATCATCTAACTCTTTTTGTAATTCTTCTTTTTCATCTTTATCAACATCATTACTTTCTAATAATTCATTTATTTCAATTATTCTATTTTCAGTTAATTCAGCTTCTCTATCTTTTTTTAACTTTTGATAAAGTGCTAATGCATCATCAATATCTACTCCATAAGATGCCATATTAGTTTTTAAATATTCTACTTCATTTTCAGTTGGAATCTTACCACTTCTCTCTGCAGTTCCAGTTTTAGTTGCAATTGGTATATCCATTGGGAAATTAGCAAATGCTCCTCTACTAGTACCATCAGTTGTCGCAAGTTCCATACCTTTTGTTAATTCTTTTAAATTATCATAATTATTAAATTCTATTTTTTCTGATTCATTATTATCAACTCTAACACTATCGTAATTATTAGATATTATTCTATCAACAGTTGATAATTCGTGAAGTGTCCCTCCATTTGCAATAGCCGATATAAATCTTGCAATTTGTGCTGGGTTATATTGATTCTCTCCTTGACCAATCGCAATATTAAAAGTATCTGCCGTACTCCAGTTTGCAAATTTTAAGTAATCAAATAAAATTTTATCTGCAAAATACTCAACAACATCTTCAATAACTCCAAGGTCTCTTAATCTTTGTATAACTATTCCTCTAGCTGGAACAGTTTCATCATCAACCCAAGAAACTATAGTATCAATTTTTTCTGAGTATAAAGAATCAGATTTACTAATTCCCTCAAAAGCATTTTCCATTTCTTTTTCAATAAATTGTTTAAGAAGTGCTTTCATACCTTTCGCTTTATCTTCAATATTTGGTACTTTTCCACTTCTTTCATACATTTCATCATCTAGTCCACTCTTATCGTTTAGCCCAAACTTTGTTGCATACTCTAATATATCTTCAACATCAATTTTAACATCAGGATCCGGTCCATTTCCGTGGCTATATCCAGAACCTATAGTATAGAAATAGATATTACAAGACTCTTGAATTGCTTTGTATAAATTAGTATATCCGTGATTACTTCTACTAGTATGCCAAATATAATCCGCAAAAGGTCTATCTCCTAAATATATAACTCCTGTATCCTGAATAGCATAATCAGGACTTAATCCATTATCAATAGCCGCCATTCCAGTGATCATCTTAAAAGTTGATCCTGGTTGGAAAACCCCTTGAGTAACTAAATTCATTTGTGCACTAGGTGCTAAACTATCATTTGGATTTGACGGTTGTAATAGATTATAATCTTCCGTACTAAGACCATTAGTATACTTATTTGGATCAAAAGTTGGGTAACTTGCCATCGATAAAACATCACCTGTTTTAACATCAACTGCAATTACTGCTCCAGATCCTGCATTTACTGCAGGTCTTGAAACTGTAAAATTACCATATGGACTCTGATATAATCCTCCAGTTTTAACAGTTTCCACAACATTTTGAAGTGCTTTTTCAGTATATCTTTGAAGATCCATATCTAAACTTAAATAAACAGTATCACCAGCTTTTGGCTCAACATAATTTAATTCTTTAGTAATTCTTCCAAGTGCATCAACTTGAACTCTTTTATATCCATCAATTCCTTTTAAATCAACTTCAAATGATTGTTCAATTCCACTTCTTCCAACAGTATCATTTTTTTTATAAGTTTTATTTAAAATATCACCACTTATACCATTTTCAGTAGCATAATCAGTAACTTTTTCTCCACTTAAATAATACTGTTCCTGAACGTATGGAATTCTTCCTGTATAACCTAAAACATGAAATGCCATTTCTCCTTCTGGATAGTATCTAATTGGTTCTACAGCAACTGATACTCCAAGTAAATCCATTGCATTTTCTTCTATTTGTGCCATAGTTTCTTCACTAATATCCGTTGCAATAGTTACTGGATTATATTGATAAAAACCTTGAGACTTAATTAAATCTCTAACTACAAATATTTTTCTTGCATCTAAATCACTTATATTTTCGTCAACTTTATAACTATTTCTAATTGTATAAAATGCATCTTCTGCACTTATATTCGTATCTTTTATTCTATATCCACTAAGCCAATCATTTTTATTTCTTTCATCAGTAAACATCCAATCAGTAACTAATATTGAAGGATATATTCCATTATCGTGTAGTTTTTTTTGTAGATCAAATTTATCAAGTTCTAAATCATCACTACTTAATAAACCATCACTTATAGCTTTATCTACTATGTAATAAAAACTTTCTTCTGCATCTAATTCTTCTGGAATGTTATTGTTTAACTTAAAATTCACTATATTTTCATCATATGTATAAGAAAATTCTCCATTTTCAATTTTTATAGGAAATTCATCAACATAATCTTCATTATTAGTTTCTAATATTTTCATTAAACTAAGCGATATTTCATTTTCTTTTGCAGTACCATCTTCAGTTACTTTTTTAAGTCCATCTCCTGATACTTGAACTGTAAATAAATTTTTATTTCCAGCAAGTAATCTTCCATATTTATCTCTTATTTCACCTCTTGGTGCTGATACCGTTAACTGCTTATTAGTTTTATTCTCAGCAAGTTCCAAAAAGTGATCGTGCTTGTATACTGTATAATAAATTACTCTACCAAATATAACTACAAATATTGCTATAATTATATTTTTAATTAAAGATAATCTATCTAAATAATCTTTTTCATCCATAAAATCACCAACTAATCATTTTTTAACTTAGAAATCACAGGTCTAAATGCATTAAAGAGTAAAACACCAACAATCGCATTATTAATAGGAATAAGTACTATACTTTTAATTATATTAATTATTATTCCATAGAGATTAAACATAATTACAGTTATTATTAAGTTTATCAATGAATCAAGTAATGTGGTTAAAAATACTAAGGTAAATATAGTTAAATTACTTTCCTTATAGACTTTTTCTTTTAAATTACTTATTAAGTAAGAAACAGTAAATAAGATTAATCCATTTACTCCAAAAACAGCAGTAATTAATGCATCTTTAAATAGACCAAGTAGTGCACCAATAATTGAAACTTCAAACTTATCAAAATAAAGTGATATTATTATAGTATAAATTAAAATTAAGTTTATACTAGTACCAAATATATTAATATAATTTGTTATACTATTTTCTATAATAATTATTAAAATACCAATTAAAAAAACTATAACTTTTTTCATATTTATTCTCCAATCGGCCTTGGTTGTATAATCATTACATCATTAATATTTTTAAGATCAACGTATGGTTTTATTATAACGTACTTCATAGATTGATTTTTATCATCAATAACTTTATGAATTTCTCCAACTAATATATCTTCTGGATAAATTCCAAGCCCTGAAGTTACTATTATATCTCCAGGTAATACTTCATATGAAGTATCAAACATATATCCATATAAATATCCATCATTTTTATAGGTTTCCATATCACTAATATTTGCATTTTGTGTTATAACACCTTTAAAATCTGGATTGTTCGGAGTTTTGAAACTAACTGATGCTTTAGTATCTAGTATTGAAATTGCTTTACTGTAATTATTAGTTACTTCATACACAACCCCTACTAAACCATTTCCATTAACTACTACACTATTTTTTTTGACTCCATCATTAAGTCCTGCACCAACTGTAAAAGATGTATACCAATTACCATCATTTTTACTAACAATAGTTGCAGATATACTCTCTTTAGTATATTCTTCATCAATAAAATTTAAAGCTTTTTTTAAATCAGTTAATGATTCAGTTTTATTTAACTCACTTTGTAAACTTATTACTTCATTTTTTAATTCATCATTTTCAAGTTTTAGCTCATCAATAGTATTTACGTGTTCTCTAAAGTTTATTATATCGCTAAAACTATCCTTTAAAAAAATAAACCCTTGGTTTAAATTTTGTTGTATAAAATTTATTGGATCTGATACAATCGATATATTCCCCGAATTTCCAAAAAAACTACCAATTGATATTCCCACAATTCCAATTAAAGTGATAGCAACTACACTAGTTACTACCACTTTCTTATCTAATCTCTTTTTTTTATTATTATTTTCAAATCTCAAAGACCATCACCAACTTTTATTTTCTACCTTGCATCATTAATACTTTATCAAAAATTTCTTTATCTTCTACTGATTTTCCAGTTCCTAAAGCAACACAATCAAGAGGATTATCTGCTATATGTACTGGCATTCCAGTTTCTTGTTTAACTAATTTGTCAAGACCTTTAAGAAGTGCCCCTCCTCCAGTTAACATAATTCCATTTTCCATTATATCTGATGCTAATTCAGGTGGAGTTTTCTCAAGAGTTGATTTTATTCCATCAATAATAGCATTAACGGGCTCTTTTAAAGCTTCTCTTATCTCAGTTGAATTTATCTCTATAGTTTTTGGAAGTCCAGATATTAAATCTCTACCTCTTATTTGTTTTAATTCTTCTTTATCTTCTTTAAAAGTTGAACCAATACTTATTTTAACATCTTCAGCAGTTCTCTCACCTATTGCCAAGTTATATTCTTTTTTAACATATGTAACTATAGACTCATCGAATTCATCTCCACCAATTCTAATTGATTTAGCAGTAACTATACCACCAAGAGATATTATTGCGATTTCAGTAGTTCCACCACCAATATCAACTACCATATTTCCTTCTGGTTCTTCAACTTTAAGACCTGCACCAATTGCAGCTGCCATTGGTTCTTCTATTAAGTAAGCATCTTTTGCACCAGCTTGCTTTGCAGCTTCTTCTATTGCTCTTTTTTCAACTTCAGTTACACCATATGGTACGCATATTGCAATCCTAGGAGTTACAACACCTTTTTTTGCAGTAGCTTTTTGTATAAAGTATCTAAGCATAGATTCTGTAACATCAAAATCTGCTATAACTCCATCTTTCATAGGTCTAATTGCAACTATATTTCCTGGAGTTCTACCAATCATTTTTTTAGCTTCTTCACCAACTGCTAAAACTTGCTTGTTATCATCTCTTATTGCAACAACTGAAGGTTCGCGAACAACTATTCCTTGACCTTTTATATAAACTAATGTATTTGCAGTTCCTAAATCTATTCCCATATCGTTAGTAGACTTTTTTACACTAAATAAACTCCCAAAACTAAAACCTCTTTTTTTCTCTTTTTTTTCAGACATACTATTTCCTCCCTGTGACTATATTAATCTTTTTTCTTTAAAACTAAAATATTTACCATCACCAATTATTATATGGTCTATGACTTCAATTCCAACAACTTCTCCACACTCAATTAATCTTTTAGTTATATTTTTATCTTCATTTGATGGTTCAACACTTCCTGATGGATGATTATGCATTAAAATAATCCTATTTGCACTTCTTTTAATAGCTTCTATAAAAACTTCTCTTGGATGCACTAAAGATGAGTTTAAAGTTCCTACTGATACATCCACGTGTGTTATTATTTCATTTTTCGTATTTAAAAGTATTACTTTAAAAACTTCTTTTTTAAGATATCTTAACTCTTCCATATAATATTTTGCAATATTCCACGGATTAGTTACACGATATTTGATTGGTTTGTAACTTGAAATCCTAGAACCAAGTTCAAATGCCGCTTTTATTTGGCTTGCCTTTGAAATCCCAATTCCATCAATTTTACATAAATCATTAATACTAATTTCTTTTAAATATAAAATCCCTTGAGAATCCATATTTATAATTTCTTTTGCCAATTCTAAAACATTTTTATTTTTATTTCCAGTCCTTAAAATTATCGATAATAACTCTTCATTAGTAAGAGATTTTTCTCCATTTAAAAACATTTTTTCAGTTGGTTTTTCTTCAAATGCCATACTCTTAAATGTCTTTTGTTGGTTAAAAGAACCCAAATATAATCACGCTCCATAAAAATATAATTTTTGTATTTTTAGCAATTTATATAAATAAGTAATTTTTATTTTATGTAAATATCATTCTTATTTAGTCTATCATTAATTTTTAAAAATTTCAACATAATTGTATATCTTTCTACATATCGATTTTATTATTTACAAACTACCTTTAAAATCGCATAAAAAAATAAAGATATTAAATTTTATATATCTTTATTTTATCCATAATATATAGTTTTAATAGCTACTTTTTATACATTTTTTAATCTATTTAAGTGAATTTATAAATTCTGAATACCCTTGCATAGAATTTAGAAGTAACCCTTTACTATTATTTTCATTTTGTTCATTAATTGACTTTGAGGAAACCTCTATATTCGATTCAACGTTTGTAATATATTTTTTTAAATTATCTTTAAAAACTTCCATATCTTCATAATCAATCTTATCTATATCAAGTTGCATTTTATCAACAATACTTCTTCTATTAACTAAAATTTGATTATAATTTTCAAGATTTATATCACCTATGTCCCAAAACTTTGTTTCTTCTTCAAAATTTTGAATCAAATCATTAAAATTGTTAGTAATTTGTGATATATACTCATACTTTTGAGTATACTCAAGCGATATCATTGGCATATTAACCTCTGCTAAGAACGAGTCTGGATAATTTTCTCTAACATTATCTAAATAATTTCTTGCACCATCTTTGGTGAATGAACTATAAGTTTGAACTTTTTTTATTCCATCAATATCAAGTATTGAATATGGTATCTTTTTACTTTCAAGTTCTGAAGTTAACTTTTCAACTTCAATATTATCTTCCATAGAGGCTACCTGTACAGTATAAAAAGTCCATTCATTAATACTCGTTACCATAACTTCTTCACTTTTTTCAACTTCATCTTCCACTTGTTCCTCTAATGTATCTTTTATATCATCATAAGTTATGATCTTTGAAACTTCTTTTTCTGAGTCTTCTAAAACTTCAGCTTTATCCTTATTTTTAATAATAAATAAAGGCGTTGCAATTAAAACCAAAATTACACATAAAACTAACCCTTGATTATTATTTTTTCTTCTTTTTTTATTAAAGCCTTTGTATGTCTTTCTTCTTTTATTCATTAGTTATCCCCCTAATATATATAAAATATATTCTCTTGTTTATATATATTTTGGACAGGCAATATTTATTCATACTTTTTTATTTATTTTTTAATTTACTATTAATTATAGATTTTATTATGTCTTGTCTTATTTGTTCAGCAGTAGTATCCTCACAAACTTCAACTTCAAACATTTTAGCTATTGACTCCATATCTTTTTTCATTTTATCTTGATAATCATTTAGAATTTCTTCCTTAATTATTTTTGGCTCAAGAATATACTCATTGTTCCCTCTTTTATATGAAATAAATCTTTTTGAAAGACTATTCTTATTTCTATAAATATGATTTGATACTATTTTTAAAGTCTTATTATAAGATACTCTATTATTAATTCCTATATCTAAATAGTTTGCAAATTTTAATAATTCACTTTTATCCTTAAATAACTTTTCACTTCTAATTATTTTTGATATAGAATTTAATTTTATTTGATTTGAACAACTATTTAACACTTGTAAATAAGTTAATTTATGTGGATTTAGTTTACCTATATTTTTTTCAATTACATTATCTAAATTTCCACTTAAATATTTATGAAGGCTTTTTTTTGAAACAAAATTATCAATTTCACCATCTATCATTGATATTATTAATTTCTTTAGATTTTCCTTATGTCCCCTCTCCTCCATTTATATCACTCCCTATTTTTTATTCTACTATATAATATTCTCACCATTTTAAAAGGTGCATTTTAAAAGAATATTTATTTTTTTGAATATTCTAGTTGATTTTTGTACATAATAGTAATATAAAATCAAACATACTCAATCTCCCCAATAAAAAAGACTTTTAATAAAATTAAAAGTCTTTTTTATATATTAAATATCTAAATTTGAAATCCCTTCATATATATCAAAACTATTTGGATTTATTTGTCCTTTAAGTCTGCTAGTATAAACTAAATAATCATCACGTATAACAAGTGGGATATATAAAGCATTACTATTTAAATAATTTTGAGTAGCCATATAAATGTCTTTTATTTGACTTTCGCTACTTGCAATCTTTAAAGAAGATAAATACCCTTGAAGTTTTTGATCTGTATATCCTATGCTTTGAATTATATTACTTATATCAGGTATACTTGACAATTCCCAACCAATTAGAGCTAAGTCGTAATCCTTGTTTTGAAGTGCAATATCAAGTTCTATACCTTCTTTTTCATACACAATAGCATTTATTCCAATATCCCTTAAACCAGTTCTTATTATATGAGCAGTTTTTACTCTCTCACCATTTTCTCTATTAACTAAAATCTTAAGATTTAAATTGTTTAAACTAAGCCTAGTATCTTCAGTTTCTTCTATCTCATCTTGATTATCTAAATCAACTCGTTCTATATTATCTAAAATTATATCTTCTCCAAATAAATTTGGCGATTCAGTTATTTCTACATCAGAATTTATTATCTTTAAATCTATTTCTTCTATAAATTCTTTTGCTTTTTGAGTATCAAATTCAATAGTTGAAATACTTTCATCATAATATTTCGAAGTTGAATTTAAAGGGAAATTAATAATTCTAGCATCAGACATATAAGCCTCATCTAGTATAGAATCTCTATCTATTGAACTAATTAATGCTTGTCTGAAGTTTATATCTCTGAAAAATGGATTATCATAATTAAATATTACAGTTTCAAAGTCTCTACCTTCAAACTTCTTTATCTCAAACTCATCTTCATAAAAACTACTTAAATCATTTAAGTAAACACTTGAAATATCACTTTTTAATGCAAGTAACATAGAAGACAAAGCACTCGGTTCTGGAACGACAGATACTACTATATCTTTTTTTGCAACCTCACTTGCATCATAATATTCTTTATTTACTCTAAGAAACATACCTTTTCTAGATTTATAATTTTCAATTTTATATTTACCATTTCCAATAGCCTCATCAGGATTTAAAACATCGGCCTCGCAAAGTATTGGAAAAATTAGATTATCAATATTAAAAGCATATTTTTCTTTAAAGTTAATTTTTAAATTTTTATCATCAATAACATTTATACTATCAATATTTGAAGTAAAAACATTATATGGACTCTCAACCATACTCTTTATTAAATTAACAGTATATTGAACATCTCTTGAAGTTACTTTTTCACCATTATGCCACATTGCATCTTCAAGAGTTATATCCATAACAAGTCCATCTGAATGAATATTATATTCTGAAACTAATTGAGGAACAACGTTATATCCTTCATCTATTGTAAATAATCCATCATAAACTAAACTAAGTATATGACCAACACTTTCTTTTGTATTTTCAATTGGATTTATTGTATTTGCCTTAACCATACTTAAATTTATGTATTTTAAATTCATACTTTGAGTTTCAATTGAAATATCTTCTATGGTATCGTCTTTTGTATCTTCAACTTCATTACATCCAACAAAAATTATAGAAGTTAAAAATAAAGCTAATAATCTTTTTTTCATTAGTTAATTCCTTTCTCCCAAATAAGTATCTTAATAAATATAATTATAATGTCTATAATTATTGAGAACCTTTCGTAAATAATTATCAGTTTCTTCAAATGGTATATAATATAAACTTTCCCCATCTAAACTATAATCTTTATTTTTTAACCACTTAGAAACATTTCCAGAACCTGCATTATAAGACGTAATTACAAGCTCTAATTCTCCAAATTCTCTAAAAAGTTTATTTATGTACCAACAAGAAATTTTTATATTAGTTTCAGGATCAAATATATCAACTTCTCCAAGCTCTAATTCTTCTATCGCCCAATCTCTAGTTATATCACTTATTTGCATAAGACCTTTAGCACCTTTATGCGATTTAGCATTTCTTAAAAATTTACTTTCAGCTTTCATAATACTATAAACTAAATTTTCATCAATATTAAATTCTTCTGAATACTTAGATACAAAAGTCTTATATGCCCTTGGATATAAAAATTTATTAATTAAATTTTTCTCAATAAGTATACAGCTAATAATCATTACTATAATACTACTTAAAATAAAAATTTTCTTTTTATCTAACACCTTAATCCTCCTCTAAAAAACATAGAAATTTATCTATTTTATTCTTTAAAGTTAAAATATCATTTGAATTATCAATTATGTAATTTGCATATTTCTTTTTTTCTTCCTGTTTCATTTGAGAGTTAATTCTTAACTCACAATCCTTAATACTTATATTATCTCTTTTTGTAATTCTATCAATTTGAACACTATAATCGCACGTAACTAAAAGTAAAAAATCAACTAAATCCAAAAATTTAGCTTCAATTAAAAGTGCACCATCAACAATTATATATTTTGATGTACTTTTTTTAATAATGTGTCTTACTTTATCTTTAATTCTTGGATGAGTTATAGAGTTTAATTTTTGTAACTTCTCATTATCATTAAAAACTATACTTCCAAGTTTTTTTCTATCTAAACTATTATCTTTAAGTCTTAAATTTTCTCCAAAGTTTAAAACTATTTCGTCCAAACAATCTTTATCAAGCATTATTTCTCTAGATATTATATCAAGATCAATAACATCAATATTTTTTTCTCTAAACATATTAGATAGAGTGCTTTTTCCACACCCTATATTCCCTGTTAAACCAATTACCATTTTTTCACCTACTTAGTTTCATACCATGACTTCCCAATATTTAAATCAACATCTAAATTAACTTTTAAGTTAACTGCATTTTCCATTTCAAAAATTACAATCTCCCTAACCTTTTCAACTTCTAGATCAATAGCCTCAACAATAAGTTCATCGTGTACTTGAAGGATTAATTTAGACTCCAATTTTTCGTCTTTTAACCTTTTATACACGTTAACCATTGCAATCTTTATTATATCAGCTGCACTTCCTTGAATTGGTGCATTCATAGCTGCTCTTTTACCTGCATTTCTAAGCATAAAGTTTTTATTATTTATTTCTGGAATATATCTTCTTCTATTTAATATAGTTTGTACATAATTATTCTTTTGTGCAAATTCAATCACATCATCCATAAAGTCTTTTATTTTATTGTACTTTTCAAAATAAGCATCAATATAATTTTTTGCAGTTTCAATAGAAATATTTAAATCATCAGATAATCCAAAATCACTTTTTCCATAAACTATTCCAAAGTTTACAGCCTTAGCCTCACTTCTTTGTTTTGAAGTTACTTCACTCATAGAAACATCAAAAACTTGAGATGCAGTTTTAGTATGAATATCTTCGTTGTTTTTGAATGCACAAATCATAGTTTCATCTTCACTCATATGTGCAAGTACTCTAAGTTCTACTTGAGAATAATCGGCATCAACTAAACTACTATTTTCATTTGAAATAAATACTTTTCTTATATTTTTACCCATTTCAAGTTTTACAGGTATATTTTGAAGGTTCGGTTCTGTTGATGAAATTCTTCCAGTCGTAGTTATAGTTTGATTGAAAGAAGAATGTATCCTTCCATCTTTTTCATTAATTATAGCTAAAAGTCCTTCAACATAAGTTGAATTTAATTTTACAATTTGTCTGTATTCAATAATTTTTTCTATTATAGAATGTTTGTCTTTTAATTTTTCTAAAACTTCTGCATTAGTCGAATATCCCGTTTTAGTTTTTTTAACTGGAGGTAGTCCTAATTTTTCAAAAAGTATAACTCCTAATTGTTTTGGTGAATTTATATTAAACTTTTCTTGTGCCAACTCATAAATTTCATTTTCTAGGTTTAGTATTATAGACGAATATTCTTCTTTTAATTCATCTAGTTTATTTTTATCAATATTAATACCAACATACTCCATATCTCCTAAAACTTCAACTAACGGCATTTCAATATTATAAAATAACTCATTAATTTCTAGTTCTTCAACTAAAACTTCCATTTTTTTATGTATATTATAAACCGAATTTATAATGCTTGCAGTATATTTTTTTATTTCAGATAAATCAATATCAGAAAAAGTTTTTGCCTTTGCACCTTTTCCTAAAAGATCTTCTTTTGATGCAATATTTCTATATAAATACTTTGAAGATATATCACTTATTTCGTAAGATGTAGAAGTTTTAGAATCAATTAAATATTCACAAACCTTAATATCGAAGTCTATATTTTCAAGAATAATTCCATAAGGTCTAAATGCTATATAATCTTCCTTTAATTCATATCCTATTTTCTTAATATCATTACTTTCTAATAAATGCTTTATACTCTCTAAATTTCCTTCTTTTATGTAATAGATATTCTCACCATCAACACTTAAGAATAAATAAAGTAAATTTTTATCTAATATATTTCCTTTTCTAGAAATAGTCTTTAAAAATACTCTTTTATTCTCTAATGCTAATTTATAAAAACTATCAACATCTTCTAATTCAGATATATTCATTTCACCTAAATCAAAATCATCTTTTATAAATCTTTGAAGTAAAGTTTTAAATCCTAAGTATTCAAAAACTTTAATAACATCTTCAACATTATACTCTCCATATTCCAAATCTTCCATTATAAAATCTATTGGAACATCTCTAATTATAGTTGCAAGTTTTTTACTTAAAAGTCCCATTTCAGAACCTTCAATAATTTTGTTTTTTACACTTCCCTTTAAATTTTCAACATTTTCGATTATATTTTCAACACTACCGTATTCTTTAATTAATTTTTTACCTGTAACTTCACCAATTCCGGCAATTCCTGGTATATTATCACTCTTATCACCCATAAGCCCTTTTAAATCTATAAATTCAGTTGGTGTCATTCCAATTTTTTCAATTACAGAATCGTAGTCATATTCTTCAATTTCAGAAATTCCCTTTTTAGTTATAAGAGTAGTGGTTTTGTGTGATGCAAGTTGAATAGCATCTTTATCTCCAGTAACTATATATACTTTAAAGTCGTTTTCTTCTGCAACCTTTGAAACTGTTCCTATAATATCATCGGCCTCAAAACCTTCTATTTCAAGTCTATTTATTTTTAAGCTATCAAGTAAATCCTTAAGTGGTTTAAATTGCTCTGCTAAATCTCCACTCATTTTCTTACGACCTGCTTTATAATCCTCATACTCTAAATGTCTAAAAGTTTTAGCTTTTTTATCAAAAGTTACACTTATGTGAGTTGGATTATAAGTATCTATAATTTTAAATAGCATAGTAGTAAATCCATAAACAGCATTAGTATTTAACCCCTCACTATTATTCATCTCTGGTAAAGCAAAAAAGGCTCTATTTATCATAGAGTTCCCATCTATTATAACTAACGTTTTATTCAACAAAATCACTCCATTCATATTTACTTTTAATTATGTACATATAATCATTTAATAATAACATATTTTTATTTAATAATCTTAATAAATATATAATTTTTTATTAGATAAATCAAAAAAATAGTGTAGAAATATTCTACACTATTTTCAGATATTTTATAAGTTTATTTCAAAAAATGCTTTGTAACCTTTATACATTTCATAAATATCTACTTTTGAAACTATTTCGTGTGGTGCGTGCATACTAAGTACTCCAACTCCACAATCAATAACTTCTGCTCCATAATTTGCAAGTATATATGCTATTGTACCCCCACCACCTTGGTCTACTTTACCAAGTTCAGCAGTTTGCCATACAACATTTGCCTTATTAAATATTCTAGTAACCTCAGCCGTAAATTCTGCATTTGCATCATTACAACCACTCTTACCTCTAGCTCCTGTATATTTGCTAAGAACAACACCTTCACCCATCATAGCAGAATTTCTTTTTTCATAAGCCTCTGCATAATTTGGATCATATCCCGCAGCAACATCTGCAGATAAAACTTTTGAATTTGCCATAGCGCGTCTAACTTTAAGTTCAGAGTATTCTCCTTCTAAGTTAATTAACTCTGCAACTACATTTTCAAAAAATTTAGAATGCATTCCAGTATTTCCTTGAGAACCAACTTCTTCTTTATCAACACAAAGTGCAACTGATGTAAATTCTACTTGATCAAGTTCAAGAAGTGCTTTAACTCCGGCATACGAACAAACTCTATCATCGTGACCATAAGCTAAAACCATTGACTTATCAAATCCTAAATGTCTAGCTTTTCCTGCAGGAACAATTTCAATTTCTGCACTTAAGAAGTCTTCAGGTTCCATTTCATACTTTTCTTTTAAGAATTTTAAAACATTCTTTTCAACAGAATCTTTTTCTTCTCCAAAAAGTGGCATATTTCCAACTAGTAAGTTTAATTTTTCCCCTAAGATTCCTTCAGACATAGTTTTTGACATTTGATCTTTTCCAAGATGCGGAAGTAAATCAGTTATACAAAATACTGGATCAGTTTCGTCTTCACCTATAGCTATATCAACACGACGACCATCGCTTAATATTACAACTCCGTGAATTGCAAGAGGTAATGCAGTCCATTGATATTTCTTTATTCCACCATAGTAGTGAGTTTTAAAGAACCCTAAGTTACTATCTTCATATAGTGGATTTGGCTTTAAATCTATTCTTGGAACGTCTATGTGACCTCCAATTATTTTCATTCCATCTTCTAAAGGTTTATCTCCAATTAAAAATAGTGCAACTGCTTTTTCTTTATTTACAGCATATATCTTATCACCTTTTTTAACTTCACGTTTTCTTAAAACATCACAAAGAGAAACGTATCCATTTTCCTTTGCCATTTTAACTATTTCTCTACAAGATGTTCTTTCAGTTTTACCATTATCTAAAAAAGTCATATACCCATCAGAGTATTTCATTACTTCATCTAGATTATCCTTTTCAAATTCCCAAGCATTTTTCATAGTATACCTCTAATTTTCTGAATATTTTAAATTGACTATATTTTACTACTCTTCAATTTAAAATGCAAGATTAATTTTGTTTATTTCTTTCCATTTCTTCTTGTTCTTCAGGTGTTACAACCTTTATATTTTCAAGCCTCGATCTAAAATGACCTCTAAAGTGTTCTAAATACTCTTGTCTTAGTGTATCTCTTTCTTTTAATTCCTCTTCATTTAAAGTTCCTTCTTTACTTTTTTTTGCAAAAAAGTTTATTCTATCTAGTTTTTTTTGATCAAACATTTTTTATCCTCCTTAGATTTTATATATTAATTATCTTCAAAAATTTAATAATTAATACAACATTTTATTAGATATACAAATACAAACCAATTTGTTATAATTAATTAGAATAAATTGGTTTTACCCTATTATTATAACATTTAATAGTAAAATATTAAATTATTTTCATACTTTAATATTTTACATTATTGAAAGGATATTTTTATGTTTTTTGATTATCATATGCACTCTAACTTTTCAAAAGATTCAAAAGCACCTATGGAAGATATGATTAAAAGATCTATTGAACTTGGAATTAAAGAAATCTGTTTTACAGACCATATGGAACACAATGCAAAGGGAGATAGTACTTGGGTTGTTAATTACAATGATTATTTTAATGAATATAATTTACTAAAAGAAAAATACCAAAAATATATTTCAATTAAAATTGGAATTGAAATGGGACTACAAAGCCATCTAATAGAAAGATGTAGAAAAGATATTTTAGAAAATCCATTTGATTTTGTTATTTGTTCTCAACATTCAATAGATGAAATTGATTTTTCAAAAAAAGACTTTTTTAATTCTAGAACTCAAAAAGATGCTTATGCAAAATACTTTGTAGAGCTACTTAATATTTTAAATAATTTTAATGATTATTCAGTAGTTGGTCACCTTGATTTAATAAAAAGATATGGACATTACAAAAACATTTTAGACGATAATTTATTTAATGAAGTTATTGAAGAAATATTAAAAGTGGTAATTAATTCTGGTCGTGGAATTGAACTTAATACCTCTTGTTATAGATATAATTTACCTGATTTAACTCCCTCAAGGCATATTTTAAAAATGTATAAAGATTTAGGCGGTGAAATAATTACTACAGGTTCTGATTCTCACTCAACAGATCAAATTGGATACAAATTTGAATACATATATAGCCATTTAAAAGAACTCGGATTTAATTATGTTTGTTCGTATGACAAAATGAAACCTATTTTCAATAAAATATAATATTTTTATAAATAAAACACTTTCTCAATGAATATAGATTTTAGAGGAGGTGTTTTTATTTTGAAAATTCCCAATTTATTATTATCAACTATGATTTTATTTTTTGCAAATTTATTAGTTAGAATACTTGGTTTCTTCTATAAAATATTTTTAGCAAAAGTAATTGGAGAGTATGGCCTTGGAATTTATCACATAATGTTTAACGTTTTAATGGTTATAGTTGCACTAACAACAACTGGTATACCAACTACTTTAAGCATATTAGTTGCAAAAAATAAAGCCTTAAAAAATAATACAAATATTTTATTTATATCTACACTATATATTTCATTTTTAATTTCATTTTTAATGTCTTTAATAATTTCTATTAATTCTTCACTTTTTTCAGAATTAATACTTCACGATAAAAATTCAAGTTTATTTGTACTTGCAATTTGTCCTGCAGTAGTCATTCTTACTTTATCAAATATTTTAAGAGGTTATTTTTATGGACTAAAAAATGTATTAGTTCCCGCAGTTAGTATTATACTTGAACAAATTTCAAGAATTTTATTTATAATTTTAGTTCTAAATTCAATAAATAATGAAACTATTAACGTTTATTTATCATTAATCGGAATTTCAGTTGGTGAAATAATTAGTATTTTCTACTTAGTATTTAACCTATATAAAGATAATAACATAAAAAATCACTATACGTTAAGTATCTACGATTTTTTATATTCATCATTTGAAGTAATAAAACTTTCAGTCCCTCTAACATTTAGTAAAATTTCAAACGTATTACTTCATAGTGCAACTTCAATAATAATTCCAACTAGACTTTTATTAACCGGTATTAGTTATCAACAATCAATTTCAATATTTGGAGTTATTAGTGGTATGGTTATGCCCCTAATTTATCTTCCATTCACTCTAAGTTCTGCACTCGTTGTTAATTTAATTCCAAATATATCATCAGAAATAGCACTCAAAAATCATAAGAAAATGAAACTTAAAATAAATTCATCTATACTACTTACTTTCTTGGTTGGATTTTTATTTTCATTTTACTTTTACTTTTTTCCAAGTAAAATTTGTACATTCCTATTTGAAAATAATACTTCTAGCATATATCTAAAATCTATGTTTTTAGTTCCTATTTTCTTTTCTTTAAATCAAACACTTACAAGCATCTTACACGTTCTTGGAAAAGAAATTTTTTGTAGTATAACTTCAATATCATCAACTTTAATACAAATATTTTTGATATATCATTTAGTTCCAATTTTGGGAATAAACGGTTATATATACACTTTAACTATTATTTCGATATTTTTAACAATAATTTATTCGTTAATTCTATATAAAAATTTAAAAGATTATAAATAATTTTAAAATTTAATTTTGAGGAGATTTTTATGAAACCTTTTTTTATATACACGACAAATGGCAATTTGTTTATTAAAAACATTAATGAAGATGAAATACAAATTAGCTCAAATATATATATTTATACAGTTAGCATCGATAAATACGATAATATAAATATTTTTTGCATAACAACTCTTGGAAAAATAATTCATATATTTAAAAAAGATAACTCTTGGCAAAGTAATATTATAGGAAGATTTTCAGATAGAGTTAGGAGTATAAAAGATTTTATATGTATAAAATCTAACAATAATTTTAATCTTTTTATAACTGAAAAAAATGTTTTTTCAAATAAATATTATAAAATTCATCATTTAAATTATTCAAATAACACACTAAAAACATTTATTTTTAAGGACGTTATTCCACACAATAAAAAAATATTTAATATTGAAACTATAAACCTAAATATTCATTTTGAATATAAAATAAAAAATGGCTATCAAAATTTAATATTTGATTATAGTTTTAGTAATTGGATTTATAAAGATAAATCGTATCAAAATAATAATATTTTATAAGACTGTAAACTTTATAGTCTTTTTTCACTAAACAATTATAACTTTTCTTTTCATTTCATTTCATTTCATTTCAAATAATTATATACTAAAAAAGAAGATGAAAATTTCATCTTCTTTAAAATTTATATATCATTATTTTCCACAAGGATCAAAGTCACAAACTTTTGAGAAAGTATCAACAAGCCTTGGCGCAACTGGAGCTGCAGATCCTAATACTACTATTTGTTCATTTACTAATACACTAACTACTTCTTCTAAACAACAAACTAAGTCTATTCCATTTGGAATACAGAAATCATATTCGTATCCGTGGCAATCAACTGCACTTAATTTTAATAATGCTTTTCCTATACACTCAACTCTAAGTCCAGTTTGGAATTGTTGTCTTAAAACAGTTTGTACACCTGTTACAGGTAAACAACAAGGAGCAGTTAAAGTGTTGTAGTTAAATTCAACATAGTCTACTTCGTGGTATCCACAATTTCTTCCTGATTTTTTAGCAGGGTATGCAAGAACTGAAACTTCAGTACATCCACATTTACCTTCAAGTTCTATTTCAAGTCCATAAACTCTAACTTTAAGTCCTTTTTCTTTGTAAGAGATTTTTTCTCCTCCTGGACAACATTCTGAATTTAAGTTTCCTGAAACGTTGTATTCAAATACTGTTTGACCAAAATCATCGTCTATTGCATCTTCAAATCCTGGGCATAAAGTTTCATTTGGTTCATTGTCAAGTATTCCATTGTCAAGAGGTGTTACTATTCTATTTTCTAAAGTTACATTTCCAGGAACTATTTCTATTCCTGTGTAGTTCATAGTTATAGTTTCTATATTAACATTAACAGATCCTGTAGTTGGAATATCTCCATCAACATCTAATACTTGGTATCTAAAAAATAATTCGTCTCCTCCGTCTGCACTAGCATCAGTGAAAGTTTGGAATTTAAAAGTATCATAAATTCTATTTACCTCTATTGCATAAGGTACACTGTTTGATAAACAGAATTTTTGTGGCATTATAGGTCCACAGCAACCTTGTTCACAATTATTTTGAATAACTATATCATCTGCTAATTGGCAAGCCTCACATTCATGATGATGATGTTTGTGATCTTCATGATGTTTATGATCGTCACAATGTTTGTGATCTTCATGATGATGCTCTGTGTAATGCTCTTCGTGATGATCAGTGCACCCACATCCTTCTCCATTTTCATGTTTCTTAGATCCTCTTTCTAAATTATCTATTAAAATTTCTTCTACTTCATGATTTTGTGTGTTTGGTTTTCCAACAAATCTTTTTCTACTTCTTTTTAAATCTTGCATTATGTCCTCCCCTAAAAATGATTTAAAGCTTATTCGCTTAATTTAATATTATGCTATTTTAGTATAATTGTTACTTAATTGAATTTTTTATCAAAATAAATAATATAATTTTATATAAGAGCCAAAAAGGGAGGTTTTTTTATGAGTTTCATTAATAACTTTTCAACTATAATTAGAAAATCAAATGAAGAAATTATTCATATTTATGAAGATGGTAAATTGCATCTTAATTTTTTTGATGAAAATAACTATATGACAAATAACAAAATACTAGATCACTTAAACCAAGTAGATTCGTCTTATTGTCATTTTTCTCTTATTAAAGATGATACTGTTTATGGTATTTTTAAAGATGAGGCGCTAAAAATGATTGAAATAGATGAAAATAAAATTTCAACAAAAACAATTTTAAGCTACAATAATTATAAATATGATATTTTATATCCATATATAAATCTTATTAATAATGAAATTCATATTTTTTATTACGTATTTGACAATAAAAGTAATACTAATTGTATGCTAATTCATCACCACTATAAAAATGATTATTGGAGAGAAACTAGAATAGATAAGGTAAGTCTTAAGGTAATTAATAATTATGAAGTTGTCGTACTTAATGAGGGTCCTATGGTATTTTACATGAGTACTGTAAATTCTGTTGAAGAAATATTTTGTTCTAAATTTAATTATAATACTCTTAGATGGTCAAAACCACAACAAATTACAAGTTCTGGAAAGAATAAAATATATTTATCAGTACTTGAAGATAATAATGTTTTTCATATTACATTTTGTGAAAATGAAAATTCTTGTTATAGTGTTAAATATATTAATGGTAGACTTGATGCAAAAGAAAATTTCAATTTAGATATATCAAGTTTTGTATCTCCACCTTCTGCTTGTATTTATCCAAGCATATTAAAAGAAGAAGACACTATTAGTATTTTATGGGTTGATTTTAATAAGATTTATAAAGCTGTTTCAAATGATTTCGGAAGAACTTTTGGAGAAATAACGGTTGATGATTTTAGTGCTAATGAAAACTTTTCAATGTCAAAATTTTTATCAAATTCATCAAAAGATATGTCTTATAAATCTTCTAATGTATTCTCTCTTTACAAAGATATTAGTATACTTGGAATATAAGAAAAGAGCTATCACAAAAGTGATAGCTCTTTTTGTCCAAAACACCGTTAGTTTACACAAATTCAGACCCGAGATATACCCAGGTGGGTGGTCTGTTTCTCGATTCAGTGTTCCTATAAGAAATTGTATAGGTGTCGCATCCACGAAAAAACTTGACCTCCCGAACAAACTTTGTCGGTTGAATTTATGCAAACATATCGAATGCTTTAGACATAAATCTATTATACACCATTTATTTTAAATTTAAAAGATATTTATTATTTCAATTTTTAACAAATAATGTTTTTTTTCGCCTTACTTATATAAATAGTATCTCTTAAAATCTATTTTTTATTCATTTTGATTTGAAAAAGCATTATCTTGTTTTATATAATTTTTAAAATCATCTTCACTTATTTTATCTACTTCTTTTTTTATTTTAGTCTTTACTCTCTTTAAACCTTTTTTATTTTTTTTAGGCTTTGTATATTCTTCTTTTATATCTTCTTCAACATATGTTTCTTCGTACTCCTCAACATACTCATCATCAATTTCAGGATAAGTATCTCTAAGTAAATCTCCTAATATACTCAAATTTCCAAGACTTGATAAATTATTTAAATTCATTAAAGAACTTAAACTAAATCCATCTTCACCAAAATCATCAGGTAAAAAAAGTTCTGCAAATAAATCTATTTTCTTTTTTATATCAATAGCCTTTCCAAATGAATCTTTTTTTCTATCTGGAAAAACTTCAAGTATTTCTTTTATCATCATATTTTTTTTGTCTTCATCGTCCATTCTCAAAAAAAATTCACTATCATCAATTCTAGCATCTCCATTAAATCTTTTTATACCCCTAACCAAATCAAGAATACTCTCTACCTTAACTAAAAAAACTTGTTCTTCTTTTGACATATACTTTTTACTTCTATTTATTACTTCAACTCCGCGCTCCAAATCTTCATCACTAAGTTCTAACATTTTTATTCCCTTATTAAAATCATTTGAATTAAATGATAATTTATTTTTCTTTACTTTTATTTTTCTAGACTTTCCATCTTTATTCTCAAGCCCTATATCTCCGTTATTAAGTGCAATCATTCCTATTATTAATAATAGTTGATTCAAATTATCACCCCCTTCTTAACAAGTCCATTCTATATATAAAATATGATTTGCTTAATATTAATGTTACTTTTTTTAGTTAATTTGCATATATATAATACTATGAAAGTAAAATATTTTATATTATAGTTTTAAATTACTACTTTTATAAGTTTTGGGGGGATTTTAAATGAAGAATATAGATAAGAAAAAATTAGAACAACTTGCAAAAAGCAAGAATATAGACAAAGATAAGATTGAAAAAATTGCAGACGAGTACAAAGGAAAGTCTGAAAATGAACTTATGAGTGAACTTGTTAAAATAGGTAAAAACTTAAATGGAAAAGAGGAAATTGTTTCAAAATTAAAAGGATTTTTAAACGAAGATCAACAAAAAAAGATTGATGAAGTTATGAACAAAATAAGCAGTGCAGAAGTTGATGATAAACTTAATTCAAGAAAAGTTAAAAAAGTAAAAAAAGTTAAGAAAAAAGACTAAAAAATAAGGGGTTATCCCCTTATTTTCTTTTTATAGCACTTTCTCTCTCGATTATTCTATGAGGTAAATTAACTTTTTTCTCATCTAGTCTATTTACATCTATTAATTTTATAACCATTCTAATTGCAACTGCTCCAATATCATAAAGTGGTTGATGCACAGTAGTTAATTTTGGTCTATATATTCTAGACATCTTAACATCATCAAATCCAACAACTGAAATATCCTCCGGCACATTCATCCCCATATCTATTGATGCATTTATTGCACCTATCGCAATCTCATCGCTAGTTGCAAATATCGAATCTATTTCTACTTTATCTTCTATAAGTCTTTTTACTGTATCATATCCATTTTCATAATTTTGACCAGACATAAATATTAAATTTTCATCAAAATCTATATTTCTTTCATTTAACGCTTTTTTATATCCATTGATTCTTTCTGTTTCAAGAACACTTTTTTCATTATTATTAAGAAGAAGTGCTATTTTTTTGTGGTTTAAATCAATCAAATAGTTAGTCATATCATAACTTGCCATTTCATTATCAACACTTACAGTATATATATCGAAATCATTTGCATTTTTACTCATATAAGTTACTGGTATAGAACATTTTTTTATATATTCAACATGTTCTTCTTGAAGATCATTACTTATCATAACAATTCCTTCAACTTGTTTTGCACGAAGTAAATTTATACATTTAAGCTCTTGTTCTTTATCTGAATAAGTATTTGCAAGAAGTATTTCATAATCATACATTTTTGCAACTTCTTCAATTCCATTTAACATTTCATTAACTAAATAATCAGAAATTTCAGGAACTATAACTCCAATTAATTGACTTTTTTTCGTTACTAAACTTCTTGCTAGTGGATTTGGAATATATCCTGTTTCATCTATAACATCAAGTACTCTTTGTTTTACTTGATCTGTAACCGGTTTTGAATTATTTATTACTCTAGATACTGTCGATATAGAAACGTCTGCTTTTTTTGCTACGTCCTTTATAGTTATTGGTCTTCTCAAAGTATACCTCCTAATTACTACATTGTAATTTTTTATTATATACTATATTTTAACACTAAATCAACAAAATAAGCAAAAAAGATGCGAATTAATCGCATCTTCCTATATTTTCTCCTGCTCTTTTACCAAATACTAAAATTTCTGTTATTGCATTTCCACCAAGTCTATTAGTTCCGTGAGTTCCACCAACTATTTCACCAGCAGCAAAAAGTCCTTTAATACTTTCATTGTTATTATTTTGTACTTCATTTTTATCGTTAATCACAACTCCACCCATAGTATGATGAACGGCCGGTGCTACTACTTGGAAATAAAATGGTGCTTTTTCTATTTTAACTAAATTTCCACGTCTATTAAAATCTTCATCTTTTTTATTCTCAACAAATTTATTATATCTATCAATAGATTTTATTAAATTTCCTTCATCTATTCCGAAATATTTTGCTCCTTCTTCTAAAGAATTAACTTCTATAAATAAATCGTCTTTTTTAAGTCTATTAACTTCAGATAAATTTTCTTTAACTCCAAAATTAATACTTTCAACTTCATTTCCCCAAATTAAATAAGAAGTATCTTGATTAAGTATAGCTTCAGACACAACATCACGTCTTTCAAGTTCTTCAACGAATCTATTCCCTTTTTTATTAACTAAAACTGCTCCATCAAATCTTGATCCTCCAACGTGAGATAATTCTCCTGTGTTTGGATTTGCTATTGGGAATGATTGAATATAATTCATATGAACAAATTTAGCATCGACCTTCTCACACATAATGTGACCATCTCCACTTACTCCACTTACATTAGTAGTCTTATATCTTTCATCTAAACTGCTATCATATTTCTTTCTCATATCAACATTTCCACTAAATCCACCTGTTGCAAGTATTACTCCATAATTTGAAAGTATCTCTAAAGTATCGCCATTAGCCAATACTTTTATACCACAAACTCTATCATTTTCTACTATAAGCTCCCTACAATCAACCCCACTAACTATTTTAACTCCAAGTTTAATAGCCTTTTCTCTTAATTTAGTTATAAGTTCTATAGCATATTTTCCTTCAAAAACTGCAGCTCTTGAAACCCTATGCCCTCCAAAATGAATAAGTGAATCTTTAAATTTTACTCCAACATAATCTTGCAACCATCTATATGTATCATATGCATTTTCACAAAGTATTTTAGCTTGTTCTTTATTACTTTCATTATCTCCACCAATTATTATATCTTCATAAAAATCTTCTTTATTATCATCTATTCCTTTTTTAATTTGTGCATCATTTTTTGGAACGTTAACTCCACCCATTGAAACTAAAGTATTTCCACCTAATTTATTCATCTTCTCAACTACTATAACCTTTTTACCAAAGCTTGCTGAAGATATAGCTGCACTAAGTCCTGCTCCACCACTCCCAACTACTATAACATCAGTTTTTTCATTATCTTTTAACCTAATTCTATTATTTGATGAAATTTTATCTAGAGTTTCAGATTCAATTATTAATTGCTCTAGTAAACTTTTATCTGCCCCACTTTTTATTAAAGCATCTTTTACTGCCTCTTTTAATGCTCTTGAAGTAATTGAACATCCAGAAATATTTGGTACACAAATAGAATTTGCTTTTACTATATTTTCTGGTACATACTTAAACGCAGGATCAGATATTATTTTAGTTTCCATATGGCTTATTATCTCAATATTTTCTATTTTTGAATTATATATTTTTATCTCTAATTTAATTTCTCCACCATACCCCTTAGCAATTCCTTCATAAATTCCATCTTTTAAAATCATATACCCTCCAAATATTATTAGTTTCTTATCAAACTAATAATACAAAAGAATTAGTTTGTTGTCAAACAAAAAAAAGACTACCAAAAGGTAGTCTAAATTTTCACTAGCAATCTTCATCTCCACAAGAACATACTATTAATAATAGTATTAAAAATGGTATCCAAGAACAAGTATCTATTTCAGCCCAAGTATCTCCACACGCTAAGAATAGGAAGAATAATATTATTATCCACCAAGCTCCTCCACCAAAACATCCGTCATTTCCAAAGAATCTATCTAACATTTGATATTCCTCCTAAATTTTAAATTTTATTTTATAAACCCCTATATGATATTTTTAAGCTATATCATACTTTATATTATGCAAATAACCTAAATTTGGTTATACATTTATTAAATTTATTTAATTAGCATCTTCCTCTTCCATCTAATCCACAATCACATACTATTAATAATAATATTAAGAATGGAATCCAGTCGCTTATGCATATTTCACTCCAGCTATCTTGGAATATTAAGAATAAGAAGAATAAAACTATTATCCACCAAGCTCCTCCTTCAAAACATCCACAATCTCTAAATAATCTTGATAATTGATTTTCCATAATATTAACCTCCATTTAATTATTTATAGCTTTTTAATTTCATAATTTACTATATGTAAATTTATATAAAGTGTTAATATTTTTTTAAAATTATACAAATAAAAAAAGGATTCAAAAGAATCCCCTGTAATTAAAAATCAAAATCAAAACAAGTTAAAAGTAAAACTATTAAAACAACCCATATTATTGCTGAGTCATCACAAAATAAGTCTTCTAAACAAAAATCCCCAAGTAAAAATATAGCTGCTATTGCAAGTACTATAATTAAGCCATAATCTTCAAAAAAATCGTGGTGCTTTCTTAGTAATTCCATTTGTTTCCCTCCTTTTTTTGTCTTTTAATATAATATGTTTTTAATAATTTAAAGTTACATATTAAAAAAAATTGTCAAAAAAAGAAGTTTATTCTTCATTAAAATTAAATATTAATAAAATTATAAGTATTCCCCACACCCAATAATTATCATCATCAATAATATTATCTAATATATCCGTACACAAAATCAAAAATATAATAGCAAGTATTACAAGTGTTCTACCACCAAATAAATCTTCTTTATCAATAAAATTAGATATCAAGCTCTCAAGTTTTGCCACCTAAAATCCCCCCAAGATTTTTATTATAAGTTATATAAGTTTTTAGGTACTTTAGTTACATCAAATATATTTCTTTGAAGTAAGTTTTGTAAGTTTTCTTCTGATAATCTATTATATTCATCAAACATATTAAAATACTGTTTGTTATTTTCTTCTATACATATTTGTAAGTTCTTGATTGATTTTATTTTTAAGTCTATATATTCTTTGGTTAAAATCGATGTTTTGGAATTTTCTAATCCCTGTTTAATGTTAGATAACCTTTTTAAATAATTATCTTTATTTTCTACTAAATTAGTTTCATCTTTAACAATTTCTAAAGCTATAAAATTTGTTTCTTTAATATGTTTTTCAATCATCTTAATATCAAGGCAAAGAGAATTATAGTAAAGATTTAAAAGTGTAATTCCAAGTACTGATATTATTGATAAAAAAATTGTTATGTATTTCATAAGTTTCTCCTTTGTAAAAATGTTATATTAAAAACTTATTCAACAAGATATTTTTTATTACTTTTTATTAATATTTATATTGAAATTTTTTCTATATTGTATTACACTATACTAAATATTGTAAAAGGAGGATTTCAAAATGTTTGAAAAGGTTAGAAATTTAATCGCAGAACAACTTGGAAGAGAAGATGAAATTGAATCTATAACGCTTGAAACTAGCTTAGCTGAAGACTTAGAAGCTGATTCTTTAGATGCAGTTGAAGTTGTTATGGCACTTGAAGATGAATTCGGTATAGAAATACCTGATGAAGAAGCTCAAAACTTTAAAACGGTTTCAGATATATGTAAGTACATAGAAAGTACTAAGTAATTCAAATTAGGAGTTTATTAAACTCCTAATTTTTTTATTGTACAAATGAAATATTTTTAATTACTATATCAAAAGTTCCATTTTCATTTTTTCTAATACTATATTTCATAGGGTCTTCAAAGTTAAGTAAATCAGACTTTATCTCAAAACCATTATCAGTTTTTATACTTCTTTTCTTCAAAGTTTTATTTACCCATTTTTTATCTATAATAAATTCATTCTCAATTCCTTTGTTAAGTATTACTTCTTTAAAACTATCTTTTAATTTTTCTTCCTCTAAAACTGAGTTCATAAACTTTTCAGGACTTAAATCTTCTTTTTCTTTTAAAGTGAAATGTAGCATTCTTTTTACTTCTTCGGCTTTTTTCATATCTTCACCTAAAGTATTATTTACCCAAGCCTCAGTAGTTCTTTTAAATACCTTTGTTTTATAATTATCATCACTTATTCTTTCACATTCTAAGAAACTTTCAATAAATTTACTTTCATCATCTTTATTTTCAGTTACTTTATCTAAAACTGTCAAATGGAATTCATCATTTATTGAACCATTAGAAATTATTGCACATTTCTTTATTTTTGCATTTTCTTGTATTCCAATATTATTCGGTACCATTTGTATATTAAACTTGTCATCAATAAATTCTATTGAGTGCGTAAATAATTTTTTATAATTAAGTTTTATTATACCTATATTAGTTTCTTCTCCATCAGAATAAGAGCAAATTGCTAAATCGCAAGAATCTAAACTTTCATTTATCTTCATAATTTCAAATAAATATGATGCAATTTCCTTTGAATTTTCAACAAAAGTATCTTCAAAGTTAATCATTTGTTCACATAAATTTCTGACTCTATTTTCTTTATAATCCTTAAACCTTGCTACCCTTAAATCATCATCATTTAAAACTTTCTTTATGCTTTTTTGTAAAAATCTATCCACTTCCCCATTCATCTTCGATTCAAAATCGTTTAGTATTGGAAAATCATTATTTTTATCTAAAACGTGTATAATACATTTGTGAATTATCATAAATATCTCCTATCTTAATTTTTCTATTAAATCATTCATATCTTTTGGAATTTTTGATATAAACTCTAGATTTTCTTTAGTTCTTGGTTGCTTAAATTTAAGACTAGTTGCGTGAAGTGCTTGTCTATTTATTAAATCTAAATCAACATATCCATATAAATCATCTCCAATAATCGGGTGATTAATATGTTTCATATGAACTCTTATTTGGTGAGTTCTACCTGTTTCTAATCTAACTTTTAAAACCGTTGCATCTTTTAATCTTTCCAGTACTTCATAGTGAGTAACCGATGCTTGTCCCCTCTCATCAACAGTTCTTTCTATTCCCTGTTCTAAATCTGTAAAAATCGGTGCATTTATAGTTCCAAATTCTTCTTTAACTATTCCCTTAACAACCGTTATATACACTTTTTCCACTTCATCATTTTTCATATCAAGACTTAATGTATGATGTGAATATGCATTTTTTGCAACAATCACAAGACCTGAAGTATTCATATCAAGCCTGTTTACAAACCTTATTTTAACATTTTCACACTTTTCATTTATAAAATGTGTAACTCCATTTGCAATAGTTTTTTCTGAGTGACTCTTTGTTGGGTGAACAACCATAAATGGTGGTTTTTCAACCATTATTAAATCAAAATCATCATAAATTATATTAAGATCTAAATCTTGTGGTTCAAAATTTGATTTTTCCTCTTCAATTTTAACTTCTATTAAATCTCCAACATTTATCTTTGTACTTGGTTTTTTATATTCCTTATTAACTAAAACAGTTTCTTCTCTTTTCATTTTTGAAAGTGATCTAACTGAAAAACTTAAATCATCAAGTAAGATTTCTTTTAATGTACTTTCTTTATCTGATATATATGAAATTAAATTATATTTTTGATCTTCTTTTTTAAACATAAAACACCTCTTTCTAATTTATTATAACATAAAAATAAAAGTTGCTTAAACAACTTTTATCTAATAAATATTTAGTTTTTTACTATTCGTTAGAAACATATATTTTCTTGTCGTTATAAATTTCTAAACTTTCTTCTGGTGCATCATTGTACCCCTTTTTTGCCCATAACTACTATGTCATAATTTTTAAAGAATTCAAAAAAGTCGAATTGTTCTTTAGTATCAAGTTTATTATCACCGCATCTAACTCTCTAATCAAATCCATCTTTTTCATAACAAATAAATCCATCCAAACTAACTACTAAAGTACTACTTTACGACTCATAAATTTATCCTTATACTTTTTTTATTATATTTTTCATAACTAAATATGCAACTATGCAACTAATTCCTGCAAACATAAACGGAAGTTTGTTTCCAAAATCAAATACAAATCCTGCAACTAATGATGCACTAACCATTCCAAGTGCTTTAAATGAACCTTGCATACCTATTATTTCACCATAATTATCTTTTGAAAGTTTAGTTACTATGCTTTGTTGAAGTGGAGTTACAAGCGAAATATTTAATATAAATATTCCAAGGAATATAAATGAAACTATGATATTTGGAACTAAACTAGAAATTATTATACTAATTCCACTAAAAACTAAAACGTATCTCATTATATTTTTTTCTTCGTATTTCTTAGATAGATATGGATTTATCACTAAGTTTGAAATAAGGGCTAAAACTCCTGCCACACTCATTATTATTCCATTTGCACCAGTAGATAAACCAAGGACTGATTCAACGTAATAAGCAATAGTTGAACTGTATGAAGTACTTGCAAAACTAACGAATAAAATTGCAGTCATCATTATTTTTATTTGAAAATCTAAATTTACATTCTTTTTCATTTTAAGATGATTTAAATTTAGATTAAATTCTTTCTTCTCACTTACAGTTTCATTAATAAAGAAATATATGTATATAGAAACTGCTATTGAAAGTAAAAATTGAACTATAAAGCTTGCCTTATATCCATAATTTCCAAAAAATCCACCTATTAAATATCCAACAGATGCACCAAGAGACGTGAATGCCACTTGATAAGACATATATTTTACTCTTTCTTCTTTTGAAGTTATATCACTAATATAAGCTACTATACTTGTTAAGTATGCAACCGAGAAAAATCCTCCAACTACTCTAAAAAATAGTATCATATAAAAATTACTAGAAAGTCCAAATCCTAATTGACCAATTCCATAACCTAACATACCTATCATTAAAATATTTTTTCTACCCTTAGAATCTGATAAACTACCCCAAACTGGAGACATAACAAATTGTGCTATTGCCATTGCAGAGTACAATATACCAAAAGTAAAACTTGGTAAATTCACACTATTAATTAAAAGCGGTGTCACTGGGTGTGCTATATTTAAAACTATCATTGCGAAAAAACTCAAAAATAAAACTTTATTCATAAAATTCCCTTTCATAAAAACTATTTAATAATATTATACCCTATTAATATTACATCAATTTTTTAATTTATTAAATAAATTATTCAAAATTATTGTTTTAATTCTCCTTATAGTTTATTATAAATAAAACTATATTTTAAGGAGATTTATATGAAAATTGGAGTTATTAGTGATACTCACGGAAGTGTTTATTACTTTGATAAAGCAATGGAAGTTTTAAATGATTGTGAAGTTATAATTCACGCGGGGGATATACTAAATCACGGACCAAGAAATATTATACCAAAAGGATATGAACCAAAGGAATTATTTGAAAAACTTAACCAAACTAAAAATTTAATAATCGCAAAAGGAAACTGCGATAGCGACGTTGATCAAATGGTAATAGATCACCCAATACAAAATTCTTATGTTTTTAGCCAATTCGAAAACAAAAGAATAATAACTACTCACGGATACATAGATTCAAAAGAAGAAATGATAAAAAGAGCTAAATCTTTAAGAGGTGACATATTAATATTTGGGCACACTCACGTAAAAGAACTTTATTTTGATGATAACTTAATAGTTTTAAACCCTGGAAGTACTACAATTCCAAAAGATAAAAGTCATTCAGTTTCTATAATTGAAATAGAAAATGATAGTATAAAAATTAATTTAATAGATATTTTAAATAAAAAAATAATTAATTCACTATAAAAAAGAGCGACTATTTAGTCGCTCTTTTTACGTTAAAACTCTTATTTTCTTAATTCTATTCTTATCAATTCCTTCTATACAAAACTTAATATTACCTTCCTCGATAACTTCATTTTCTTCTGGGAATCTATTTAAATGACCAATTATATAACCACCTATTGAATCGAATTCTTCTGATTCTAATTTTGTTCCAATAAGTTCATTAACATCTGAAATTTTTGCACTTCCATCTATTATATACTCATCTTCCTTTATAACTTGTATTTCATCATCAAATTCATCGTACTCATCTTCAATATCACCAACAATTACTTCAACTAGATCTTCAATAGTAACAAGTCCTGCAGTTCCACCATATTCATCAAGTACTATAGCCATTTGACTTCTATCTTTTTTCATTTCTTCAAGAAGTTGAGCTATCTTTTTAAATTCATAAGTAACAAAAGCCTCTCTCATATAAGTCCTAACATCAAAGTTGTTAACTTCTTCATCACTTAAAAATATTATATCTTTTATATTAACAATACCAATTATATTATCAACATTATCCTCATAAACTGGTATTCTACTAAATTGTTCTTCTTTGAATATTTGCATTAATTCATTATATTTAGTAAATACATCAATACATATCATATCAAGTCTTTGAATCATTGCCTCTTTTGCTTGCATATCTCCAAATTCAAAAACATTATTTATTATTTCTCGTTCTTCCATTTCAAGAACACCTTCTTCGTGACCTACATTAACCATAGTTTTAAGTTCTTCTTCTGTTATATATGGCTGTGCACCTTTGTCCTTAACACCAAGAATTTTAAATATTATGCTAGTTATTATATTAAATACAAAAACAACTGGCTTTAATATAAAAATAAAGAATTGTATTGGTTTTGAAACGAATATCGAAACTTTTTCAGAATTATTTGCAGCTATAGTTTTTGGAGTTATTTCTCCAAATATTAAAACTAAAATAGTCATAACTGCAGTAGCTACTGGCACTCCATTTACTCCAAGCAATTCCATAAATAATGATGTTGAAATAGATGTTGCTGCAATATTTACAACATTATTTCCTATAAGTATAGAGCTAAGTAGCGTTTTTGGATTATCTAATAATTTCGAAACTAATTTCGCACCTTTTACACCTTCGTCTTGTAGATGTCTCATTCTTATTTTGCTAAGTGACATTAATGCTGTTTCTGATGCTGAGAAAAACCCAGAACCAACAAGAAGTACTCCTAATAAAACTAATTGTATTGTTATACCGGTCCTATCCAACCTTTACCACACTCCTAATAAATTGATTTTGATATAGATTATATCATATATATGATAATTTAGTAAATAATAATACTTCTATATTTAATATACTATTCTAAATACTGCTTTTTTTGATATTTTTATTTATATTTTAGAAATTTGTGTCATATTTTGTATTATTACATATATTGAAATTATGAGAGATAGCTACTCTCTAAATAAGCCCCTGTTAATATTTTAAATGAACGGATTATATATCAACTATCAACCCCTCAAGATAGTTGATATTTTTTTATTTTAAAGTTTTTAAAATATTTTCAAATATTTTTTGTATATGGTGTATATAAAAAATATAATCGGACATAATGATAGTGAGAGCGGAAATTATATATCTCTCCCCCTAATAAGTATCTAGGTGTCTACAGTTCTCCCCCTTGTAGGCACCATTTTTTTATCTAAAATTATAATTAATTTTTAAAATAAAAAATAGCCCCTAAGGACTATTTAATATGATTATTTTCTTTAAGTAGATTATATAGAGTTTGACTAACTCCAAATTCATTAATAATCTTTTCAACTTCTTCTAAACTCTTTTTCTTTTTAGAATCTGAAATATTACTCTTACTTGCACGAATTAATAAATTCTTTGGTGAATGCGATATATCTATAAATTCAAGAATTTGAGTTTTATATCCCATATATTCAAGTAGATTAGAACGAATTGCATCAGTCATTAAAGAAGAAACTCTTTCTTTTATTATTCCATACTTTGTTAATAATGAAAAATCATCAGTCTTAATATTTTTATTTAATTCGTGTTGGCAACAAGGAACAGAAAAAATCATTTTAGTATTCCAATTTATTGCATTAAATAATGCATAGTCCGTTGCAGTATCACAAGCATGAAGTGTTATTACCATATCAACGTTATTAGTAAATTTATATCCATTAATATCTCCAATTTCAAAACTTAAATTTTCATAGTTATATTTTTTTGCAATTTCATTACATTTTTTTATAACATCTTTTTTAAGATCAAGACCTATCATCTTAACTTTTAGGTTTTTGATTTTAACGAAATAATGATAAAGTACAAATGTTAAATATGATTTTCCACAACCAAAATCAAGTACTGTAAGCTCTTCTAATTCATTCTTTTTAATTTCATCATCAACCATTTCAATAAATCTATTTATTTGCTTATATTTATCGTATTGACTCTTAACAATTTTTCCATCTTTAGTGAAAACTCCAAGATCTATTAAAGGTTCAATTATTTCACCTTCTTTTAAAATATATTTCTTTTCTTTATTATGATTAATATCTATAACAGTTTTTTGCTTATTCTTACTTTTATTTAAGAATACTTTACCCTTTTTAGATATTTTCATATCGTAAGTAAAATCTTCACTCCAAGCATTTACATTTTTAAAATCATTAAATAATTCAATTACTTTTTCATTTAATTCTTCTACTTCAATATTTTCGTGAAATGCTTGCTTATCTGTAAATTTTTCTATTTGATAAAACTTTTTACCTTTGCTTTCTTTAATATTTATATGTATCTTATTAAATTCAATTTCTTTATTTGATTTATTACTAATAACAATTTTTAAAATATCATCACTCAAAATGCTCTCTAATTCTTCCATAAATTCTCCTTTTATAAATCTCCTAAATTATTTGAAATATCTATTATTCTTTTTTGTAGTAATGGGTGTACGAAATACGGCTTAATATCTGTCATTGGTTTCATAACAAACTGTCTTTCGTGACATCTTGGGTGAGGTATTATAGTTTTTTCATCATCAATCACCATATCATCAAAGAAAATTATATCAAGATCTAAAGTTCTAGGTCCATTTTTTATAGTTCTTTCTCTTTTAAAAACTTGTTCAACTTCAAGTAGCTTGTCCATTAATTCACTTGGATTTTTAAGTGTTTTAATTTCAAAAACTATATTCATAAAATCATCTTGATCGTCATATCCAACAGGTTTCGTATTATAATAATTTGATACTTTTTGAAGTTTTATATCTTTTTCATTATCTAAAATTTCTAATGCTTTATCCAAAGTTTCTTTTTTATTTCCTAAATTACAACCTCCAGAAACGTAAACCGTGTGCCACATTCTCTCCATTTTAATACTAATATAATCAAAAGTTCTTTTAACTGGTGCCCAAGGTTTTTTAAGATTTATCTTAACCTTATTAACTAAATCATTATTAAGTAGAATATGTTCGCAAGTTTTTTCAACTGCAGTTTCAATTAAATCAAAACTTTGACTAGTAAAGAACTTCTCAACATCTTCCATTAAAATTCCGTAGTGAATACTCTTTGTTAAGTCATCAGTTTGTCCTGACTCTCTTAAATTTAAAAATAATTCTAAACTTATAATGAATTTTTGACCAAGAGCCTTTTCACTTTCAAAAACTCCGTGGTTTGCAAAAATCTCAAAATCTTTTATATAAATTTTATCCATTTTTTCCTCCTTTATAATGAAATTAATTCATTTTTATCAAATAAATAAAGATACTTTTCTTTTACTTTTTTACCAGTCAAACTTTCAATAGAATCTTTATAAAGTTCAACTTGCAATTTATAGTTTTCCTTTATGCACTCTATATCATAAACTTTATCGGTTTTATAGTCAACTATAACAATTTCCTCATTTTCTTCAAAGTATAAATCCATTATACCCCTTATCATTATATCCTCTTTGTCATTATTTTTATACACTTTATCAAGTTCAATTCTCGAATAAAGAACTTGTTCCTTTTTTATAAAATCAGAATTTTTTATTCTGCTAAAAAGTTCCGTGTCAAAGAAATATAATATATTTTCTATATATTCAGAAATTAATACTTCCTTTTGCATTTCATTAATAATATTTTTTGTAACCAAACTATCTAATAAATTTATTACATACTCCTTATCTATATTTTCATTAAACTCTATTTTTTCCATAACTAAATGTACTAAAGTTCCTTTTTCTGCACCACTAATCCTACTTTTTTTATCCATTAAGAACTTCGGTTTTTTCGAAATATATTTTGACTCAAATAAATTTATTGAACCTTCATCTTCCATATGAATCTTTTTAATTTCACTAACTGAAATACTTGCCTTTTGGTGAATGTGTTCTTCAAAATCATACTTAAACTCTAATTTTTCTTTTATTTGATTAATAAATTTACTATCTTTTAAATCAATATTTTGAAGGACTGTATTTTGAATTTTCTCTTCTTGCTTAACTTCTTCCTCAAAATTAAGTGACATTATTTCTAAGTTCCATTTAGAAGTTTCATTTGGATTCATATCATATACATTAGCGAATAAATTGTATTTTTCTCTTATTTCTTTCGAATCATTATGCTTAAGTACAGGTATTAAAATCCAATCTAAGAAATTTTTATATTTGTTAATTTTTTTACTAGAAACTTTAGACCCCTGACTCATATCAATTAATTTATTTAATGTTTTTGACATATCATTAGTCTTTAAGCTCCCAGTTAAAATTAATTTTTCCTTAGCTCTAGTAAGCGCAACGTATAATATTCTCATTTCTTCACTTATTATTTCTTCAATCATTCTTATTTTTAAAGCTTCACAAGAAATACTTTTAGATACTATCTTTTTGTCATAATCAACATATTTAACTCCATAACCTAAATCATAATTAAATATAATATCCTTGTTTAAATCCATTTCATTAAACTTTTTTGATAAATTAGCACAAATTACTACTGGGAATTCAAGGCCTTTACTTTTATGCATACTCATAATTCTTACAACATTTGCACTTTCTCCAAGTATGTTTGCATTTGAAGTTTTATCATCAGTTTTATTAAGTTTATCTATATAGCTAATGAAATTAAATATACCTTTAAAACTATTTTCTTCAAACTGATTTGCTCTTTCAAAAAGTATTTTTAAATTGGCTTGCCTTCTATCTCCGTCACTTATAGCACTAATATATGAAAGATATCCACTATCAGTATACACGTACCATAAGAATTCATAAGTTTCCATATACTTAGATTTTTCTTTATATAGTTCTAATTTTTCTAAGAAAAACTTACATTTTTCAATTAAATTATCATTAATACTTTCATTAACATATTCTTTTATAATTTCATAAAAACTCTTTATTTTTTTTCTTTCACTTTCTCTATCAAAAATCTTAAGATCTGCTAAATCATCAGGTGTGAAATTAAATATTGGACTTTTAAGAACTGAAAGTAAGTAAATATCTTGATATGAATTATCTATAACTCTAAGTAAACTCATAATTATTTTTATTTCGATAGCATCAAAAAATCCTCCACTACCTTCAACAAACGAAGGAATATTTTTTCTAAGTAATTCTTTTTCAATAATTGGTGCAAAACTTTTTGTACTTCTAAGTAAAATTACAATATCTCTATATTCTATTTTTCTATATGTATTTAATTCTTTATCGAATATACCTTGATATTTTCCGTCTTCATTTGAACTCATAAGATCCGTTATTCTTTTTGAAATAACTTTAGCTTCTTTCTCTAATGTACTTAAATCTTCATCAGTACTATCTTCATCACTATCTTCTTTTTTTGAACTTTTAATTTCTAAAATCTTAAGTTCAGTTTGATTATCAATGAATAAGTCAACATTATTATTATCTATAAAATTTGCTCCAAGATTTAATTTTTCATCTTCATTATAATCAATATCCCCTACTTTTTCGCTCATTATATTTTCAAAAATATAATTACAAGAAGAAATAACTTCTTCTCTACTTCTAAAATTCTTATGAAGTAAAACTTTTGTCTTATCGCTATCAATATCACTATATTCTTTATACTTCTTAATAAATATTTCAGGTTTTGCGTGTCTAAATCCATATATACTCTGCTTTATATCACCAACCATAAAGCGATTGCTATCATTTCTAGATATTAAGCTTAAAATTTCCTCTTGAACATAATTACTATCTTGATATTCATCTATAAATATTTCTTCAAACTTTTCTTTATAAATTGATGCAACACTTTGATCTCTTAAAATATGTAGTGTGAAATGTTCCATATCTGAAAAATCTAATATATTCTTTTCTACTTTTCTCTCTTCATAAACTTCCATAAAATCTAGTATTATACTTTCAACAATTTCAACTATATCCTTTAAATAAACCATTTCTGATTTAATTTCATCTTTTGGTTTTAATACTTCAATGTATTTTTTATAGAAATCTTTAATTGAATCTAGAACAGTTTTAACACTTGCTCTAATTTCTTTTTCATAGTCATCTTTTGCTCTTTTTCCTGCAGTTAAACTACCAAAATCAACGTTATTAAAGCTTTCATAAAATTTATCATAATCATCTAAATTTAAAAGAACTTCATTTAATAACTTTATTTCATTTTGTCTATTTATAGCATAATCTACGGAAGTTTCAAAACTAAATAACTTTTGTATCAAATTTTCTAGTTCAAAAATTGTATCTTCAATCTTTTCTTTTATATGATTAATAAGAATTTTTCCATATCTACTATCTGAAAAATCAACATTACAATCATAAACAAAATTTTCTTTAGACTCCCTAAGCCACTCTTTAGGATTTGGAGATGAAATAGTAAAATTATATATACTAAGAATCAATTCTTGTATTGAATCATCTCCATACTTATTACCATAAGAATTTACAAATTTAAAAAATTTCTCATCTTCTTTATCGTAATATATCTCAAAAACTTCTTCCAAACATTCTTGCCTTAATATATTAAGTTCATTAGTATCCCCAATTCTAACCCCTGGAGAAATCTTTATTTTATGGAAATTAGTTTTTATAACTTCTAAACAGAATGAATGTATAGTAGTTATGTTTGATTTATTAAGTAAAACCATTTGTTTTTGAAGATGCTCATCTTCTGGGTTTTTATCTAATTCTTTAGAAACTGCTAAACTAATTCTTTCTCTCATTTCACTTGCCGCAGCATTTGTGAATGTAACTACTAATAATTTATCTATATCTACCTTATCAACAGTTATAAGTTTTATTATTCTTTGAACCAAAACTGCAGTTTTTCCACTTCCGGCCGCCGCTGCAACTAATAGGTTTCCATTTCTAAAATCAATTACTCTTTGTTGTTCTTTAGTCCACATATTATCCTCCTTTATTTATCAAGTTCTTCTTTCATCTTATTAATAACATCAACGTCTTTTAATTTTTTATTTGATCTAAAAATATTATTTTCTAAACTTTCATCAAATTGGCACACAAATGAAAAATCACAGAACTTACAAGAATCTTTATCCCCTGCTTTATATGGGTTAATACTTATTTTTCCTTCATAAATATCTCTATGAACATCTTTTATCACTTTTTTCCCAAAACTTCTTATTATTTCAAATTCAGTTTTAGTTATAGCATTAGTTGAACTTGTAAAATCTCCATCTTTTTTAGTTGAAACTGGAATTACCTTTGAAGTAACTTTCTTTTCTTCTTCAAACGATCTATCCATTTTCTTTACAATTTCTAAATCTTTTATCGCTAAACCACTAAACTTTAATGCTTGAAGTAGGCTATCTTCAACTTCTTCATTTGGATTTTTTGCATTAACCATTATTTCATCAATTCTAGAATAAAACATACCTGCGGGGTGTGAATTATCATCTTTAAGTATACTATCCATATAAACTAAAAGTTGAAGTTGTAAACCATAATAAACTTCACTTAAACTTATATTTTTCTTGCTAGATTTGTAATCAACTATCCTATAAAAATCACTATTACCCTCTGAATATTTATCAATTCTATCAATTTTACCAACTAAATTAATTTCATCTCCATTATAATCTTTAATCTTTATTGACGTATCCCCTGAAAACTCAAATTCATAACTAACCGGTTCAAATTCTCCACTTTGAATCTGTTTTGCAAGCACACTTATAACAAACACTATCATATTTTTTATTCTATTTGATAAGTATCTATACTTTGCAGAACTACTAAGTATGAATCCTGGCATAGAATCTATCTTTTCAGTTACAATTTTTGATACTTCATTTTCTATGTATTTTTTGTCTAAGTTTTTCCAAGTTACCTCTTTTTTAAATTCTAAATTGTTTGAAAAATCCTCAACAACATTATGAACAAAATTCCCTAAATCAAGAGATGAAAAACCATATTCATTTCTTTTTTTAGCTCCAAGTCCGTATCTAATAAAGTATGCAAAGGCACAATTTGAAAAAGACTCAATTTTTGATACACTTAAATTAACATTTTGATATAATTTACTTGCACGCTCTTCGCTTAAAATATCGACCATATTAGTATAATTTAATGATTCATCAATTCTTCTAGCAAAGTCTTTATAATCTTCATTTTCCATAAAATATCTATATATATCAAAGTAAACTTCATTAACATCATCTTTATTTTTATTAAGTTCAAATATTAAATCATTAAATGCTAACTTTTTAGAAATAAGTTCATCAAGTATTCCTTCTGTAGTTTTCTTTTTATTATTATTTTCAAAAGTATTAAACTCAATATTTATAAATAATTTTTTAAGTTTTGAAATTATTATAGAAGGTCTTAGAGTTTTCCCTTCAGAATCTGCAACTGGATAGCTTATTATTAAATTATCACTTCCATAAGTTAAAGCTTTATAAACTAAGTATTGTTCTTCAAAAGTTTTAACTCTAGTATCAACATTCATCTCAATTCCATTATTAAATAATTTTTCTCTATCACTATCATTAAGTATTCCATTTTCCTTTGATGCAAGAGGAAACACTCCATCATTTACTCCAATTAAGAATAAATATTTAGTGTTTGCATTTTTCATACGATCAACACTACTAACAAGCACTTCATCAATACTTGGAGGAACAACTGATAATTCATAACTATCAAATCCTAAATTGATAAGATTTATAAATTTATCAAATGAAATTTTTTCATCTTTCATAATTTCAACCATTTGATCAAGTATATCTATTACAATATCAAAGACTTGCTTATACTTACTTGCAGTATCGAGTTCACCTTTTTCTTCAAAACTCCTAACTAAATTTTCAATAGTTTCATTTATATTAATCTCAATTAAAAAGTCATAAATATGTCTACAAATTTGTTCAACAGTATTTCTACCCTTCACTTTAGTGTGGAAATTATTTATTGGAGATATTACTTTTCTTCTTATAGAATTTATTTTTACTAATAAATCTTCATCATAAAAATCTTTTTTATAATTCCAATCTTCAATATCAAACCACTTCTTATTTCCTCTTATTCCAGTTTCCAAAACGTAATTTTCAAGAATATTAACTTCATCATCATCAATATTTAATAGTCCACTTTTTAAATATCTAAACATAGTTTCATAGCTATAACTTTTAGATTTCATTTCAAGTAAACTAATTATTAAAACTATTATCGGATTACTTTTAGCTTCTTTTTTCACATCAATAAAGTTTGGTATTTCATATTCTTCAAATATAGAATTAATCAAAAATTCATACTTTTCAATATCACGACTACTAACCGTTATCTCTTTATATCTAATATTTTTATCTCTAACAAGTTTAACTATAGATTTTGCAACCTCTTCAACCTCTTGATAGTAGTTATTCATTTGATTAATCTTTATATGTTCAGTCTTTTTTGTGTATGGACTAATCTTATATTTATTAATATTTTGTTCAAGATATATTAATTCTTCATTTTTAAGCCTAAGACTTTTATCTAAAAATATTGGTTGTTCAAACTTTATATCATTTTCTCTACAAATCATACTTATTTTTTCATAAGTAATTTTAGTTCTTGAAAATGGATCCGTTATCTTATATTCTAAGTTATCTATCGAGTCAACAGTTAATGAAATCATAACCTTTTTAGCTTTTTTTAAAATAACTTTTATAACGTTATATTGGCTTGGTGTAAACCCTGTAAATTCATCAATATAAACGTATGAATCATTTAAATAATCACAGTTTTCAAGATTAAATGCTAAAGTTTTAAGAGAATCTTGACTATCAATATAATCATCTTTTTGAAGAAGTAATTCATATTCAGTATAAATTTTTATTATATCTGAAATTTTTAGTTTCAACGTTTCATCACTAATAGTTTCATAACTTTTAATTAAATCTTGACTGCTAATATTAAACTGCTTTAATTCGCTAATTGTATCTAATATACTTTCAATTAAATTATTTTGATTGCTCGAAAATATATTTAAAATTTCTTTTCTATTTTCAATATTCTCAATAGACTTTTTTATCATCATACTCTTTCCGCTAGTGTTTATTTGAGTTTTTGATAATCCTCCAACTATTGATAAAATTATATTGTCTAGAGTTTTCATACTTAAAACTCTACTTCTTAAAAACTTGTCCTTTTCTTCACCCATAAAAATTTCACTTAATTTTTTTTCGGCCTCAAAAGTATATTGTTCAGGAACTAACCAAATAACTGGAGTTTTTTGATCAGTTTTAACTTGCTTTTTTATTTCATTAAGTAAAAATTCACTCTTTCCACTACCAGATCTACCTAATACGAAATTCATAAATTACCCCTCTCTATATTTTATTTTTAACATATTCCATCAAATTCGCAGTAATCACAATGCTTTTTATTTGTAATATTAAATTCATCATTTTCAATTTGTGAAATCAATCTTTTAATTAATTTTTTGTGTTCAAAATACATATTCTCACTATAATTTATTGTCACTAAATTATTTTTTGAAACCTCAAAATAGTTCATAGATATGTTTTCAAATTTAATATCCTTATTAAAAACTTTACTTAAAACTTCATATGCAACTAATAAATATACTGCAGTTTGCATTCTTTTTTCGTAACTGCTCTTAGTTGATATCTTTTTATTTTCTATAATTTGAGTTTTCCAATCATATATTTCAAATTTATTATTTTTAACTAATAGTAAATCAAATTTTGTACTAATTTTTTTACTATTTATAGTGTAATTTAGTTCATATTCTGGAAGAATATCTTCGGCATCTTCTTTTAAATTAAGATTAATCACATTTTGAATATCTTCATAAAATTTATAATCAATATTAATTCCAAGTTCGACATCTAAAAAATATCTTTCACAAATTAAGTGAAATTCACTTCCTTCAATTAATCCGTCGTAATAATTTTCTTTATCTTCCTTTTTCCAACTAAAATTATCCACATATTTATTCTTAAATTTCTTTGGACACGATTTATATATATTTAAAGAATTTTGGCTATAAATAAAATTTTCCAATTATATACCTCCATTATGCCTATTATTTATTTCGGTAAGCATTAAATTTAAGTGACTACTAATTTTATTTTTATTAAATTTACCCTTATTACTTGAGAAGAATAACATTTCCTTAGCCCTTGTAACTGCAACATATAAAACCCTTATTTTTTCATTTATCAAATCAAATTTATCGTCGTATCTATATTCTTCAAGTTCCATATTTTGTATTCCAAACAAAACATCAAGTTCATATCTAATAAGTGCCATCACATTTTTAAATTTATACTTTAAATAGTATTTTTCAAAACCAAAACTCTTTTGATTTTCATCTGGAAAATTATAATCATTAACTCCAAGTAAAAATACAATGTCCCATTCCAATCCCTTTGACTTATGGTAATTACATAAAGTTATACTTCCATCTTTTATTTCAACTTCTTTAGTTTCATAAAATCTTTCTATAATTCTATTTATAGTATTATTTTTACTATCAGAAATTAAATTATATAATTCGTTAAGGCCTTTCTTTTCTGATAAATACATATGTTTAAAATAGAATGCTACATAATAAAGAATTGATCTTTGTTCTTCACTAAGTTCTAGTTTATCTTTAATAAAAATAATAAGACTTTCAATATTTGCTATATTAAAACCTAGTATTTCTCTTATAACTTCTACACTATAACTAATTTCTTTGGAATTTAAACTCTTAATAAATTCTTCATCATAAATTATATTTTCAGTTGATAAATTCTTTAATGAATTTGTATCTTTAACGTTAAATATTTCTTCTAAAACTTTAATTAATGAATTATTACTCGTGGTATCGATTAAAAAATCTACTATTAAAGATAAATTATATACCCCTTTTCTTTTTTCCTTAGTTATAACTCCTATTTCTTCAAATTCAATATTTTTTTCATCAAATTTTTCTGCCATCTCAGTTACTTCATTGTTCGTGGAACTTATAACTCCAATACTTTTATTTGGATTTTGTATTTTTATTTGAGAAATATATTTCATAACATTATCAATCTCAATCTCAAAATCTTTATATTCTTTAAAATATATTGAGTAATCTTTTGTAACTGGATTTTCTTTGTATCCCATATTTTTAGGTACAGTTTTTACCTCAATATTATCAAGTGAGTTTTTATATTTAAGTGATAATTTACTAGTTAAAATATTTGCCAAATCAAGTATATCCTTAGAACTTCTATTTGACATATCCATTTGATAAAAATAGTCTGCAATCTTTGTGAATTCTTTAAAATACTTTGGATTTGAATTTGAGAATGTACCCGATATACTTTGATTAATATCTCCGACTCTAACTAGGTTTCCAGTTGAAATTAACTTTATTATTTCTCCTTGAATTTCATTTGAATCTTGACATTCATCTTCAAAAATATAACTATACCTCTTCTTAAATATCTCCCTTAAATCAGAATCTATTTTCAATGCTCTGTGTGCAAGAATTAATATATCATCAAAATCTATAAATCCCTCTTTTTTCAACTTATCTTCGTATTCTTTATATATTGGATAAATTATTCTTAAAAAGCCTTTATAATCTTCTCCAATTAAAACACTTAAATCACTCGACGAAATATCTTTATACTTTAAATCTGAAATAGTCTTATTTATTATTTTTATAAATTCTATTTTCCAAGCATCAAGCACTTTAACATCTTTTTTATAGTCTTCATCTATAAAGAAACTAAATATTTCTCTTCCTTTTTCAGTACTAAGATAATTATCTATAGAATGTTTGATGATAATATCTCTTTGCATCTCATCAAGTATCTCAATATTTTCATCAAGCATCAAAATATCTGGTTTTTCCTTTATAATTTTAACCGCTAAACTATGAATAGTCATTGCCTCATAAGTATTTTTAAAATTAATATCAGACTCTTTAAGTATACTTTTTACTCTAGTTTTAAAATTATTAACTGCACTATTCATATAAGTTAAAATTAAGATTTTTGATTTTTCTTGCATATTATCTTTTATTAAATTAGCCACTAAATTAGTTATAATAAAAGTCTTACCTGCCCCTGGAACTGCTTGTACTGCCATAGTCCCCATTTTGTAGTTCATAATATCTATTTGATCTTTTCTATATGTTATCATCTACTTTTCCTTTATCTAATTTTTTATTTCCAGTAATAATTCATATAAATCTGTTAATTCATTAAAACCTTGCATTGAATATTCACTCTTAAATCCATAAAACTTCTCACAATCATTCACCAAATTATAAATTAAATTACTTATGTAATACTGCTTATAATTCCTCTCAATTTCATCAGAATAAATAGTATCAAAAGATTTCCTTGTAATTATCATATTTGAAAGATTTTTGTCGATACTAAAGTTATAACTATCCAAATCAAACATAATAACTACCTTTCTTTTTTGATTACTGTTTAAATAAGAAACAGAACTAGAAATTAATATATACTTATTTAAATCACTTAAATCGTTAATCGAGTTATAATCGTTTAAAAAATCTTTTATAACTTCTAAAAATTCTCTATTTGTAAAATTTTCATCTATTATTTTATAGTTTTTTATAAATAATTCAGATTCTAATATTAATTTTCTAACAGTTTTTATATTTTCTTTTCCGTGTTTCATTTTTATAATTCTTTGTAGATAAAATTCTTGCAAGAACTCATATACCTCTTTATTTTCGTATCCTTTTATTTCATTTTTAAATTCTCCAAAATTTTCATTTTTTAAAATTTTTCTAGCCTCGATCTTATTCACATTAAACATTACTTCAATAAAATTTATATATTCAAAATCATTTAATATATTTTCATTATTTAAATATATAGAAAGTGCTACAAAAAGCGCATTAACATATGATTTATCTATTAATCGATTTGTATTTTTAATATTTTTAAATACTTGTCCATTTTCTTTACTAAATTCTTTATTGTATGAATTTTTTATATTTTCCTCAAAAATATTATTATTAATTGGCACAATTAATGCTATATCCCCTTTCTTATATCCACCATTAATAAGTTCATTAATCTTTTTTAGAACACTTTTTATCATTTCATCAAATAAAATTGTATCATCACAAATATCTATTTTCTCACTATTTATAATGTAATCTACTTCTTTATTTATAATTTTTGTATTTTCTCTATTAAATAAATTCTTTTTTATATAATCATTATCAATATTTTTATACATTGAATAATCTTTACTTTGATCATAAAAACCTATCACATTCCTACATTCAAGTAAAAAATCTATTTCACAAGCAATACTTTTTTCAAGACTATCAACTAAAACGTACTCTATTTTATTTAAAATATTTTTATATTTTTCATTGTTAAGTAAGTAGTTATTATAGATATAAAGACATAAATTATCGTCTAAAATTTCATTTTTAATAAATACTTCAAAATATTCATTCATTATATCCCACATATTTGAAAATATTAATTCTGAAACTTTTTCCTTTTTGTGTTCGTATATTTTAGATAAGGTATTTTTACTATAATTATTAGATTCAATCAAATACTTTATATTGCTTATAATATTTTTCGATATATTTTTATCACTACTAGTAATATCATAAAAATATTCTTTTTCTAATCTATATTCTCTAACTTTTTTAGTTATAAAAAATTCAACAAAAGTATTATTCACAAATGTTGGTTCAATCTTTTTAGTATTTTTAATTAATGGCCAATATTTTTTTAGTTCACTTTTAACAAAATTTAAGTATGTAGTAATTTTTAATTCTTCACAAAATTTAGTTTCCAATTTATTTACATATTCTTTCTTTTTAAGTCCATTTTCAACTAAGAATAATACTTTTCTAGATCCATTTTTATTAATTAAATCTTCATATATTTTTAAACTCTCCATAATACTCCTTTCAAATCTTCCTAAAAATATAATAATCATAAACAACTAATATATCAACCCTTTTAACACAATAAAAAATGCCCCTAAGGGCATCTTTATTATTGAGACTTTATTCTAGTCCAAGCATCATCATATAATTTTAATGTATCATTGCTTAAATTAACAAATACTTCACTATTATCTAAAACTTCTTGTGAAGGATATGCTATTTCATCATTTCTAACTTCTTCATCTAATAGATCATATGCAGCTAAGTTCGGAGTTGAATAACCAATATAATCTATATTTGCTACTGCATTTTCAGTATCTAACATAAAGTTTATAAACATTTCTGCATAATCTTTATTTTCTGCAGTATTTGGTACCACCATCGCATCAACCCATTTGTTAGTTCCTTCTTTTGGAATAACATATTCTAAGTTTTCATTTTCTTCAATAAGAACTAAAGCATCTCCTGAATAAACTATTCCCATAGCAGCTTCATCGTTTAATAATCTATCTTTACCATCATCATTAACGTATGCTTGTACAAGTGGCTTTTGATTTTTTAATTCTTCTTCAGCCTCTGCAATTTGATCTGGATCTATTGTATTTAATGAATATCCAAGTTTTTTAAGTGCTATACCAAAAGTATCTCTAACAGAATCTAACATTTGTATTTCACCTTCGTACTTGTCATTCCATAATATATCCCAACTATCAACAGTATCATCTACTAAAGTTTTATTATATAAAATTCCAAAAGTTCCCCACATATAAGGAACACTATATTCATTATTATCATCATACTCTGGATTTAAAAATTCTCCATTTATATTTTTCATATTCGGTATATTATTAAAATCAAGCTCTAATAACATATCTTCAGATATCATTTTCTCAATCATATAATCAGATGGAATTACTAAGTCATAATTACTACTACCACTCTTAACTTTTTGATACATTGCCTCGTTAGTGTCAAAAGTTTCATAAACTATATCGATACCAGTTTCATCTTCAAACTTTTTTAGAAGATCTTCTTCTATGTAATCTCCAACATTATAAATATTTAATACTTCGCTTGAATTTTTTCCTGATGCACAACCTGTTAATGTGCTAGTAGCTAATAAAAGTACTGCTCCTAAAGAAATCATTTTTTTAAATTTCATAATTCATCTCCTATTATTTATGTTTATTTTTTAATGCTTTATTTGATGATTTATTCGATAAAATAAGTAGTAATAAAACTACAATAAACATTATCGTTGATAAAGCATTTATTTCTGGCCTAATACCTCTTCTTGTCATTGAATAAATTTCAATTGAAAGATTGCTTACACCATTTCCTGTAGTAAAAAAACTAATAACAAAATCATCAATAGACATTGTAAATGCAATTAATAATCCTGATATAATTCCAGGTTTTATTTGGGGAAGTACCACTTTTCTAAGTGCATAAAGAGGTGTTGCTCCAAGATCCATCGCCGCATCTTCAATGTTTGGCGGAAGTTGTTTTAATTTTGGAAGTACAGATAATATAACGTATGGTATATTAAACATTATATGTGATAGTAACATAGTATTAAATCCAAAACTCATTTGCATAAATGTAAATAGTGTCATTAAAGAAACACCAGTTACAACATCTGGATTTAGTATTGGTAAATAATTAATATTTAAAAGTGCTTTCTTAAATCCACCTCTCTTCATTTTATGAATTCCAATTGCACTAATAGTTCCAATAATAGTTGCAATTACTGAAGATACTATTGCAATTAAAACTGTATAATAAAGTGCAGATATTATTCTATCATTTTCAAAAAGTGCTATATACCAATCAAAAGTAAATCCAGTCCACTTTGACATTGATTTAGAATCATTAAATGAAAAAACCGCTAACACAAATATTGGTGCATATAAAAATATGAATATAAGTGTTAGATATATATTAGATGCCAATTTCTTTAAAATAATAATCCCCCGCCTTCTTTTTCATTGTCTTTATCAAACCTTGACATTATACCCATAGATATTAATATTATTATCATCATAAGTATTGAAACAGAAGAACCAAAGTTTTTATCTCCAGTAACCATAAATTGTTGTTCAATTAAGTTACCAAGTAGCATAAATTGTCCTCCACCTAAAAGCTTTGATATTATAAATGTCGAAACTGCAGGCATAAACACCATAGTTACACCCGATGCAACTCCTGGTAGACTAAGTGGAAATATAATTTTCGTAAAAACTTGAAACTTATTTGCACCTAAATCGTGTGCTGCATTTATTAAATTTTCATCTATTTTTGATAATACAGTATAAATTGGAAGTACCATAAATGGTAAGAAATTATAAACCATACCAAGTAATACTGCAGCATCTGTATATAATATTTTTATTGGTTCAAAACCTAAACTTTTTATAAAAGTATTTATTATTCCATTATTACCAAGAAGTGATGCCCAAGCATAAGTTCTAAGTAAAAAGTTCATCCACATTGGGAGAATAAATAATAATATTACAGTTTGACGTTTGTTTATATCCATTTTTGATATTATATATGCAACAGGATAACCAAGCATTAAACAAATTACTGTTGATTGAAGTGCTAAATTCATACTTCTTAAAAATACTCTTATGTATGCCTCTTCAGAAAATAATTTAATAAAATTATCAAGTGAGAATATATAACTACCACCTTCCATAACAGTAAATCCATAAAACAATATTAAAAGAAGTGGCACAACAATAAATATCGCACTCCAAATCACATATGGATATGCTAAATAAGAACCGTTATTTTTTTTCATGTAAATCTATCCTTTCTTCATTATATGAATATCTTCTGGATAAATATCCATACCTAACTTTTGGCCAATTACTGCACTTTTCGTATTATGAATTATGAAATACTTATCATTTTCTTTTACAGTTATTTCGTAGTGAACTCCCTTAAACACACAAGAAGTTACTTCACCATTTATAATTCCACTATCAACCATTTTTATGTCTTCTGGTCTAATTACAACCTCAATATTTTCGTTTTTGTCAAATCCTTTATCAACACATTCAAAAACTCTACCTAAGAATTCTACCTTAAAATCTTCAAGCATAATTCCATCAAATATATTACTCTCTCCAATAAATCTTGCGACGAATGAATTTTGAGGTTCATTATAAATATCCTCTGGAGTTCCCATTTGTTGAATAACTCCTTTATTCATTACAACTATAGTATCCGACATACTAAGTGCCTCTTCTTGATCGTGAGTTACGAATATAAAAGTTATTCCTAGCTTTTGTTGTATTCTTTTAAGTTCCGTTTGCATTTCTTGTCTTAATTTTAAATCTAGTGCACCAAGAGGTTCATCAAGAAGTAAAACCTTTGGTTCATTAACTAAAGCACGGGCAATAGCAATTCTTTGTTGTTGCCCACCACTTAATGAATCAACACTTCTTTTTTCATATCCTTCAAGACTTACTAACTTTAACATTTCTTTAACTTTTTTTTCTATTTCGTCTTTTGGCATCTTCTTAATTTTAAGTCCAAAAGCTATATTTTCATATATATTCATATGCGGAAAAAGTGCATATTTTTGAAAAACTGTATTTAACGGTCTTTTATGCGGAGGAAATTCGTTTACATTATTATTTTCAAAAATAACTTCTCCAGAATCTGCAAATTCAAAACCTGCAATTATCTTTAATGTAGTAGTTTTACCACAACCACTTGGACCTAATAATGTTAAAAATTCATTCTTTTTTATACTTAAATTCAACTTATCAAGAATTTTAACATCATCATAAGATTTGTCTATATCTTTAAGTTCTATTATATTTTCCATATTTTTCACCTCTCTTAAAATGATGGCGGAGTACTAACCCATATTATCTTAGCAGTAGTTTTTCCGGCATTAGATACATAATGGTTTTCCCTTGGCTTAAAATAAAAACTCTCTCCCTTTTTTACCTTGCTTCTTTTGTTTCCAATATGAAGATAAATAGATCCACTAAGAACGTATCCAAATTCTTCACCTTCGTGAGGTTTTTCCTCTTTATATCTTCCCCCAGATTCCAAAGTTAAAATGATAGGTTCCATATCATTTTTTTGAGAATTTGGTATTAACCACATTAATTCGTACCCAAGTTCCTCATCTTCAGTCTCAAACATATCTTCTTTTTTAAACGTAATTTTTTCATCATCCATTTCATTAAAGAATTCTTTTAAATTTGTTCCAAGAATTTCTAAAATATCAATTAGTGTTGCGATCGATGGTGAAGTCAAATTATTTTCAAGTTGAGAAATGAATCCCTTTGACAGTTCGCACCTATTTGCTAACTCTTCTTGGGTGAGTTGCTTTTCAATTCTCATTCTTTTAATTTTTTCTCCGATATCCATTTCATCCTCCGATTATCCTACAGTTAACTTTATAAGTAAATATTATGTTTAATTTTACTAAACAATATTTCTATTATATACAAATATATTACTTTATTCAACACTTTTTAAGGTCATTTTAAATAATTTGCTATAAATGTATAATATATATCTAGTTTATGATAAAATAAAGAATAAATTTATTAATTATGAAATTTTTTATATTAATAATAAAAAAGGAGATACCTATGATAAAAATTGGTGATTATAACAACCTTGAAGTAAAAAGAAAAACTGATTTTGGATACTTTTTAGACGGATTAACTAATGATTCAAATGATGATATATTACTTCATAACAGACTTACAAATAAAGAAACTATTGAAATTGGACAAGTTCTAAATGTGTTTATATACATAGATTCAGAAGGAAGAAAATCTGCTACTTTAGTTCCAACTAAAGCAAAAGTTGATGAAATTGGACACCTTAAAGTTGTTGCACATACTCAAATAGGAAGTTTTATAGATATTGGACTACAAAAAGATATTCTAGTTCCATTTAAAGCTAAAACTTATGAATTAGAAAAAGGAAATAGATACCTATTTAGAATTTATCTTGATAAAACTGGTCGTTTAGCTGCAACAACTGATATCGATGAACACTTAACTACTGATCACGAATATAAAATTGGAGATACTATAACTGGTGTTGTTTATGGTTTCCAAACTAATAATTCAGTTAATATTTGTGTTGATAACAAGTATGCAGGAGTTATATTATTTAATGAAAACTTCTCTAAATTAAGCGAAGGTGATAAACTTGAACTTAAAGTTATAAAAATTTATGAAGATAATAAACTTGGACTAACATCAAGAGGTGAACGTAAAGAAGAACTTGACTCAAATGAATCTTTAATAATTAGCTATTTAGATGGTAATGATGGATTTATGAAATTTAACGATAAAAGTGACCCTGAAGAGATAAAAACAGTTTTTAAAACAAGTAAGAAAAACTTCAAGAGAACTCTTGGAATTCTTATGAAAAAAGAACTTGTGTATCAAACTGAAGAAGGTACATTTAAGAAATAATAAAAAAGTGTGAGAAATTTTCTCACACTTTTTCTAATTATATTTCTCTAGTATAGTGTTTTAACCAAGCAGTTTCTTCCTCATTTAAGAATGGTGAAATCTTTTCAAATACTTCTTTATGATACTTATTTAAAAACTCTATTTCATTACTAAGCATTAAATCTTTTTCTATAACATCTAAATCTATTGGTGCAAATGTTATAGTTTCAAAATTCATAAATTGCCCATAATCATTTTTTTCACATTTTCTAGTAACTAAAGTATTCTCTATTCTTATTCCGTGAGAATCTTTAACATAAATTCCAGGTTCGTTAGTAGTAACCATTCCTTCTTCTAAAATCGAACTATCATTTCTCTCAGGAACTACTCTCCATCTAAATCCATTTGGTGCTTCGTGAACATTTAATACATACCCTATTCCGTGTCCGGTTCCTGATTTATAATCAATTCCTAAATCCCACATTGGACCTCTTGCTAATATATCTAAATTGTGACCTGTACAACCGTGAAGGAATTTAACCATTGAAAGTCTTATCATTCCACGAACAACATTTGTAAAGTCTTTTCTTTGTTCATCTTTCACTTCACCAAGACCAATAGTTCTAGTTATATCAGTAGTTCCATCTATATATTGTCCACCAGAATCTATTAAATATAAATCTTTTTCTTCTAATTTATAATTAGTATCTTCACTTGCACGATAATGCATTATCGCACCGTGTTCTTTATATGCAGAAATTGAATCAAAACTTGGTTCAATAAAATGATCTTGTTCTCGTCTTAAACTTTCTAGCTTTTCGCTTGCACTTATTTCAGTTATTTCTATTTTACCTATATTAGTCTTTAACCAATACATAAATTTAGTAAATGCTACCCCATCTTTTATGTGTGAATTCCTAATATTTTTAAGTTCAATATTGTTTTTAATTGCTTTAAATAATAATACTGGATTAGTACCTTGTACTATTTTAGATTCATCAGATATACTTTCATATATTCTATAATTTACTTTATTAGGATCTAGAAGAATAGTATTCTCTCCACTTAAAGTTTTTACAAATTGATATATGTACTCATATGCTAATACCTTAACATTTTCTTCTTTTAATTCATTATATATTTCATCATTTAATTTTTCTTTATCTGTAAATAAATAAACTTCTTCCATTGTAACTATTGCATAAGCAAGAAGTACTGGATTATTTTTAATATCTCCACCTCTTATATTAAATAACCAAGCAATATCATCAAGACTTGTCATTATGTGAGTGTTAGTATATTTTTCTTCCATTGCTTTTCTAAGTCTAGCAAGTTTTCTTGAAAAATCTTGTCCTGTATATTCTAATTTATGAAGGAATGCTTTAGCTTTAGGTAGGCTCTTTCTATCTGTCCAAATTTCACCTACTAAATCTAAATCATATTTTATCTCAATACCTTTTAAGAATATTCTTGTTATATTATTTATACACGTTGTAATTTCTGATTTACTAATTACTCTACCATCAAATCCTACACACATATCATTTTTTAAGTTTACATCGAAATACTCTTTCATTGTAGGTACATTTTCTTCACCCATTTTATAAAGTTGTATTTCACTATATTTTAATTCTTCTTCGGCTTGAATAAAGTATCTTCCATCAGTCCAAAGTATACTTTCTTCTTGTGTAACAAGTAATGTACCTGAAGAACCTGTAAATCCAGACATAAATTGTCTACACTCAAAATATTCCCCAACATATTCACTTTGATGGAAATCACTAGACGGAATTATATACATATCTATTTCTTCTTTTTTCATTAAACTTCTTAAATCTTTTATTCTTTGATTAATCATAAAATACCACCTTCCTAAATTTTTCTAAATATAATTTTATTTTACTTTATAAACTACTTGTTTGCAAGCATACATATATCAAAAAAGTACTCGAAATATCGAGTACTTTTATATGAATGGATTATAAAATCTTGAACCATTAATATTTAACATTACAATAGATAAAACTACTAATAAAGCAAACATTACAATAGCTACATAATCTTCTTTTGTTAAATTTCTTTGATTATACCAAGTACGATTTTTGCCATTTCCAAATGCACGAAGTTCCATTGCCAAACTAACCTTATCAATTCTTTCTAAACTTGAAAATATAAGTGGAGTTAAAATTGATGATGCATTTTTTAATCTAACAAGTATCTTTTCGTCCTTTGACATATCTATACCCCTTGCTTGTTGGGCAAAAGCTATATCTTTATAATCTCTTTGTATATCTGGAATATATCTTAGTGCTATTGAAACTGAATATGCAGCTTTATAATTTACTCCAATTTTATTAAGTGAAGATGCAAATTCACTAGGTTCAGTAGTTAACATAAATAAAAGTGCAATAGGAATCGTTGCAAGATATTTAAGTATAACATTTAACTGATAAAATAACTGTTCGCTAGTTACTTTATATGGTCCAAATAAAGTAAATAAAACTGTTTCACTATCATAAATCTTTGTTCCCTCAAGAGGAGAGAATAAAAATATTATAAAACTATTAATCATAAGAAAGAACAATATAAAATAAAGAACTATTGCTATTTCTTTAAATTCTATCTTAGAAATTTTAAACGATATCATACCCACAAAAAGCATAAGTAATAAAACTCTAGTATCATAAGTTATCATACTTGCCAAACTAAAAAGTAAGAAACATATTAGTTTAGTTGAACCACTTAACCTATGAATAAAAGAATCCTTTTTTATATATGAAAGCATTTCACTCAATTTTGTCTCACCGTCCTATCGTGTTCTATAAATTTATTTACAAAACTTGTAGTATCCAGTATTTTACATTCTTCTGCTAATTCTTGAAGTGAAGTTTTCTTTAAATTTGCCTGTAGTATAACTTCTTCATTAGTCAACACATTTGCCGGTGTATCACTTTTTATATTTTGACCATCAACCACAACTATAACATTATTTGTGTACTCAAGCATTAAATGCATATCGTGAGTTACCATAATTATCGTAACTCCTTTTTTGTTTAGGCTACGTAAAAACTCCATTATTTCAGTATAATGTTTAAAGTCTTGTCCTGCAGTTGGTTCATCTAGAATTATTATTTCCGGATTTAAAACTAAAATAGATGCTATTGTTACTCTTTTTCTTTGACCATAACTAAGAGAATTTATTGGCCATTTTCGGTAACCATAAAGTCCACAAATTTTTAAAGTTTCGTTTACTCTCTCTTCTATTTCTTTTTCGCTAACTCCACGAACTTTAAGTCCAAATGCAACTTCATCAAAAATCATAGTTTGTGAAATCATTTGATTTGGATTTTGCATTACGAATCCTATTTTTTCTGCACGTGCTTTTATACTTTTGTTTACTAAATCATTTCCTTCAAACAAGATTTGTCCGCTTTGAGGCTTATAAAAACCACATATTAATTTCGATAAAGTTGACTTTCCTGCACCATTTTTCCCGGCAATCGCAACCATATCTCCTTTATTAATTTTAAAATTCATATTTTTTAATATAGTTTTTTCTGGACCATATCCAAAAGTAACATCATTAAATTCTAAAACTGTGTTTTCTTTAATTTTCTCACTATTATTTTTTGCTTTATCAAACCAATCTCTTACTTTTTCTTTGTAATTATCTTCTTTTAACTTCTCACTAAAATCACAACCTGCATACTTAAGTGCAGTAACATCAAGTGGTTCTCTTAGTCCATAAGTTTCTAATATATCACTTCTTAAAATATTTTCTGGAGTGTCGTCTGCTACTATTTCTCCATTATTTACAACAACTATCCTATCAACATTTGCATGAAGTACATCTTCAATTCTATGTTCAATTATTATTATAGTCTTATTTTGATTTTTTTGTATTTCATCGATAAGTTCCATTGCAGTTTTACCAGTTAAAGGATCTAAACTCGCTAATGGTTCATCAAATAATAGTATTTTAACATCATCAACTATTACTCCAGCAAGTCCTACTCTTTGCTTTTGACCACCTGATAATTTGTATGGTGAAGTATTTATTTCATCAAAAATATTAACCTTTTTTGCAGAACTTGAAACGATTTCTTTCATCTTTTCAAATTCCACACAATTATTTTCTAATTTAAAAGCGATATCTTCTCCAACAGTTAAACCAATAAATTGGCTATCTGGATCTTGTAAAACTGTACCTACTTTTTTTGACATATCAAAAATACCCTTTTTTGATATGTCTTCTCCATCTAAATTTAAAGTTCCACTTATTTGGGCTTTATGATAAAAAATACCTATTCCATTTAAGCAAGAAGATAAAGTACTCTTTCCACTTCCACTTGGACCTACAATAAGTACTTTTTCCCCTTCATAAATACTTAAGTTTATGTTTTTTAATGTTTCTTTACTTTGTGATTTGTATTTAAAGTCAAAATCTTTAAACTCGATTATCTTTTTTTTCATAAATGTCTCCTTTTAAGTTTATAACCCTAAGAGATTTATTCTTCTATTTCTAAAGTTCCATCTTTAACTTTAGACTTTGAATGTGCTACTAAAATTAAAGTTCCTAAAATTCCTACAGTAATCATATTTGATATACCACCAACTATACCTTGAGTGTAAACTTTATTTGCAGGTTCTGCATAAATTACTATATCAAGAGTTGGGGCAACTAAAAACCAAGCTGCTGCATTTGCAATTACTTGCGATATATTAAATTTGATTATTTTGTCTTTAGTAAATGAACCCTCATTTAATTTAAATTTGTTAGCTAAAACTCCAATTATAAGTCCTACTATTCCTGATGCTATTACCCAACTAAACCACGGCATTCCATAAAAAACTAAATCTTTTAAAGCATGACCTATAAATCCGATTAAAAACCCTGCAATAGGACCATATAAAACAGACATAAGTGCTAAGTATGCATAAGAAGTTTCGATGTTTGTATTTGGTACACCAGTTGGTATTGAACCAAATCTCCCTAAAACTAAAAATACTGCTGCTCCTATACCAATTGCAACAATTGTGTTAATTGAAAACTTGTTATCTTTCAATTTTATTCCTCCTTATTTTTTATATTTGTTTATTTTCACTAAACATCAATATTAGTATAAGTGTTATTTATTAATTTGTCAAGAAAACTATAAATTTGTTTAAATTACATATTCTAAGTATAAAATATTAAGTTTAAAATCATTTTTTAATATTAAAATATCACAACAAAAAATAATTAATTTTTCATCGTGATATTTTTTAATCTATCTTTTCTTTTTCTTTATTGGCTTTTGATTTTTATTATTTCCAGGCTTAGTACTTTTTTGATTTACTTGCTTTGCTTTTGGCTTATCTTTTCTACTTGATTGAGTCTTATTTCCATACATTCTAGCTTCCATTGGTCTAATTAAACATCTTGGAGACATTCCAATTAAATCTTCACGATCCGCTTCAACTAATGCTTGATGAACTAAAGTATAATTTCTTGGTGCCCTATACTGAAGAAGTGCCCTTTGCATAGCCTTTTCATTTTTTGACTTTGGAATATAAACACTTTCCATAGTTAATGGATCAATTCCTGTGTAGAACATTGTAGTAGATAACGTACCAGGTGTTGGATAGAAATCTTGTACCTGCTCTGGTTGATAATTAGTGTCTCTTAAATATTCTGCAAGTTCTATTGCACTCTTTAGTGTTGAACCTGGGTGAGAAGACATTAAATAAGGAATTAAGTATTGCTCTTTTCCTATTCTCTTATTAATATCGAAATACTTTTGTCTAAATCTATCATAAGTATTTCCTGCAGGCTTTTGCATATGATTAAGAACTTCTTCTGAAATATGCTCCGGTGCAACCTTTAATTGTCCACTAACGTGATGTTCAACTAATTCATTCATAAAAGTATTATCTTTATCCGCCATAACATAATCGTATCTTATTCCAGATCTTACGAATACTTTCTTTATATTTGGAAGTTTTCTAACACTTCTTAAAACATCTAAGAATTCACTGTGATCTATATCTAAATTCTTGCAAGGTTCAGGGTGTAGGCATTGTTTTTTCTTACAAGCTCCAAGACCTTCAGTTACTTGCTTTTTACAAGCAGGCTTTCTAAAGTTTGCAGTCGGACCTCCAATGTCGTGAATATATCCTTTGAAGTCCTTTAAAGTAGTAATATATTTTGCTTCTTCTACTATAGACTCCTTACTTCTACTTTCAACTGCTCTTCCTTGGTGGAATGTTATTGCGCAGAATGAACAACTTCCAAAACATCCTCTTGAACCTACTATACTAAATTTAACTTCTTCAATAGCAGGAATTCCACCATCTTTTTCATATATCGGATGATAAGTTTTTGTATATGGCAGTGCATAAACATCATCAAGCTCTCCTCTATTTAAAGGCTTTTCTGGTTTATTTTGCACTAAATACTTATCTCCATGCTTTTGAACTATAACCTTACCTCTAAATGGATCTTGTTCATCATATTGAATTTTAAATGCATTAGCATATTCAATTTTACTATCACAAACTTTTTTATAAGATGCAATTTCAAGATAATCATCATATACTTCTTCAATGCTATCTGCTATATAGCAAGTCCCATTTATATGCCTAATATATTTTGGATCAAATCCATTATTTAAACTATCTGCTACTTCAATTATTTGCTTTTCACTCATTCCATAAACTAAAAGATCGGCACCACTATCAACTAAAACTGATTTACGTACCTTATCTCCCCAATAATCATAGTGTGCAAAACGTCTAAGACTCGCCTCAAGTCCACCAATTACTATTGGAACATTCTTGTATGCCTCTCTAATTTTATTGCAATAAACTATAACCGCACGATCTGGTCTAAGACCCATTTTTGCTCCTGGAGAATATAAATCCTTATCTCTTTGCTTTTTGCTAACAGAATAATGATTAACCATTGAATCCATATTACCACTATTAACTAAAAATCCTAATCTTGGTCTACCAAGTTTCATAAAATCTTCAGTACTTTTCCAATCAGGTTGTGCAACTATACCAACCTTATACCCTGCATTTTCAAGTACTCTAGATATTATCGCAGTTCCAAAACTGTGATGATCAACATATGCATCTCCAGTTACTAAAACGAAATCTACTTCTTCCCATCCTTTATCTATCATATCTTGCCTACATATTGGCAAAAATTTATTACTCATTTAGCATCACCATCTTTCTTTATTGATTTTATCATAATTTCAAAGTTTTATACAACAAATTAAGTCATTATTTTTATACCCACTTTTTTGCATTTTAAAAGACTAGGTCAAAGACCTAGTCTAAAAAATCTATTGAGCTTTAAATATTGTATTTCCACCTTTTATAGTTTCTAATACTTTTATATTTAATAAATCATCTTTCGATACTTCTAAAGGATTTTTATCAAGTATTACAAAGTCAGCTATTTTTCCAACTTCTATACTTCCCTTAATATCTTCTTCGAAGTATTGATATGCTCCATTTATAGTTACACCCTTTATAGCTTCCATAACTGGTATAGTTAAATCTTCACCAAGTACTCTACCACTTTGAGTTTTTCTGTTAACTGCATTGTGTATAGCTAAAACCATATTTGGTAATTTAACTGGAGGATCTTGATGTAGAGTAAAGTTCATTCCTCTATCAAGTGCCCACTTAGCAGGACTTAAAGTTTGAGATCTTTCTGGTCCAAATACTGAAGAATAATGATAATCTCCCCAGAACCATATATGATCTAAGAAGAATGTAGGTATAACTCCTAATTCTTTCATTTCATCTAATTGATCTTCTCTAACTGTTTGAGCGTGAACCATAACTGGTCTTAAATCAGTTTTATTTCCAGTTTCCTCTAATGCTTTTTTGTAGCATCTTAAGAATTGATCTCCAGCAGCATCTCCATTAGTATGAACATTAACTTGAAGATTTCTTTCTATACAACCTTTGAAATATTCAACTACTCCTTTATCTTCTTGAGTTCCGTATCCACAGTAATCAGCACTTTCCCCAGCTGGTACTTCGTGGTAAGGCTTAGTTAACCAAGCAGTTTTCCCTTGAGGAGAACCATCTAACCAAGTTTTACCACCTAATAATTTATAATGATTGAAGTATTCTCTTGTTGGAACTCCTTCATCTTTTAATAAATCAAAAGTAACTTGTTGTACAGCAAATCCTACTATATCCATTATTAATGCATTAGCTTGAGCCGCTCCCATTAATAATCCATTCATTCCTTTGTCTATACTTGCATCTTGACAAGTTGTTATACCAAAGCTTGCATATATTTCTTGAGCTTTTCTTAAACAACCAAGTAAAGTTTCAAAACCTGGAACTGGTATAGCTTTTTTAACTTCTGGATCTAGACAAGCAGTTTCTTCTAAAACTCCATTTGGCTCTTTAGAATCAGGAGATACAGTTCTTACAACCCCACCTTCTGGTACTCTATAATCATCTCCAACATATCCCATAAGCTCTAATCCTTTAGAGTTTCCAACAGCAATATGTCCTGATGCGTGAGATATAAACATTGGTATTTCAGAAGTTATAGAATCTAAATCAAATTTAGTTGGATGTTCTTCACCTTCAAATCTAGTGTTATCATATCCAAATCCAATTAACCATTCTCCTTCTTTAGGAGGGTTATTTTTCATTTTATCTCTAAGAGCTTCCATAAACTCTTCTTTAGAGTTACACTCTGATAAATTAACTATCATTAGTGTTTGTGCTATTGCAGTTATGTGACCGTGTGGATCTATAAATCCTGGTAACATAGTGTTCCCTTGTAAATCTATTTTCTCTGTTTCATCACAAGCCATAACTAGTAACTCATCATTTGTCCCAACAGCAATGATATTTCCATTTTCAACTAATACAGCTTCAGAAACTGTTTCATTTTTATCTACCATTACTACATTTCCATTGAAATAAAGTTTTTTCATAGTAATTCTTCCCTTCAATTATGTATTTATTTATGTAAAGCTACTTACCAAATGGCAAGTAGCTCTATATCAAAACAATTATTATTTTTTGTATGCTTCCCAGTGCTTAAATGTAAATACAGCAAGTGCAGTTACGTTCACTCCACAAAGAACGAATAATAATAAATCAACAGCTTCAAACACAACATTAGCTCCAAATACAGCTAAAGTTCCCGCTGCTATTATTAATACTAAATATATAGCTATATTTTTGTTTATAGCATTTTCTTTGAATAACTTTGTCATATAGTAGTATGAACCAAGTATTGTAGTTAATGCAGAAAGTATTGTAAAAGCAGATAAAACTATAAGTCCGAAAGCTCCAACAACGTGTTCTGCAGTTCCTATATATCCTGCAAGTCTTTGAACTGTAGATGCAGCATTTCCATCAGCATCAAGTAAGTTTAAAGTACCAGCATCAACACCATAAGATGCTATATAAGAAGTAACTAATATAGAAACAAATACTGTCACAGCAGTTGGTATAAGAGATATCATAGCAGCTTCTCTAGGCTCAGTATCAGCTTCTTGAGATGCCATAGCTAAAGCTCCAAGACCAGTTTCTGCAGTTTGTAAAACTTTTTGCATACCAAGGATTAAACCAAGAGGTACCCCAAGCATTGCACTAACTGGATTTTGTAATCCCTCAATCATTCTATCAAAGAATACTGGGATATAATCAGCAGTTTTTATAACAAACATTGTGAAGAATATGAAGTATCCTGCAACTGCAGTTCCTATCATATACGTCATAGCGCCCATAAATAACTCATGTTTCTTAGATAATACTAGTGCAGCAACTATTGCTATAACTGGTATTACTATGAATAAGTATCTTTGAACTAATGAAAGACTAATTCCCATTTTGTCATCAAGTATAGTTGCAACAACTGAATCTATACCACTAAATTGGAATCCACCAAATCCGAAAACTGCAAGTGCCACGAATGATACTGCATATAATTTTCCAAGAGATGGGTGAAGTAAATCAGCTATATACTCCTTTGGTGCTTTTTTCATTAACTTTGAGTTTAATGTTTCTGCATAAGCAACTGGTAACATTACTAAAGAACCAAATAAAGCCCATATTGCCATAGCCTCTATAAATGGTTGTCCATTTGCTTGTAATTTAGATAGTGCAGCTAAAACTCCGATTATAGCTCCTGTTCCGATCATCGCTCCAAGTGCTATAGATGCTGGCCCTATAACATTTTTAATGTTTAATTTTGCAGGGTTTGTAGCTTCTTTTTGAATTATAAATATTGTTCTTATAGCCATTACTGCTCCAACTATAAGCATAAAAGGTATAAACACAGGCCATACAGCATCAGATATAGCTGTTATACCGTGTTCTACTTGTAATAAAATATCGTGCATATTGTTATTCCTTTCTCTTTTTTATTTTCTAGTAATTATAATAATATTACGTATTATAGTATCCATTTTTTTCGACAAAAAGTCAATATATTTGACAAAAATATTTTAATATTTTATTAATTTTTTGCTAAGCCAAAGCTACTTTTATGAAAAAACTTTCAAATATTAAATTTTCAACCTCTAAGATATAATATTTTGGGACACTAAATTAATTTTATTATTTGTAAAATTTTATTTTTATATACTTTTAATTAGTCTAATTAATATAATTTATTAAATTAAATTTCCACAAAAAAAATAAACTTATCTTAAATAAAAATAAGTTTATTTTTTACTTTATATTAAACTATAAATTAATCTTCTAAATTAAATCTTTGTGAAGTTTGCTCTCCTGTTAATAAGAAGTTTGCAGTTTCTTCAAACATTAAAGTATTTGAATTTGGTCCATTAGTTCTATTCCAAGCATAATGTGCAAATTCAAACACATTTCCATTTTTAACAGCATCTAAGTTTTGCCATATTGGAGATGCCTCTAAAACCTCAAAATCTTCATAACTTTCAATAGTTGCAAATATATAATCAGGATTTATATCAACTAAGTTTTCAACTGCAATAGTTTCTCTTGCTTCAACAGGTATATTATCTGGTGTTTCAAATCCTAAATCTCTGTATATATGTGCATAGTTAACTTTAGTTCCATATTGGATACCTTTAGTATCTATTTGAAAAACCATAGCAACCTTACCTTCTATATCGTCTCCTATTTGTGCAACAAAATCTGCAACCATAGCATCATAATCTGCTATATTTTGTTCTGCAACTTCTTCAGTTCCAGTAATTTCTCCCATTTTTCTGTGAGTTGCTTTCCAATCTCTAAATCCTTCATCATCTAAATTAAGAGTTGAATCCATTAAGTATGTTGGAGCAACTGCCTCAAGTTGAGATAAATATTCTTCTTGATTATCTCCAGCTATTATAAAATCTGGCTCTATCATAAGAAGTCTTTCTATGTTTGGATTATCATTTGAATTTAAAGCTTCAACATCATCAACCTCTCCATTTGGATAAAGTCTACCAAATCCATCTTCCCAAGCAACAATTTGTGCAGGAGTAGATTCTTCAGTTATACCATTTGGCTTGATAGCTGCAGTTGGTAATACTCCTAGTGCTTCTAAATGATCCATATATGCAAGTTCAAGTGCAACGAAATTATCTGTACTTTCTGGTGTTTCTAAAGTTCCATTAAATACTTCAACAGTAGTTGAAGTTCCTTCAGAACTATCTGCTACAGTTCCTTCTACTTGAGTTTCCTCAGAAGTAGCATTATCTGAACTACTACTACATCCAGTTAAACCAGTTACAGTCACTAATGATGCTAACATTAATGGTAAATATTTTTTCATTCTTAAATTTTTTATCATTTTCTTTCTCCTAATAAGTTTGATTTTTTTATCTATCTTCTGAAAATAAAAGATATAGTAAGTACGGTGCTCCAAGTAATGAAATAATAGTTCCAACAGGTATGAAACTATTACTTTTTTCAAGTAACCTAGAAACAACGTCTGCTATTATAACTAAATTTGCACCTATGAAAACCGATACTGGTAAAAATAGTTTAAAGTTTGGCCCAACAATTCTCTTTGCAATATGTGGTGCTATCATCCCAACAAATCCAATCCCTCCTGCAACATATGCAGAAACTGATGATAAAATAATAGTTACAAATAATAATTGCTGTCTTTCTTTTTTAAGATTTATCCCAAGTCCTATAGACATTTCCTCACCTAAATTTAAAATGTTTAAGGTATATGCCTTATACATAACAAATAATACACAAGGAAGTGCTATTAAAAATCCTGTTCTAATAGTATCCCACCCAGCAGCAGTTAAGCTTCCACCAAGTGTAATACTTGCAGTTGTATATGCATTAGTACTTAATTTTCTAGAAATTATCAAAGATAATGCACCAATACAAGAGTTTATTGCAATACCATTTAATATTAATTTAACCGGCGATAAACTATGCTTAAGTGCTAAAGTATAAACAATTCCAAAAGCACCAAATCCACCTAAAAGAGCAGCTATTGGTCTTGCTATAGGTACTCCAAGTCCAATATCATGCATATAAACAACTAAAAGCATTCCTAGACTAGCTCCAGATGTTACTCCTATCATACTAGGTGTTGCAAGTGGATTTCTAGTAACACCCTGCATAACAGCTCCTGCCATTGCAAGACACATTCCAACTAAAATTGCAACTCCTGTTCTTGGCAGTCTAACCATCCAAATAACTAAGTTTTCTTTATGTTCACCAAATCCAAATAAAGTACTTATTACTCTATCTATTGCAATTGGATAAACACCTATATTTATACTCATAATAGTAATAGTAATCATTACAAATATAAGTGCAGATAATACTACTGAAAATCTTTTTAAGTTATATTTATTCACTACATTGCTCCTTTCGTACGTTTTCCATTAATTAGGTATAAAAATATTGGTATACCAATAATAGACGTAATAGTTCCAATTGGAGTTTCAAATGGATAATTTATAAGTCTACTTACCATATCTGAAAACGTCAAAAGTATACTTCCAAAAAATGCAGAGTAAGGTATAACTTTTTTAAAATCCTCACCGACTGCCATCTTAACCATGTTAGGTATTATAAGTCCAACAAATCCAATATTACCAACTGTACAAACTGTTGATGCAGAAATTAAAACAACACTTATAACTCCTAAAGTTTTAGTTAACTTGACATTTTGTCCAAGACTTATAGCAGTTTCATCTCCCATTCCTAAAACGGTTATTCTACCTGCTATTAAAAATGCTATTATAACACCAATAAGTCCAATACCTAAAATTCCAATTCCAAGCCACTTAATCCCTAAAAGACCTGAATTATTCCAAACTTGAATCGGTTGACCAAGCCCTGACCAAATATTTATACTAGTTGAAAATCCTGAAAACAACATTCCAAGTGCAGAACCTGCAAGTAAAAGTTTAACTCCTGATTCTCTTCCTCTTATTCTTGATGATATATAAAATATTGATAGCGTTGAAACTGTTGCTCCAATCATTGCAAAAACTATATTATTTGCATAAGATGTCATTCCACCAGTAAGTGCCATAGCAATACTAAGACCTAAATTTGCTCCATCACTAACTCCAACAACATCAGGACTCGCTAAATAGTTTCTAGTTATTCCCTGCATTACAGCTCCTGCTACTGCCAAATATGCTCCAACTGTCATTGCTCCAATTATTCTTGGTAACTTAACGTTAACTACAACGTAATGAATTAAATCATCTTTATCATAATTTATAAGTGCATCAAAAAATTGACTAAGAGTTGTATGCGGAGTAAAATACATTATATTCATCCCTATACAAAGTAAAAATATTGGAAGTGAAAATATTATTAATTGTTTTAAAGTTACTTTCTTTTTAGTTTTTGTTTCTAATTTTTCTATGGGCTTTGATATCACTTTACTAGACATAAAATCCCCCTTAAATCTCTGCTCTTAATAATTCATAAGATAAACAAACTGGAATGTCTGTATCTGGTAGATTTATTATAGTAGCATCTATTTCAAAAACTTCTCTTAAAACTTCTTTAGTCATAGTTTCCTTTGGTGATCCTTGTGCAATAACTTTTCCTTTTTTAATCATTATAAGTTCTTTAGAAAATCTACTCGCGTGATTTATATCATGAAGAACCATAACAACAGTTATTCCTCTGTCTTCATTAAGTTCTTTTACTAATTGAAGTACTTCAAGTTGATAAGACATATCAAGATACGTCGTCGGTTCATCTAAAAGTATAATATCCGTTTCTTGTGCTAAAACCATTGCAATCCATACTCTTTGTCTTTGTCCACCAGATAATGCTTGAATGTTTCTATCTTTAAATTCTAATAAGTTAGTTTTTTCAAGTGCCCAATCGATAATATCATAATCTTCTTGAGTCATTTTACCATTACTTTTTTTATGTGGAAATCTTCCATATTCAACTATTTCTGCCACACTAAGTCCATTTGGTGCTTTTGGACTTTGTGGTAGCATTCCTAGTATTTTTGCAATTTCTTTAGTACTCGTTTTATGAATATTTAAATCATTAACTTTTATTTCCCCACTTTTTGGTTTTAAAATTCTACCAATAGTTTTTAATAATGTTGATTTTCCAGAACCATTTTCTCCAATGATTGTAGTTACAGATCCTTTTTTTATAGAAACCGATAAATCATCAATTATTATTCTATCTTCATAACCTGTAGTTATCGAATCGACATTTATAATATTCATTCTAATACCTCTCTTTACTTGCTAAATGAAATAGCTAAAAGATTTTCATTAGTTTTAAAATGTCCATTATTTGTTGACATTAACTTTTCGAATACTTCAGTAGTTAATGATTCATCAAGTATATTTATTTTCGTTTCAAAATGATTATCACGACCATCAAATATTTTAACTACTCCACCATTTTTTATATGTTCAACTTTTCTAGAATTTGCTTTAGTTAAAGAGTAATAAACTCCATTTTCAACTATTACATTGAATATAACTTCTCTATCATCTAAATATGTCATTAAAACGTGACGACTATTTTCATATCTTTTCTTTCCTGTCATAGTAAACTCTGAAAAACTTGGGTTCATTTCATTGTCTAATGTGTATATTTCACTTGAACCAAAGTATGCTAAAGATTTTTCAGCCTCTAAAGCAAAGAATTTAGCATTATGTGTTAGCATTTTCTTTACGAAATCATCAGTCTTTGATAATTCAACTAACATTTCATTGTCTGTACTTAACTCTTCACAAACATAATCTCCATAAACTCTTTTAGTCATTTTAAGACCTCTACCATTTTTATCATACACAAATCCTGTTATTTTAGATCCAGTTTCTAATGTATTTATAAATATTGAAATTGGTGGTAAAACAACTAAATGCTTTCCATTATAAAATCTATATTCTGCAATTTCTAAAGTTGGAAAATCTGTATCATTTTTTAATGATAAATATATACTATTTTGTTCCTTTAAAAAACTTACTATTTGTTCTTTCATTTCGCTTATTGGTAAACGATTTTTAAATGAATCTTTAGGGCTCATATCCCTACCTCCTATAAATTATATTATTTATGTTTGAATTATAATTGATAACGATTATCTATCTCTCGTTTATTTTATACCTTTAAATATATATTGTCAATCAATTTTATTTTAAATATGTATAATTAATTTTTTAACAGTTAATAATATATATTTCATATTTTATTTCACAAAAAAAAGTTATGATAATTAAATCATAACTTTTTTAAAATTATCTATCTCTTCAAATTGAGAATTGTATAATTTTGAATACGTTCCATCTTTAACATTTAATAATTGTTCGTGTGAACCTCTCTCTATTATTTGACCTTGATCCATAACAAGAATTATATCAGCATTTCTAACTGTTGATAATCTATGTGCTATAACAAAAGATGTTTTATCCTTCATTAAAGTTTTCATAGAATTTTGAATACTAAGTTCTGTTAAAGTATCAACATTTGAAGTTGCCTCATCTAAAATTAATATTTTAGCATCAAGTAACATAGCACGAGCTATAGTTATTAATTGTTTTTGACCTTGAGAAATATTTACTGTATTCTCAGTTATTAAAGTATCGTACCCTTTATCAAGAGTTAAAATATACTCGTGAAGTGATATTTTTTTACAAATATCAATTACTTCATCAAGTGTAGTATTTTCCCTTCCATAAACTATATTATCGAATATTGTCCCTCCAAATAACCAAGCATCTTGAAGTACCATTGCACAAGATGAACGTAAACTTTTTTGAGTTAAATTTTCTATATTTATGTTATCCAAAGTGATTTCTCCACTTGTTGGGTGATAAAACCTCATAAGTAAATTTATAAGTGTAGTTTTTCCAGCTCCCGTATGCCCAACTATTGCAACTACCTTTCCTTCTTCAACTTCTAAATTTAAATCCTTTAATATTTCTCTATTTTTATCATAACTAAAGCTAACGTTTTTAAGAGAAACTTTTCCAACTGGTTTTTCTAAATTTATAGCATCAACATTATCTGGCTTTTCTTCTTTTTGTTCCATAAAATCAAATACTCTATCTGCAGCTGCAAGAGAAGTTTGAAGATCTGCAATAATAAATGTTAACTCATTTAAAATTCCAGTAAACATTTTAGCATAAAGAATAAAACTTGAAACTTCTGCTAAGGTAATTTTACTATCTAAAAATAATATACAACTATGAACGTATAAAAGAGAAGTAGTTATATTAGTTACAAATAATAACCCAGATCTTAATACGCCGCCACCCATAAATTCAGATTTAAAATGTGCTTTTGCCCATTCATTATTCTTTATTTTTAGCTTTTCTAAAATATTATTTTGTTGACCATATATTCTAACAGTTTTATATCCCGTTATTTTATCTTCAATATAACCATTTAATTCACCCATTTTTTTAGACTTTTCTCTATGGAATGAACGAACCTTCATAGTCCAAACAAATCCAAGCCCTATAGATATTGGAATAGTTATAAAGAAACTAAGCATTAATTCCATATTAGTTCCAGTCATCATAAATAAAGAACCAATAAGAGTAAACATACTAGTCACAAAGTTTATAAAACTTTGCCCAATAGAACTTGAAACCGTATCTATATCATATGTAAATCTACTTATGATATCTCCAGTTTGATTAGTATCAAAATACTTAAGCGGAAGTTTTTCAAACTTATCAAAAGCATCTTTTCTTAAACTATATCCAATATTTTGCCCAAATTTCATCATTGATAAAGATAATAATACTCTTAAAATATATGATGAAATATAAAAAATTAACATAAATCCACAAAAACTAAATACTTTTTGTAAATCAACTTCTTCAACTTCAATTAATGAAATCGCACTTTCAATAACTTTCGGTGCCATTAATGAAAGTACATTATATGATATGGTTAAAATAACTGCAAAAAATAAAGCTACTCTATATTTCTTTAGATAATTTGTAAGTTTTACAAAAGTAGAAATATTTTGTTTACCACTTCTTTTTGGAGCATTCATATCCATTTTTCCTCTACCTGGTCTGATAAGGCTACCCTCCTATCGTATACAAACTAGAATCTCCAAGTTGTATATTTGATATTTTTTCGTATAATTCACACTCTTTAATTAATTCTTCGTGTGTGCCTTTTCCAATTATACTTCCTTTGTCAATTACTAATATTTGACTTGCATTCATTATAGATGCAACCCTTTGAGATATTAACAATTTAGTTGTATCACTATAGTTTTCACTTAAACTTCTTCTAAATATAGAATCAGTCTTATAATCTAGTGCACTAGTCGAATCGTCTAAAATTAAAACTTGTGGCTTTTTAGCAAGCGCTCTAGACATTAAAAGTCTTTGTTTTTCTCCACCACTTATATTTTGTCCACGTACATTTACTAAGGTATTATATTTATTTTTTAATTTACTAATAAAGTTCTCTGCTTGTGCAGTTTGTGATGCATAATAAATATTTTCCTCTGAAATATTTCTACCAAATGAAATATTCTCAGACACACTCTCTGCAAATATAACGTCTGATTGGAATACTACTCCAAACATTCTATATAATTCTTCAGATGAATAAGAATTTACAGGCTTATTATCAACAAAAATTTCTCCACTAGACGGCTCATAAAGTCTAAGCAATAAATTTATTATAGTAGTTTTTCCAGAACCCGTAAGACCAATTATTCCTAAAGTTTCACCCTTTTCAATTTTAAATGAAACATTTTTTAAAGTTTCTTTATCATTATATGAAAAACATACATCTCTAAATTCAATATAATGATTACTTACACTTTCAGTTTCAAAGCCTTCATAAGTTCTACTTTCCATATCTAAAACTTCAGTTATTCTACTAGCTGCTGCAACTGATCTTGATAATGAATTTAACATTTCTCCAACACTAACTAACGAAGTTAAAATCATTGTAAAATAACTCATAAATGCAATAATATTTACAGGTCTAGTATCTCCCGTACTTACCCAATATGCACCAATCATTATAGTAGCTACAAGTCCCATATTTACAACTAAAGTCATAGTTGGTGAACCTATTGCATCTACTGAACTTGCATTAATATTTTTTTGTCTTAATAAATCACTTGAACTATTAAATCTCTCTTTTTCATACTCTGATTTAGAAAGAGACTTTATAACTCTAATTCCCATAACATTATCTCTAATTGACTTAACTAAATTATCATTAGCTTTCTTAGTTTCTTTAAATCTTTTAAATCCAATAGTAGTTGTAAAATACACTATCACAGAAATAAATGGTATAACTAAAAGCATTATTAAAGATAATTTCTTATCAATTATACTAACAGACATCAAACTACCAACTAGTATAGTTATAGTTCTAGTTCCTTTACCAAGTAGCTTTTGAATAAAGTTTTGAAGAAATAACACATCTGTAGTTAAACGAGCAGTTAAAGATGATACTCCAAATTTATCAACTTGCTCACAATCTAAATTTGAAGTTTTCTTGAATAAATCTTCTCTTATTGATTTTGAAACATTAATCCCAAGATCTATACTCATCTTAGTTACAAACAAGTTAAACAACATAGTAACTAGTGATAATAAAATCATTACCCCACCCCATTTTACAAGTTCTAAAACAGAATTTTTTGGCACAATATTATCAACCATATAAACAAAAGACATCGGTATTAAAACTTCAGCAGAGCTTGAAATAGCCTTTAAAATTAATATAAAAACTATTAAAAACTTATATTTTTGGCAATACGTTTTAAATAATTTCATATTTATCTCTCTTTATCACTTTCTTTATTTTTCTTTGGAATATTCAACTTTTCTATTAATTTACTAAGTAAATCAAGTTCTTCTTCAGTAAAGTCTTTAAATATATTCTTAGCATCTTCCTTTATCTTTTTATCAACGTGGTCTGCAACCTCACGACCTTCTTCAGTTAAATTAATTATATTTTCATTTTTGTATTCACCAGAAGTTTTAAGTATTAACCCTTTACCTTCTAACCTTTTTATTATTTCAGAAGTTGCTTGAGGTGAAATATTCATAATCTTAGCTAATGTTTGTTGATTTATATCTTCATTAGTAAGTAAATAACATAATATATTCTTAGTTGCAGATGACATTTTGTGATTTCTTCTTTGTACTTTTTCTTCACCTGTCATATTTTCTTTCATTTCCATACGTTTCTTTTTCATTTCTTCTTTTGCAATCATCTTTTGATTAAAATCTAATCCATTATCAATCATTTCTTCTCTTTTTAATCTTCTTTCATCACAATGATTCTTTCTTTTTTCTTCTCTCTTTTTATGCTTTCTATCTCCCTTTAAACTATCTACAGTTTCAAGTAACTGACCAAGTAAAATTTGTTTTTTCATTATATTCTCCTCTATCATAAAATTTTTAAATTCAGTATCAATATATTGATTAATAGTATGCTATTTAAAATCAATATATTGATACTTAAATATTAACATCATTCTTTTTTAAAGTCAATAAAAAAGTGTAGATAATTCTACACTCCAAAATACTTTTTGATTTTTTCTTCGTGATAATTAACCACAAGTTCTAGTGGAAAATCACATTTTTTTATTATTTCCTCAGAATAACAAAGATTTGCTATATCGAATGAAATATGCGCATCACTTCCCATAATAACATCAACGTTATGTTTTTTACACATATCAAGTAAAATAACTACATTATCCCAAGCCCCAACCCTAAAACTTTGTGGCTTTAATGAAGAATTATTAATTTCAAATATAACATTTTCTTCTTTAGCTTTTAAAACTACCTTTTCATAATCAACTTTGTATCTACTATCATCTAAATGTCCAATAACTTTTACCTTTTTGTGTTTCATAGCATTAATTACAGCATTAGTGTTTTCTTCAATAGTTCCGTGCTTTATACAAGGAGTATGAAGACTTGCTATCATATAATCTAGATTTTCATCAAAATCAGATAAATCTATATCTCCATTTTCATTTAATATATTTGCCTCTGCACCTCTTAAAATATTTACACCATCAATTTCTCTTGGTATGCAAAAAATATTTGAGAAATAAAATGGATGCGCACCACCTGGCATAATAGGTCCGTGTTCTGACATACCAAGATATTTAAGGCCTTTTTCTTTTGCAGACTTTATATTTTCTTCAACAGTACTGTATGCATGACCACTTACAATAGTGTGAGTATGTAAATCTATTAATATTTTCA
>JAWXUS010000136.1:0-2834 GCA_044426235.1 Peptostreptococcaceae bacterium | reverse complement strand
ATCATAAATCTTTTTTGGCACATCAATCTTAAACACTTGAGTTTCCTCGTCAAATTGATATCCAGATATAAAATTATATTGACCCCAAACTAACTTGTCGTTTTTCTTTTTTTCCATAAAAAATATACTCTTTTTCATCAAGTTTCCAAGGTATCCCGTTATACTCTTAACAGTTCTATCGTTCGTTCTTTTTATAATCTCTTTTAACTCGCTATAAGAAATATAACACGTCATAGAACCATAATAATCCTTTTGTAATTTATATAAAGCAAGAAGAAAAATTCGATTTTCATTTAATGTCAAACTGTATTTTGATTGAACAAGCAAATTGTTTTTCATAAGAATTTTAGGATTTTGAATTTCTTCGATTTCGTTCATAAAATAGCCTCCTAAAAATTTTGTCGCCTAAAATATAACATAAAAAAATCAATGTGTCAATTTTATCAATGTGACACAGTTCATTATCTATATGTAATATATCGCTATCTATGTGACACATTTAATGCTATCTATGTGACATATTTGACTATCTATGTGACACATTAAATTATCTATGTGACACACTTTCACTATCAATGTGACACAGTTAGACTATCAATGTGACACACTTACGTTATCAAGGTGACACAGTTCGCGACCTCAAACCCAGTCATTGCAAGGCTTTTGGATATGCCTAAATAGATCTTTTAAATAGATCTTTTAAATAGATCTTTTAAATACTAGTAAAGACTAGTAAAGGTCGATTTTCTGTTCTGTTCTCGATAAAAACACAAAACAAAATCTTTTTTTAAATTCTAAAATTAATTAAAAAAATTTATATTTCAAAAAAAATCTAAAACCCTAAAAGCAAAAAACACATTTAGAAAATTAGATTTTAACTGGATTTATAAAGTTTTTAAAAGCCGTTATCTATGTGACACATTTATAAAATTTATTTGATAAAATTAGATTAAAGTTAAAATTAGAGTTTGATATACACTTTTAAATATCAAAAATAATAATTTATTTAATATTTTAATCCACTTCTAACCCTTAAACTACTAATGAGTTTAAAAAGGGTATTTTTTTGTTTAAAATCGAAATATAAGGCTTTAAAAATAAAACTAAAAATAAATCCAAAATTTATAAAACTAAAAACCTAGCAGGTAAAAAAATTAGTTTTAAAAAAATAGATTAAAATAAATCCAAAAAAATATAAAAATTTAAGCTAATATAAATTCAAAAATTAATAAATAAATTCTTAAAATACAAAAGCTATTTATTTAAGTTGTAAGAATAAATTATAGCCTTGTAGATAAATCACATCGAAAAGAGTTTTTGATTTGTTAAAATAGCTTTTAAATGAATAATTTGATAGTTATCAAGGTGTAATAAATCATTAATTTACAAAATAAAAGATTTTTCGTGAAAAATCATAAAAATATACAGGAAAAATATAAAAGATTTTTACAGAGATTTTTTAATATAAAATTTTTTATAAAATTATCAAGTAATTCTTATTTGAAAATAGCTTATTTTTTTGAGAAAATTAATATTAAAATTTCTAAAAAAATTGAAAAATAAAGAATTATCACTCGTTATCTATGTGTAATATTTAATAAAATGATTTGTAAAATAAATATAATTAACATATAATTTAAAAAAATTGAGGGGATAAATTTAGATATGAATTTTGTAGAATAGTTACTAAACACAAAAGAATTAAAAACTCTTTATATAATGTTTTAAAACATAGTTTTTTATATCATTCAAATAAAATAGAAGGATCAACTTTTACAACGTAGGCTTTAGCACTTTTACTTGATAAAAATGTTATTACAGGAACGCACACTTTAGATGATGTGCAAGAAACAGTTAATTTAAGCTATGTTTTTGATCAAATAAATAGATACATTAGGCACAGAAATTGATTATTTATTTCTTAAAGATTTACATTCTAGACTTATGTTTAATACTACTATGCACAAAAGAGGATATTCAGGAATTTATAAATCTATTCCAAATATGATTATTGGTGCTAAAGTAAAAGTAGCACAACCATTTGAAGTTCAATCTAGATTAAATGAATTATTATCTTGGTATTATAATTTGGATAAAATTACTTTAGAAGATATAGCATCATTTCATTATAAATTTGAACTTATTCATCCATTTCAAGACGGAAATGATCGTATAGCTAGATTTATTATGTTAAAACAAATACTTGAGAATAATTTAGAAATAAAAATAGTTTCTTGGGATAGTGAAGATTTATATAGAGAAAGCCTTAATTTATGCAATATTAATAACCAAGATCCATTAATAAAATATATTTTATCATTAGAAGATTTTAAAAGTTAATATAAAGATCTATTAATTTAAAAGCAGGGTTAGCTCCTTGCTTTTTTTATTTTGAAAATATTTTTAATTAAATTTATAAAAAAGAGTTATAGATCATTTAGAAACGATTAGTTGTATAAATAAAATTTATTTAGTTAATAAAGTGTAATATTAAAAGAATTTTTTTAATAGGATTAATTTGAGATGAAATTATTAGATTTAAAATAAAGATTAGAACATATGATGATTTTTTAAATATCAAACAAATAATATTTTTCCTTTCTTGATTTATATATTTTGATAGATAAGATCTCTTTAAAACCTTTTATTAAAACCTCTAGTTCCAATACATATGATGTACAAGACTTATTTATTTTTAGTACAATCTAATTTCTAAAATAGTACAAAGTTATTTTAGAATAAATACAATATTTGTTTATTAATAGTACAACCTTTTCTTGACTAAAATAGTACAACTTATAAAATAAAGGTTATAAATGTAAAAACATTTCGCT
>JAWXUS010000057.1:0-6088 GCA_044426235.1 Peptostreptococcaceae bacterium | reverse complement strand
AGACTAAAGACTAAAGCATAAAGATAGCAGTCTATCAAATAGTAAACATTAAAATATAATGATTGGTAGAAAAGTAAAGCAATCTTTATATTTAAACCTTATCTATCTTAATAAAATAAACTGTCGGATATATATGATTTATAACAATAAATGAAATATTAAAAGCAAAATAATATATAAATATAAAATTTAACACACAAATATTCTATTTTAAGATATAAAAATAAAACATTTAGCCATATAAATAAAACATTTAGTCATATAAACGAACTAAAACAACAACTATACCTTTATATATATAATTGATTTTTTAGAAGATATTGTAGATGAGGTAGTCGAAGATAGAGATGGTAAAGGATTAGTGTTCGATGATTTGTTCGCAGGAACTGGGGTTGTGAGTTCAAGATTTAAAGAGAAGGGTTATAGGGCTATAAATTAAATCTATAAGTGGGGATATTCTATATTTAGACCCTCCTTATAACGAAAGACAGTATTCATCAATTTATCGTCTGCCTGAGACTGTTGCAAGATATGATAATCCAACTTTAGTAGGGATAAGTGGTAAAAGAGATTATTATTTTTAAGCTATAATGACGAAGGACTTTTAAGTTGTAGTTTCATAAAAGAAGTTATGAGTGAATTTGGTGAATATAAAATGTTCACTAAAAAACATAAAAAGTATAATCCAAATAATAAAGATGCCCCTAATAGATATATTAATGAAAATATACATTATTTAATTAAACATTAAATTTTATATATGTGCTTTATATATGCATATATATGTTTATTAATTTTATTTTTATGTTATAATTTTTTATATAATGTTATTAATTAAACTTAAATTAAAGTATTTATAAAAATATAAAACATATTTAAGTTGAAAATTAAAACTTTATGATATATATATGATAACGAGGTGATTTTTATTGAACACACAAGATAAAAATATATTGTGCTACATATGGAAGAAAAAGGGCATAGATTTCGCCCACTACTATGATAAATATTCAAGCGAAGGATTTGAACTTTATCAAATAGACGAAATATTAGAGGGGGTAATTGACAAAATTGACATTTCTAAATACCTAAACATTAACTATAATCATCAAAAGATGAGACAAATAAGGATAGGTTTGCTTAATGATATTGATATGAGTAAATATGCAGATGACTATAACCCATATCAAATGGAAGAAATAAGGCTTGGTATATTAGATGATGTTGATACAACTAAGTACTTAAATAAAGATATTCACTTTGAGCAAATGAGAGAGGTTAGGGTTTCTTTAAAAGAAGGCGTTGATATTTCAAATTATCTAAATAAAGATTATTCTGAGAGACTGGCAATTAAGGATAAGTTAACAAAAGACCTAAATAGAGAAATAGGTTTAGTCCTAAATACTCCTTATAACGAAAAGAAGTTTAAAGAACTTAGAATAATTAAAGCTAAGGACTTTGATATTAGTGTTCTTAAAGAATTTAATTATAAGCAATTAGTAGAAATTAAATATGGGGTGCAAAGAGGATTAAATGTAGGAATTTATTTAGATAAGGATATTGATGAACAGTATATGCGTAAAATAAGACTTAGTCTTCAAAAAAAAGACATTTAAAAGAAGTGACTTTTTTGAGTTTAGCCCTACTCTTAATAAATTTATAATTAAAAATAGCCAATAAAGAGAGCTTTCGCTCTCTTTTTTTACGTATAAATAAACGCAGATATTAGGTTATTCATCTTTAATCTTAATTAATTCTTATATTTTTTATAAAAAACAACTTAAATAAGTATAATAAATAAAAAATGATAAAGGAGTTGATTAGCATTTCTAAAACGTATCAAATACCTCCAAATACTGATGAAGAAGAAAAGTTTGTAGGTGGAGTAATAACATTTATTCAATTTTTTTGGTTATTAGGTGGAGGTGTTCTTTTTGCAGTCAATTTATTATTTTGGCACTTAGTATTTGGTCAAGGCATTCTTGGTGGAATAATTGGATTGCCACTTCTTCTATTAGGTGTTCCGTTTGCATTTTACAAAAAGAAGGAATTGACATTGTTTAAATATATAAAACTTAAAATGGAATTTAATAAAAAATCAAAAAGAATATTAAATAAAAGAAAGGATATGTAAATGATATTAGTAATTTTAGCGCCAGTAATATTAATGGTTGCATTAGCGGGAGTTGCAGTACATAGGCAAATTAAAAAAACCGACCCAAACAACGTTGATGCGTCTAATTCCCATCAAGTGGACACAACAAGAGATTTTTTACCATATGAAGATATTAAAGATAATATGATAGACCTTGGAATGTTTCAATATAGAGCAATTATAAAATGTAGCTCTATAAACTATCACTTAAAAACAGACCAAGAAAAAGAAATAATAGAGATGAGTTATCAAAGATTTTTAAACTCACTTTCTCACCCAATATCAATACTTGTTCAAAAGAAAGAGTCTAATAATACAAATTCTTTAGAGCTTCTACAAAAAGATATTGATAATACACTAAAAACATTCCCAGGGCTTAGCCAATATGCAGATGTTTATTACAGAACTATGGACAATGTGTTAAATGATATTCAAAACAATAAACAAACAGATAAATATATAATAGTGCCGTTTAATGACGCTGTGACGCTTACAAGTTCAACTGACGAAGAAAAGTATGAATATGCAATGAAAGAGCTTAGAAGTAGATGCTCTATTATTATAGAGGGACTGCAAGGTGTTGATATAAAATCAAACATTCTAAATACAAACGAACTTATTGATTTAGTGTATTGTGCATATCACAAAGAGTGTTCGAGTCAAAGCGAGAGCATTGTAAGTGGAGAATTTACTTCTTTACTTGTAGAGGCTGAAGATAAGATATTTAATTCAACTGATAAAACTAAATTAGATTGGATTTTATATGAAGCGCAAGTAAGAATTAATACTGAGATTGCCAATAGTGGCTCTGCTGATAAGGATTTACAAGATAAGTCAATTAAAATAATAAATAGAATAGGTAAAATAAGAAATATACTTCAAAAGGGAGATGAATAAATGTTTAATAAGTTAAAAAATAAGTTTTCTAAAAATAAATCTGAACATGAAGTTGATTTAGATTTAGGTGGAAATAGTGGAAGGCAAAATAATAAAAAAGAAGATTTCATTAATAATGGAAGGTATGATGTAAAAGACTTTATAGCTCCAACATCAATAGATAGAAGCGCAGATGAATATTTGATAGTTAGTGGTAAATATATAAGGAATTTTGTTATGAAAGGATTTCCTCAACAAGTGCATGTTACTTGGCTTGACTACATTTATAATTACGATGGAGATATGGATAGCTGCATTCATATAGAACCTGCTGATGATAGGGTTGCGATAGACGAAATAACTCATAAAATAACGCAATTTGAAGCACAGCTTTCAACTGAAACACAAAAGGGTAACATACAAAACTTAACAAGATTAAATGATACTATATCAGCTCTTTACAATGAAAGAAGCAAATTGGAGAGAAATACTGAAAAGTTATATCAAGTTCAAATAACTTGTAATTTGTATGCAGACTCAAAAGATGAACTTGATAAAGAAAGTCAACAATTTGACAACAAGCTAAGAGGTAGAAAAATCTATATGATGCCAACTTACCTAAGGCAAGATGAAGGGTATAAATCTGTTCTTCCTTTTGGCAGAAGTTATTTACCAGATATGTTTAGAAATTTTAATAGTGGAGCTTTAACGGCTTGTTTTCCGTTTTATAATAGCGAAATATCTCACGAATCAGGAATTTATTGTGGTCAAAACTTAACTACTTGGAGGCCAATTCTTATAGATTTCTACGATAGAAGTAAACTTAATAACTCAAATATAACTGTTATAGGTCAAGCAGGTAGTGGAAAGACTTTCTTTGTATCTCTTCTTACAATGAGAAGTGCTATAAGGGGAGTTAGAACAGTTATAATAGACCCAGAAGGAGAGTATGGGAAAATAACGGATTCTCTTGGAGGTTCTTTAATTTATTTAGCACCAGAGTCTTCTGAGAGAATAAACCCTTTTGATATAGAAGAGGCTGATGCGTTAGATGAAAATGATAGACCAACTGGAATAAAAACAGTTGAGGTTAAAGATAAAGTATCTGATGTGCTTAATTTAATAGCTGTTATGGCTGGAGGGCTATCTCCTGGGCAAAAATCAGCTACGTCTCAAATACTTCAACAGCTATATAAAATGAAGGGAATAAACGAAAACCCTAAGTCTTTATATATAACTGAACCATATTTTGATAAAACAACTAATATAATGTACACAAATGGTATGAGAAAGCCAATGCCTACATTTTCAGATTTCCATAACCTGCTTGATATGTATGCAAGAAAAGAGAACGAGAAAGAGTTAATATCTTTATCAAATGCTTTAAGGATATTTAAAAAGGGTGGAATATACGATATGTTTGATTGTCAAACATCTAAAAACTTAATGAATTTTAAATCTTCTCCTATCGTTACATTTAACATATCAAAGCTTGAAGAAGGAGTTTTAAGACCTATTGGAATGTATGTTGCACTTACTTGGACTTGGGAGAAATTTATAAAGAAAGACCCAGAGATAAAAAAGAGAGTTATAGCTGATGAGGCTTGGATGCTTGTATCTAAAAATATGGCTGGAAGTGAATTTACAGCTGCCTTTTTAGAAAATGCCTCAAGAAGAATAAGAAAAAGAAATGGAGGGCTTTTGGTTGCATCACAAAACTTTACTGAATTTGCAGAGAGTCCACAAGGAAGAGCAGTTTTAACAAATGCTTTAACTAATATCTTTTTAAAGCAAAATTCAACAGATATTGATTTACTTCAAGAAACTTTTAAGTTAAGTGATGGTGAAAAATTATTCCTACTTAAAGCTCAAAGAGGAGAAATGTTGCTTAGAATGAATGGAGACAGTACTATTGGTCAAGTAATTCCATTTGAATATGAGAAACAGTTAATAGAAAAAAGAATATAAATATAAAAAAAGAGGAGCATTACTATATTTAAGTAAAGTTCCTCTTTTTTTTATCGTTGATTGACACTTCAAAGGTGTGGTTTAATAGAAATAACACAAAAAACTATTACCATCACTACAATTATTATAATACAAAAATAATTATTGTTAGTCAATATTTTTTTTATAAAAAAAGGATTAGAGAATCTCTAATCCTTGATGTTAGTCAAATAAATTTTTATCTGAACGCATTTCTATATTCCTCTTTATGTTGCTTAAGAAGTTCTTTTTCTTTTTTGATTGGTCAACAAATGGTATATCTGACAATTTGTCGTTAATAGTTTTAAAGTCTTTTTGAGCATCGTTTTTAGAGTTGTATGTTTGATACTCGCTTTCACTATATTCATTAGGACTTAACCCATTCATTAAAATACCTTTATCATCATCACATATACTACTTGAAGAACTTAAAATAGTTGTGCTTTTAAATAAGCTATCTAAATCGTCCTTTGTATCGCCCTCTAAGGTATTTAAATAGTCGCCTAAGTATTTATCTTCACTACCACTAAACAAGTCCTTAAAACTATCGTCTATGCTATTAACACTTGTCATATTCTCGCCCTCGTCTGAGAATATATCTTTAGCAGGTGTAATTTTAACTTCGCTATTTATAAAATCTTCTAAGGCATCATCTTTTAATTCATTATCTTCTAAAATATCATCAAACATTTTATTAGATAAATTCTCTAAAACATCATCTAAAGAACCATCAAGAGAGCAGTCTTTGTCTTTGTCCAGCCTTATATCTTCTTTTATTTCAGAAAAAACATTATCAGATAAATCTTCTTGAGTGCAATTATCTTCTTTTATAGAATTTATAGCATCTTTCATTTCATCTGTTTCCTCAAAGATTGAATATAAATACTCATTAGATATTGGAGTAGGGTTTTTATCAGAATCTATTGCAGTTTCTCTTAAAAGTTCCTTTTTTTTATTCTCATTATCTTTATCGCGTTTTTTAATTAACTTATTTTTTCTCTTAGCAGATACTAAATTTAAGTTATTTATATAATTCTCATCACTTATTGGTAGACTTGATACACCTGAAAT
>JAWXUS010000135.1:0-2850 GCA_044426235.1 Peptostreptococcaceae bacterium | reverse complement strand
GTTTCCAATGCTTTCAGGTATGCCTAAATACTATTAAATAGATCTTTTAAATAGATCTTTTAAATATTAGTAAAGACTAGTAAAGATAACTTTTCTGTTCTTTTCTCGTTGTATAAAAAAATAAATCATTTTAAAAATTCAAATCTAAAAATAATTTTTTTACCTTGCTTAAATAAAAAATCAAATTCTAAAAAACATAATCCATTACAAAAAATATAACTAAAAAATTAAATGACAAAATTATATAAAATTTAAAATCAAAAAATAAATAAAATCGCTATTAAAAAAAATAAATAAAATCGCTATTAAATTAAAAAATTAAAATAAAACCATTTTTGTAATAGTATCAAAATACTTGAAATTCCAATGTAAAATAAAAATAATTCAATATAAAAGCTAATAATATATTGCTACTACAATAAAATCAGACATAAATTTATAAGCAATTTTATACAAAAATAATAGATATTATTAAAATAAATAAATATGCATTTTGCAAACACCATTAATACCATTAAAATAATCATTTATTTATATATTTAAACTCTTTAATCTTGATTTTGATGTAAATTATCATTAAAGCAGTTATTTTATCTTAAAATCGAAATATTTATGTTTAATTTAATTGTCTAATACATTTATGATTTAATTGGATTTTTTATTAATCATGAATCTTAAAATAAATTGAGCTACTTTGTAAAAATTTTAGATTATGTATAATACTATTTGAAATTAGATATAAACTATATCAAAATACAGATTTATTTATAGTTTTAAAGCATTTTAAATTAGTTTTAATACAAAATAATTACAATCACCATATTTTTGATTAAAAACTAAATAAATAAGTCTTAATTTAACATGAGATAAAAATTTGTCTGTTAAAAATTATGACTTGGTTAAAAATTTTAAAATATCCTGTACTTAAAATTATAAAAGAATTTATTAGTAATTTATTTTTAAATTATAAATAAACTTTTTAATGATTTTTTAATAATTTAAATAGTATTAAAAAAGGATAAAGACGAACTTTATAGAAATATAATTGTAATCATGTAATAATTAAAAAAATAGTATTTTAAGAGGAGGTATTTATGATAACTAAAGAAATGGATGTAATATGTCATATACAAAATTTTAATATAGGAAATAATCAAAGAGCTATAACATTTTTTGGACCAAAATCAAAAAAGAATATAATGATTTTATAAATGGGCCAAGTATAAGTTTTAAATATAAAATACATAGTAAAAATTTTCAAAAACTTGATGAAACATTAGAAAGATGTGAAAATATATTTCCAAATCTTACACTTGCAATTATAGAAGATCTAATAAAAAACATGCTCTTAGTTTAACTAATAATACAGATAAAGTTAAAAAATTAACGTTAAGTAGCAATAGTACATATTTAAATGAAGAACGAGTAAAAAAATTAGTAAAATCTAATCTAACTACATTATTAATTAGTTTAGATAATAGTAATCCTGAAAAACACAATGGAATTAGAAGTTACAATGAAACCTTCGATGATGTTATGAATGCAATAAAACTATGTAGAAATAATAAATTTTAGTAATGTTATCTACTACAGTTACAAGCGAAAACTTTCAAGATATAGAGAATATAATTAAGATAGGGATAAAAAAGATTACGGAGCTATAAGTTTGAAAAAAATAAGAATGACTGGAAATGCAGAACATAATAAATACTTAGACTTGAATAACACTCAAGTTGAAGATTTATATAAATATGTACAAATGTGTAAAGATAAATATCCTAACTTTGATATTAATTTTAATTATGGTGAGGATAAAATATATGATTTAGATGGAGGATGTTCTTGAGGTAGAACATCAGTAGCCATAATGCTAAATGGTAATATTATTCCTTGTGTTTATAACGATGTTATGTATCTAGGAAATGCAGTAAATGAAGATTTAGGCGATATATTTCATTCTAATAAACTAGAATACTTAAGAAATAATTTTAAATGCTTAGATAGTGCAAAAATAAAGGAGGACTACAAAGATGTATTTACTAAATAATTTATTTATCAGCGTCATTATAATGTTGATAGGTCTAAAACCTTATATGAGTATGTAAAAGAAAATATAAATAATCAAGAAATATTATATACTGCAAATAAATTGAGCTAAATTTGTGAAAATTTTAGATTATGTATAATACTATTTGAAATTAGATACAAACTATATCAAAATATAAATTTATTTATAGTTTTAAAGTATTTTAAAGTAGTTTTAATACAAAATTTATAACACCTATATTTTTGATTAAAAACTAAAATAAATAAGTATTAATTTAATATGAGATAAAAATTTGTCTATTAAAAATTATGACTTTGTTAAAAATTTTAAAATATCCTATATTTAAATTCTTTTTCATACAAACCATTATATACTAATCTTTCCAATTCTCTAAAATCAGGTGGACTATAAATTGTATTATTTATAAATACATTAGTTTGTCTTAATTCTCCACTATACTTGCTCTTTAATCCAGTAACAATTAAGCTATTATAATTTTTGATAATATCTAAAGTTAAAGGTTTATCTATATTTTCTTCTAAATATTTAAAAGCCTTATTAATAGCCAAACTTCTTCAATATATTGTTCTCTAAGTCTTGCTTGAAATTCTAAGTTTTTAAAACTTCCTGTTGTAAGAATCCTAACATCATCAACACTTGCTAAATTTCCTTCAGTAGAAAGTATACCTTGTATTATTTCATTTCTAAAGAAAGATAGATTATATATCTAATCCATCTCTTTGCTTTCATTATTATTAAAATCGTATAAGTTGTAAAGTTGTATCAAAATATACATTTATTTA
>JAWXUS010000056.1:0-6199 GCA_044426235.1 Peptostreptococcaceae bacterium | reverse complement strand
GCACGTGCAGTTAAATGCATTTGTGCATCATCAATAGTTTCAGGTCTTACCATAATTCTTATTTCACGACCGGCTTGAATTGCAAATGATCTTTCAATACCTTCGTAAGAATTAGCTATTTCCTCTAACTTATTAAGTCTTTTAATGTATGCTTCTAAAGTTTCACGTCTAGCACCAGGTCTTGCAGCAGAAATTGCATCTGCAGCAGTTACAAGTACCGCTTCAATAGTTTCAGGTTCGTAATCTCCATGGTGGGTACTCATTGCATGAATAACTTCCTTTGATTCTTTATATTTCTTAAGAAGATCCATACCAATTTCAATGTGAGTTCCCTCCATTTCATGATCAACAGCCTTTCCTATATCATGAAGTAATCCAGCTCTTTTAGCAAGTTTAACATCTGCTCCAATTTCTCCTGCCATAATTCCTGCTATGTGAGATAATTCAAGAGAATGCTTTAATACATTTTGACCGTAACTTGTTCTATAATTAAGTCTACCAAGAAGTTTTATAAGCTCTGGGTGTAGTCCGTGAACTCCACTTTCAAATGCCGCTTCTTCACCGTATTCTTTTATTATATTATCAACTTCTTTTTTAGCTTTTGCAACAGTTTCTTCAATCCTTGCAGGGTGAATTCTTCCATCTGAAATTAATTTCTCAAGAGTAATTCTTGCAACTTCCCTTCTAATTGGATCAAATCCTGATAAAACTACGGCTTCTGGAGTGTCATCGATTATTAAATCAATTCCTGTTAAAGTTTCAAGAGTTCTAATATTTCTACCCTCTCTACCTATTATTCTCCCCTTCATTTCATCATTCGGAAGGTTAACTACTGTAACTGTAGTTTCTGCAACATGATCTGCTGCACATCTTTGTATTGCATACCCTATTATTTCCCTTGCTTTTTTATCAGCTTCATCTTTAGCTTGAGCTTCAATATCTTTTATCATATGTGACATTTGAACTCTAACTTCTTTTTCTGCATCACTTAGTATAATTTCTTTTGCTTGTTCTGTTGTTATTTTTGATATTTCTTCTAAAGTATGAAGTTGTTTTTCTTTTATACCTTCAACTTCTTCTTCTTTTTTAGCAACATTTTTAATTTTTTGATTTAAAGTATTATCTTTTTGTTCTAAGTTTTGAATTTTCTTATCAAGAGTTTCCTCTTTTTGGATAACTCTTTTTTCAAACCTTTGAACTTCATTTCTTCTTTCTTTGTTTTCTTTTTCGGCTTCACTTCTTAATTTATGAATTTCTTCTTTTGCTTCAAGAAGTTTTTCTTTTTGCACTGTTTCTGAATCTCTGTTTGCTTTATCTATAATTTCTTTGGCTAAATTTTCAGCTTGTCCAATTTTTGCCTCCGATATATTTTTTCTTATAAAGTATCCAGCTATAATACCGCCTACAGTACCTAATAAAATCATTTCTATGACACCCACCTCCTTAATAAAATTAAATGTCAATTTTTATCAACTAAATTTATTATACCATAATAGTATTATTTTAAATAAAAATTCTTAATTTAATTTTATAATTTTTTCAAAACTATGTCAAGATATAAGGAGATGACTTCTAAATTATAAATCGGTTTCATCTAAAGTTTCTTCTGATGCATTTTCTCTTGCCTCACCTAATTTATAGTGAGTTCTTACTTTTTCATCTATTTCAGTTATTAAATCAGAATTATCAATTAAGAATTTTTTTACGTTCTCTCTACCTTGTCCTAACTTAGTTTCATTGTAACTATACCAAGCACCCGACTTTTTAACAATATCAACATCTGCCGCTATATCAAGTAAATCTCCAACCTTTGATATTCCCTCTCCATACATTATATCAAATTCTGCTAATCTAAATGGAGGTGCAACCTTATTTTTAACAACTTTTACCTTAGTACGATTTCCAACAATAGTATCTCCTTGTTTTATAGCGTCTGAACGTCTAACTTCAAGTCTTATTGAAGAATAGAATTTAAGGGCACGTCCACCAGTTGTAGTTTCTGGATTACCAAACATTATTCCAACCTTTTCTCTTAGCTGGTTAATAAATATTGCAACACAGTTTGATTTTTTAATTGAACCTGTTAATTTTCTAAGTGCTTGAGACATAAGTCTCGCTTGAAGACCAACGTGAGAATCTCCCATATCTCCTTCAATTTCCGCTCTTGGAACAAGGGCCGCAACTGAATCTATAACTATTATATCAATAGCACCACTTCTAATTAATGCCTCAGTTATTTCAAGTGCTTGTTCTCCAGTATCTGGTTGAGAAATTATTAAGTTATCAATATCAACTCCAAGTGCCTTTGCATAAACTGGATCTAGTGCGTGTTCTGCATCTATAAATGCTGCAATTCCTCCATTTTTTTGTGCCTCTGCAACTGTATGAAGTGCAACAGTAGTTTTACCTGAAGATTCCGGTCCATAAACTTCAATTATTCTTCCCCTTGGAAGACCACCAATACCAACTGCTATATCAAGCCCTATTGAACCTGTTGAAATTACGTCTATTTCCATTGCAGTAGCATCTCCAAGCTTCATTATAGAACCTTTACCAAACTCTTTTTCTATCTTTCCCATAACGGAATTAAGTGCATTTAATTTATCTTTATCTATACTCATAGTTAATTTATCCCTTTCTCCAATTGTTAAGTTTATTTACAAAGCAAACATTTGTTCTTTTTTTTATTATTATATAATATAAATAGATTTGAGTCAATAAAATAGAACTAAAAATCTGTATTTTATTTATACCCCTAAGAGGTAGCTTTTATACAAAAATTGAGAATACATTTCGTATTCTCAATCCCTTATTTACTATTCATAAATAACTCTTTATTTTTTGATAAATATTCATATCCTGATTGAATTGTAACTAATGTTGCAATCAAAAGACTTATCTCTCCAATGCTAACAATTATATAATTATTATAGTTTTCACCAAATAATAAAAACATAATCGCAACCATTTGACTAATAGTCTTTATTTTTCCACCACCACTTGCGGCAATAACTTTTCCCTCAGCTCCGGCTATAGCTCTTAAAATACTTACTGTAAGCTCACGTGATACAATTATTATAACTATCCAACTTGGAACTAAATTAGCCTCTGTCATACTAATTAAAGCTGCTAAAACTAATAATTTATCCGCCAAAGGGTCCATAAATTTTCCAAAATCAGTTATTAAGTTATACTTTCTTGCAATATATCCGTCCATAGCATCTGTAATCGATGCTATTATAAATACTATACAAGAAATTAAATATTTATTTTCTATATTACTCGCCATAAAAAATATAAAAACTGGTATTAAACAAATTCTAAATAAAGTTAGTTTGTTTGGTAAATTCATAACTATCTCCTTTTAATTATTTTCTAAACTATTTTTAAACTCTATAACTTTTGAAATTCCATTTTCAATATTTGAAAAATCAATTTCATCTTTGTAACTGTACTTTTTAACTGAATGATTATATAGCGGGTCGTAGTACTCAACTAAATAATTTTCGATTAATTTTGTCTTATCACTCTTAAGCAGTCCTATGTATTCATCAACCTTTTCATTTCCAATCCTTTTTCTAAACTTATTAATACATTCCTCCAAAACTAAATTATCAACACATAAATAGTCTCTTGAAAGCCTATCTACCCTATTTTTTAGATTATCGGTAACTATTAAATGATTTTTAGAATTTACTAAATGTTCATATAAGTTATTTGGAATTAAAACGTGTCCAACTCTCTTACTTTCACTTTCAATAAATATATATTTTCCTTTTGAATAAAAAATTCTATAAAAAATTTCACTTTCAAATCTTTTTTGAGTCGGGGGCTTTTCATCAAACCCCACAAACCCAAATGTAGAACCACTATTTTTTGCAATAGTTTCAAGATCTATATTATCAATTTCTCTTTTATCTAATTCTTTTAATAAATCAGTCTTTCCAACTCCAGTTAAACCGTGTAAAACTATAAATTCTTTATTTTGTGAAACATTTTCAAGATAATTTATAACGTAATTTCTATACGATTTATAACCACCTTCTAACTTAAAAACCTTAATTCCAATGCTACTTATTAAATTATATATTGAACCACTTCTCATACCACCTCTAGCGCAATAAATAACAATATTTTCGTATTCTTTTGATAATTTTAGGAAACTTTCATAAAAGTCTTTTAATTTATATGATACAAAATCAAATCCTTTTTTTATAGCCTCCTCTTTTCCATCATTTTTATATATAGTTCCAACTACTGAATGTTCTTCAGTTTTAAAAAGAGGAAGATTTTGTGCATTTAAAATAAAATCTTCTTCATATTCTTTTTCAGTTCTAACATCAACAAAAACAACATCTTTTAACTTTAGTGCCTCTTCAATTTTTATTAAATTCATCTAAAACTCGCTTTCTAAGTCTTCTTTAGCTATTAAAACCTTCCTTGGTTTACTTCCTTCACTCGGCCCAACGATACCCCTATTTTCCATAGTATCGATTAATCTAGCTGCACGATTAAATCCTATTTTAAATTTTCTTTGTAACATTGATGATGATGCTTGTTCAGATTCAATTACAAAGTTTATTGCATCACTTAAAAATTCATCGTCATCATCTTCTTTAACAATACTTTTTGATAATGATTCAATAATCTCTTCTTCATAGGTTATACCTTCACTAACTTGACTCTTAACGAATTCTATAACGTCTTCACTTTCTTTTTCACTCATAAAAGCACCTTGAATTCTTTGAGGTTTTGAAGAACCTAAAGGATAAAATAGCATATCTCCTCTACCAAGTAATTTTTCGGCCCCTCCCATATCAAGAATAGTTCTTGAATCCGTTTGAGATGAAACTGCAAAAGCAATTCTTGACGGAATATTAGCTTTAATAACACCAGTTATAACATCAACTGAAGGCCTTTGAGTTGCAACTATTAAATGCATTCCACAAGCCCTTGCCATTTGTGCTAATCTACAAATATAATCCTCAACATCATTAGCACTAGACATCATTAAATCCGCAAGTTCATCAATTATTATTACTATTCTTGGAAGTTTAGTTTCAATTTTTTCGTTATAACTATTAATATCCTTTACTCCATTACTTGCAAATAATTGATATCTTCTATTCATTTCATTAACCGCCCAATTAAGTGCACCAGATGCTTTTTTTGGATCTGTAACTACTGGTATTAAAAGATGTGGTATTCCATTGTAATTTGCAAGTTCAACAACCTTTGGATCAATTAATAAAAGCTTTACTTCATCAGGCTTTGCTTTGTATAAAATAGATGCAATTAAAGTATTAATACAAACACTCTTTCCACTTCCAGTACTTCCTGCAATTAATAAATGTGGCATCTTTGAAATATCAAAAATCACAGGATTTCCTGAAATATCTTTTCCAAGTGCTACCCCAACTTTTGAATCAAATTCTTTAAATTCATTACTCTCAAGAACTTCTCTTAACGTAACTATTAAAGATTTTTCATTTGGTACCTCAATACCAATCGCGCTTTTTCCCGGAATTGGTGCCTCAACTCTTATACTTTTAGCCGCCAAACTAAGTGCTATATCATCAGTTAAATTAACAATCTTACTAACCTTAACACCTGCACTTGGTTGAATTTCAAAACGAGTAATACTAGGACCAATAGTTGCTTGACTAACCTTTGCACTAACTCCAAAGTCTGCTAAAGTTTTTTCTAAAGTTTCCGCATTTTGAATTACCTTTTTTTGACTTCCTTCTTTTTGATTTAACTTATTTAAAAGTTTAGTACTTGGAAATTTATAATCTTTAAATATATTTTCCTTGTCAAAAAAGCTAATATTTTCTGCATAAGTTTTTTCTAAATTCTTATCAATTGGAGGTTTTTCTAAATCTAATTTATTTAATTCCAATTTTTCAGTTTTTTTTTCGGGTTCTAAATCCCTTTTTATTTCTCCAAATTCACTATTTCTAAAACTTGTCGAATCATCAATTGCATTAAAACTACTAGTTCCTTCTAGTATTTCTAAATAATCATCTTCCGCTTTATTAAATCCAACAATTTTTATAGTTTGATCCTCATCTAAATCTTCCATTACAGGCTTACTCTTTTTAGGTTTTTTATTAGATTTCTTATTTCCTTGAATAGTGTTTTCATTCACTTCCTCACTAATTAAATCAAGAAAATTATTCTTGAAATCAAAGAAAAACTC
>JAWXUS010000055.1:0-6212 GCA_044426235.1 Peptostreptococcaceae bacterium | reverse complement strand
CAAGTTATGAAAGTAGAAGTTATATAAGTTTAGTAACTTCATTAGTTGCATCTATTTGCTTTATAAGGTCGTATAAAGTACATAATTTAGGTTATTTTGGGGCAACAATAGTTGCAATAATTGGTGGAGTTATAGTTGGTTTAATATTTAAAAGAATACTTAGAAGAGATAGTATTGGAGATTATGCAAAGGTTGAAGTAGCGGACATTACATTTGATGACGAAATTTTAAAAGTAAACAATGTGTATATTGATAATATTGGTCTTAAAGATTCAAGAAAAAAATATTTAGAAAATGGAATTGGGCTTTTGATTACCCCTAATAATTTTAAATCTTTTGGTGTAGTAGCAGATGAATTTCAAAGACAAGCTATTCTTCATAATATTTTTATTAATTTTGGTATAAATAAAGATGTTGACGAAAAAGATTTACTTGCAATATCAAGAGTAGATCTTAAAAATAAACAGATTGTTATACCGTACTTACCTCTTAGAAAAGATGTTGATGAAATTTTAAGAGCGGTAAATAGTACTCCGGTTATTGAATATGCAAAGAGAAATTTAAGTGCATACAAAAATTAAAGAGGTGAAATAATGGATAAAATATTTTTAATTGCGATATTAATTGGTATACTATCAAGGTTTATTATGTTAAATATTGATAATAGTCAGTATCCAACAAAACCAAATACGATATTAAATCAATTTATACTTGCATTTGTTGCATCAAGTCTTGGTGCATTATTAGTGCCTGCACTTATTGAAAGATCATATACTTCGATAACATTTTTATCACTTGCAGCTGAGCAGTTTAGACAAGTAAGAGAGGCTATGAGAAATTCTCTTGAAAATCAAGAAGATGGCCAATTAGTAAAAAGAGGTGGACCTTTTATTGAGGAAATTGCTAGAACTTATGAAGTTAGAAATTATATGTGTATAATTTCATCATTTTTAACTGTTGCTAGTTTTTATCTTATAACGGCCGAATTTAAGATAGATGAAAATATAGCTATTTTTATTGGTTCGGCCTTAGGTTTAATACTTTCATTTGTTATGAAAAAACTTTTATCAAGACCTCAAATTGGAGAAATAGCAGATATTAATGTTGTTGAAATTTCATTTGTTAATGATTCAATTCTTAAAGTTGGAGAATTACAAGGTATAACTAATGTTGGTTTAGCAGAGGATAGAAAAAGATTTTTGGAAAAAGGAATAGGTCTTGAAATAGTTCCAAAGGATAATAACTATGGTTATGCAGGTATAATTCAAGATGCAGGGCAAAGAGATGCAATAATTTACAACTTGTATTCTAGACTTGGAATTTATAGAGAAAGTTATGAAGTTTCTTTTTATCCACTTCCAAGAAGAAATCCAAATAATGAGAGTTTAGTTATAGCTTATTTACCTCTCGAAAAAAATGTAGAGAAAGCTATTGAGGCGATAAAATCTGCACCGGTATTATCTAGTGCAAGAAACAAAAATTTATGTTTAAAAGATTTTTCTATAAATACTAAATAAAATTAATAAAGAGGTGATTTTATGGGAATGAATGTTGGTTTGAATGAATATACACTTGGTGTTATAACTATAAATAAAGAAGTAAAAAATGCGGGGTGTCCAGTTTTTTATGTTAAAGATGATAAAGAATTGCAACAAAAGGCACTTTTGATGTCAAAAAGTGTTGGAGGTATGGTACATCAAATAGATAAGGAAACATTAATAATAGTTAAACATTAAAAAAATTAGATTAAAAGATACTACAAATTGGTATTTATCATTTTGTGGTATCTTTTTTGTTTGGGTTGACTACTCAAAATAAAACGTGGTATTATAAAAAAATATATACAGAAAAGTTAGGTGATATATAATGGAAGTAAATGTTAAAAAAAGTAATAATGTAATAAGTAAAGTTTACAAAAATAGTATAGCAGATGAGTTAAATATAGTTGAAGGTGATCTATTAATTTCTATTAATAATCAAGAAATCAATGATATTATAGAGTATAAATTCTTAATGAGTGATGAATACTTAGAAGTTGAAATTCAAAAAATAAACAAAGAAATATATATATATGAAATAGAAAAAGATTATGATGATGATTTAGGGATTGAATTTACAAATCCTATAATAGACAAAGCAAAAAGTTGTAAAAATAAATGTGTATTTTGCTTTATAGACCAATTACCGAAAGGTATGCGAGAAACACTTTATTTTAAAGATGATGATTCAAGATTATCTTTTTTACAAGGAAATTTCATAACTCTAACAAATATGAGTGATGAAGATATCGACAATATTATAAAGTATAGAATAAGTCCAATAAATATATCAGTTCACACAACAAATCCTGAACTTAGAGTTAAAATGCTTAAAAATAGGTTCTCTGGTAAGGTTTATGAAATAATGCAAAGACTTCACGATGCACAAATTCAAATGAATTGCCAAATAGTACTATGTCCGGGATACAATGATAAAGAAGAGCTTGAAAGAACTGTTAAAGATTTAAGTAACTTATATCCATATGTAAATAGTGTTGCAGCAGTACCTGTTGGAATAACAAAGCATAGAGGACATTTACCAAATCTTGAAATTTTCAGTGAAGAAACTGCAAAAGAAACTATAAATCAAGTTCACAAACTTCATAAAGAATATATGGACAAGCTAGGAACTAGATTTATATTCCTATCGGATGAATTTTATATGATAGCAAATGAAGATTTATTAGAGTATGATCAATATGAAGGTTTTATTCAACTTGAAAATGGAGTTGGAATGATTAAAAAGCAAGATGATGATTGTAGAAAATACTTAAATGAAATAGAGAAAAACCAAAGTGAAAGATTATATGTTAAAAAGAAAGTTTCACTTGCAACTGGTCATTCTGCATTTGAGTTTATGACAGAATTAACTACTCACATAATGGACAAGTGTGAAAATCTTGAAATAAATGTTTACAAAATAAAGAATAATTTCTTTGGTGAAACTATAACGGTTTCTGGTCTAATAACTGCAACAGACATAATTGACCAACTACAAGGAATTGATTTAGGTGAAACATTATATATTCCAAGAAATATGTTAAAAGCCGATGAGGAAATTTTCCTTGATAATATAACTTTAGAAGAAATTCAAAAAACTATGAACATAGAAGTTGTACCTTGTCTTAGTGAAGGCAATGATTTTATCGATAAAATACTAAAATAAGATAGATTAAGTAATTTATGAAAAATAACAAAATATAATTAGTAATAAGAAAGGAAATAATATGACTGATAATAGACCGATAGTAGCAGTTGTTGGAAGACCAAATGTTGGTAAGAGTACTCTTTTTAATAAGTTAGCAGGAAAGAGAATATCAATAGTTGAAGATACTCCAGGTGTAACAAGAGATAGAATTTTTGCGGAGGTTGAGTGGTTAAACACTCACTTCACATTAATAGATACTGGAGGAATTGAAAGAGAAAACGGTGACATAATCTTAACTAAAATGAGAAATCAAGCTATGCTTGCAATGGATATGGCACACGTTATATTATTTGTAGTTGATGGAAAAGCAGGACTTACTGCTGCAGATAAAGAGGTTGCAGAACTTCTTAGAAAAACTAATAAACCAGTAATATTAGTAGTTAATAAAATAGATAGTCAAAAGCAATTTGACGATACTTATGATTTTTATGAATTAGGACTTGGAACTCCAGTTGGAATATCTAGTGCTAATAGTATGGGACTTGGAGATTTACTTGATGAAGTAATTGAGAATTTCCCAAAAGGACTAAATACTGAGTACGACGAAGATATGATAAGAGTTGCTATAACTGGAAAGCCAAATGCAGGAAAGAGTTCTATATTAAATAAAATTCTTGGAGAAGAAAGAGTTATAGTATCTCCAATAGCAGGGACTACAAGAGATGCTGTAGATACTTACTTTGAAAAAGATGACCAAAAGTATTTATTAATAGATACTGCAGGACTTAGAAGAAAAAGTAAGGTTTATGAAACTGTTGAGAAATATTCTGTAATAAGAAGTATGGCTGCAGTTGACCGTGCAGATGTTGTTTTAATAGTAATTGATGCGGTTGAAGGAATAACTGAACAAGATACTAAGGTTGCAGGAATTGCACATGATGAAGGAAAAGCTTGTGTGTTCGTAGTTAATAAGTGGGATATACTTGAAAAAGACCATAAAACTTTATCAAATTATTCAAAAGTTATAAAAGAGAAATTCCCATTCATGATGTATGCACCTTCAATATTCATATCTGCTAAAACTAATCAAAGAATGGATCAAGTTTTAGAGACTGTTAAAGTTGTTGCAAATGAACATGCAAAGAGAGTTTCAACTTCGGCACTTAATGATGTTATAGGGGAAGCTGTACTTCTTAATCAACCACCTTCAGATAAAGGTAAGAGACTTAAGATTTACTACGGTTCTCAAACTTCAGTTAAGCCACCTAAATTTACTTTATTTATAAATGATAAAGATCTTACTCATTTCTCATATCAAAGATATATTGAGAATAAAATAAGAGAGAACTTTGGATTTGAGGGAACTCCAATTAACTTTGAATATAGAGAAAAGAAAAGATAATTAACAAGGAGATGATTATATGTTACTTATAATTTTAGTTTCATATCTTTTAGGTAGTATATCAACATCATACTTAATAGCCAAAAAATATGCAGGGATAGACATTAGAACTCAAGGTTCTGGAAATGCAGGTTCTACAAATGTACTTAGAACTCTTGGTAAAAAAGCTGGAATATGTACTTTTTTAGGTGATTTCTTTAAAGGTTCATTTGCAGTATTAATTGCAAAGTATCTTGGAGAAAAATTTGGGATTGATTCTATAACTGCAGGATACTTGGCTGTAGCATTCGTTGTTTTAGGACACAACTATCCAGTATTTTTAGGATTTAAGGGTGGTAAAGGAGTTGCTACGACTGTTGGTTCTATGATAACTATAAATCCTATAATAGCAAGTATTTGTATTGGGGTATTCATAGTTATATTAGCTACTACAAAATACGTTTCATTAGCATCGATAATTGCAATATCATCATCATCTTTGATAATGTTATTCATAAAAAATTATCAGGCATTTTTCATAACTCTATTTTTGAGTGCTTTAACTATTTACTCACATAGAGAAAATATAAAAAGGCTTATTAATGGGACTGAAAGAAAAATTGGTCAAAAAAAAGATTAGAGGTGTTTTAAATGGATAAGATTTGTATACTTGGTTTAGGAAGTTGGGGAAGTGCTTTAGGACTTGTGCTTTCTAACAAAAATTACGATGTTTGTATGTGGACATTAAATGAAGAACAATCAGATAAATTAAATAATAATCATATTAATGAAGATTATTTACCGAATATAGTTTTTCCAAATAATATGAAGGCAACAACTTCATTAGAAGATGCAATAAAGGGTAGTAGTGTTGTTATATTGGCAACTCCTTCTCAAGCGATAAGAAGTGTTTGTGAAAAAATACAAGAATTTGTAACTGAAAATCAAATTTTAGTTAACGTTTCAAAGGGACTTGAAGAAAGTAGTGGACTTAGATTATCACAAGTTGTTAAAGAAGTTTTACCGAATAATAAGTTCGTTAGTTTATCTGGTCCGTCTCACGCTGAAGAAGTTGCTGTTAATATGCCTACAACTTTAGTTTCTGCATCTACTGATTTAGAAAGTGCTAGATACATACAAGATTTATTTATGACACCGAGTCTTAGAATATATACTAATGATGATTTAGTTGGAGTTGAACTTGGTGGAGCGCTTAAAAATATAATAGCTTTTGCTGCTGGAGTTTGTGATGGAATCGGACTTGGTGACAATTCAAAAGCTGCCCTTATAACTCGTGGAATAAGGGAAATAACTAGACTTGGTGTTGCTATGGGTGCTAAAGAAAGTACTTTTTCAGGATTGTCTGGAATTGGAGATTTAATAGTTACTTGTACTAGTATGCATTCAAGAAATAGAAGAGCTGGAATGTTAATTGGTCAAGGAAAGAGTTTAGATGAAACTTTAGATGAAATCAAAATGGTTGTTGAAGGAATAGTTGCAACTAAGGCGGCATATAAAGTTTCTAAAGAATTAAACGTTGAAATGCCAATTACTGAAGCTATCTATAAAGGACTTTATGAAAATGAAAATCCGAAAAAAATAATAGATAATCTTATGAACAGAGAAAAAAGAGAAGAAATAATAT
>JAWXUS010000054.1:0-6213 GCA_044426235.1 Peptostreptococcaceae bacterium | reverse complement strand
GGGAACTGAACTTGAAAAACCACCAATTTTAATAGAACAAGGTCCTCCAGTTCAGTTATCATTAAATTTATATGATGCAGAAACTAATCCAAATGGAATAAAAGAGTCTGATTTAAATGGTAAACTTAATATTAATATTGGAGAAAATATAACTACGGATTATAATTTATCTGTTACAGAATTTTTTGGATATGAAGATGAAGATAACCAAGGTTTCTTAGGAACTATAAATGAGTTAAGTAAAGTTATGTATGACATAGCTAATGCACCGGATCAAGCAACTGTTGATGCATTAAAACAGGAATTGATGTTTGAAGGAGAAGACACTATTCAAACTCAAGTAAAAGATATGTTTAATCACGTTGTAAACAAAAGAACTGAAATAGGAACTACAATTCAAAAAACTGAACAAGTAAAGCAGTTAAATGAAACTAGTATTGAGGAGATGACTAAGGTATTATCTGTAAAGCAAGACACGGATTATGCACAAAAGATAGTTGAATACTCTACTGCAAGTTTAATTTATCAAGCATCTCTTAAAGTAAGTGCTGATATAGTTCAAAAGTCAATAATGGACTATATTAGGTAGGGGGTATTATGCAAATAGAATTTAAAAATGGAATACCTGGATTTGAAGATGAAAAAACTTTTATATTAAATGATATAAAAGATCATCCAGGATTTAAAAGTATGATATCAACAAAAAATGATTATATAGGATTTATAACAGTTTCTCCATTTGAAATAAGAGAAAATTATGAATTTAATATAAATGATGAAATAATAGAAAAATTAGAAATAGAGAAACCAGAAGATGTATTTGTATTATCTATGGTTAGAGTTGGAGAGTATATAAAAGATAGTACAGTTAATTTACAAGCACCAATAATAATTAACACTAAAAATAATAAGGCTACTCAATATATTATCCAAAACTCAAAATATTCAACAAGGGAGCCGATAAAATGTTAGTATTAACTAGAAAACAAGACGAATCATTTTTAATCGGTGATGATGTTGAAATTAAGATATTAAAAATTGATGATAAAAGTATAAAGATTGGAATTGAAGCACCGAAATCTAAGAGTATACTTAGAAAAGAACTTCACCAAAAAATCCAAGAAGAAAACAAAGAATTCACTTTAGATATTTCACATTTAAATAAATTATTAAGCAAAGAAGAGGTGTAATTATGTATACTAATAATCCATATGCTGCATACAAGAAAAACTCAATAGAAACTTTATCACAAGAACAATTATTATTGATGCTTGTAGATGGAGCGGTAAAATACACTAAAATAGCAAGACTTGCACTACTTGAAAAAAATATGCCAAGAGTTCATAAAGAATTAGTTAGAGTTCAAGATATATTCTTAGAGCTTATGATAACTCTAGATAAAAGTGACAATAAAGCAATGGATGACCTTTATAACATTTATGAATTTATAAAAAATGAATTAGCACGTGCTAATATGAAAAAAGATATTGAAATAATTGATGAAATACTTCCTGTTATAGAAGAAATAAGAGATATGTGGCACGAAGTAGATAAAAAAAATAAAGGATTATAAAAAAACTTAGTGGGGATAACTGTTAGTTAAAAATTATAAAGAAAACAAAATTATTGTTGGATTTAATCTAGCTATTTGTATAATCAACTCAACAATTGGTAAAATTAAGTATTGTTAAATAGTATAAAAATTAAAAAATATACAGGAGTTAATAAAATATGATTTTATCAAAAAAAGTTAGATTACTTCCGACTAAAGAACAAGAAAATCTTTTATGGAAATCTTCAAATACTGCAAGATTTATGTATAATTGGACTCCCTCTAAACAAGATGAAAATTATAAAAATGGTGGTAAGTTCATATCTGATAATGACCTTAGAAAGAAAGTTACAATACTTAAAAAAGATGAACTTTCTTGGCTTAAAGAAGTTTCTAACAATGTTTCTAAACAAGCTGTTAAAGATGCTTGCAAAAGTTATCAAAACTTTTTTAAAGGGCTATCATCTTTTCCTAGGTTTAAGAGTAAAAGAAAGACTAAACCTTCATTTTATAATGATAATGGTAAATTAAAAGTTAAGGATAACAAAATAGTTTTACTTGAAAAAATAGGTTAGGTTAAAAGTAATGAGCAGATACCAACAGATGTTAAATACACAAATCCAAGAATCAGTTATGATAATAAATATTGGTATTTATCTGTTGGAATTGAAGTTAATGAAGTAAAAGAAAAGTTAATAAACGAGTCTCTAGGTATAGATTTAGGTTTAAAAGATTTAGCTATATGTTCAAATGGAGTGGTTTATAAAAATATAAACAAAACTAGAACAGTTAAATCTATAGAAAAAAAGCTTAAAAGAATGCAAAGACAAGTTTCAAGAAAATATGGAAAAAATAAAAATAGAAAGGAGTTTACTAAAACTAAAAATATTATAAAATTGGAAAAAAGGATAAAGCGCATCCATAGAAGATTAACAAATATTAGAAAAAATTATCTTCATCAAACTACTACAAGTATAGTGAAAACCAAGCCGTACAGAATAGTTATTGAAGATTTAAAAATTTCTAATATGATGAAAAATAGACATTTATCAAAAGCAATATCAAAACAAGGGTTTTATGAATTTAGACGACTTATTGAATACAAATGTAAATTTAGAGGGATTAATCTTATTATTACAGATACATTTTTCCCTTCATCAAAAACTTGTAGTAATTGTGGAACTATTAATAAAAACCTAAAACTATCAGATAGAAAATATATCTGTAATTGTGGCTTAATTATTGATAGAGACTTAAATGCAAGTATTAATCTTTCTAATTATAAATTAGTGTAAATCACAAAAAAAGATAATACTAATATGTAGGATTCGTTACATCCGAATTTACGACTGTGGAGTACTACAACAAATTAAAGTAGCTTTATGCAAAATCAGGTACGATGAATCAGTAATAAGTAAAATTTTATATAGTTTTTAACTTTTTTATAACTATTTTATAGGGTTTTAGTAACGGGAGATAAGGATGTCAACAATAAATAATACGTATAGGTTAACAGGATTAGCATCAGGTATGGATACAGATGCTATGGTACAAAGTATGTTAGCATCAGATCAAGCAAAAATAGATAAGATTGAGGCTGAAAAGCAAGTAGTAGAATGGCAACAAGAAATATACAGAGATATAATATCAGATATACAAGGTTTCCAAGATAAATATTTTTCAATGACAAGTTCTGATTCATTATTATCAGAAAGTAATTGGAATACTTTAGATATAACAAGTAGTGAGTCAAGTGTTGTAACTGCAACTGGTAGTGCAGGATCAGCATCTATTGATTATAATTTTGAGGTAGAAAATATAGCAACTGCAGATACAATAACTGCAAAAATTGATGATAAAAATGATAGTATAGGTCTTTCAGAAGATACTATATTTAAGATAAAAAATGGTGAAAATGAAATAGAAATAACTTTAACTGCAGATGATACCTTTGACAGTATGATAAAGAAAATAAATGATGCATCAGATGGAAGTTTCGAAGCATCGTACAGTGAAATGACAAAAAGTATCACACTTACTTCAAATGAAATAGGAGCGAAAAGTGATTTACAGTTCTTAAATGAAGATGGAAGTGTAGTGGAAAAATTAGGTGGTGTAGATTTTAGTAAAACAGAAGGTCTAAATGCTAAAATAATAGTTACTGATGGAAGTGGTAATCCAGTAACTACTCTAAATCAAGATAGTAATAGATTTACAATAGATGGTATAACATATACAGTAAATTCACCAGGAGATGCAAGACTTACATCAACTGATAATACTACTCAAGTAGTTGAGAATATGAAAAACTTCGTTGACGACTATAATACATTGATGGATGATATATACTCTCAAATTCTTCAAAGACCAAATAGTGGATATGATCCATTAACTGAAGATCAAAAAAGTGCAATGTCTTCAGAAGAGATAACTAAATGGGAAGAGAAAGCTATGGAAGGACTTCTTAGAAATGATCCAGACTTAAGAAGTTTTATGGATGATATGCAAAAATCAATTCTTGGAGATAATACTGCATTTATGTTGTCTATTGGAATTGGAAGTCACTCAGACTACAATAAAAAAGGTCAATTATCATTTGATGAAGCTAAATTTACTGAAGCTCTAGAAACTAATGGAGATGAAGTATATAAAAAATTAGCAGGAGATTCAGATAGTATATTTGAAACTGCTAGGAGCACAATGCAAAGCTATGCAGGAAATTCAACTTCAGTATTTGCAAAAAAAGCAGGTATAAGTGGTACTGCATCTGTTGCAAATAACTTATATTCTCAAGAAATAACATCAAAAGAAACTAAGATTAGAGAATTACTTGCTAAAATGACGACTAAAGAAACTAATTTATTTAGTAAGTTTGCTGCAATGGAAAAAACTATGAACTCACTTAATAATCAAATGGCACAATTCTTCCAAGTATAGGAGTATAGCTTATGAATTATACTGATTTATGGAAAAGTATAAATGAAAAGATAATCAAATCAATAGAAAATGATGATATACAGAAACTAGAATTTTTGATGAATGAACGTCAAGAAATAATAGATAATGTTAATATAGAAGAGTTAAAAAAAGAATTAGGAGAAGATTTATATATAGATGATCAAATAAAAAATCTTCTTTCTGATAAAATGAAAGCAACAAAAAAAGAAATAGAAGAATACTCAAAAACTAAGAATGCAAACAATGCATATGTTAGAAATAGTAATCAAAAACTTCATTTATTTAATGAAAAAATATAAGTATTTATTTTAAAAGAGCAAAGAAATTCTTTGCTCTTTTTTTATGTATAACTTTAAAAAATAAAATGGTAATCATAACGATAAATATAAAATAAAACCATATTATAAAAATAATGAAATTTTAAAAAAAGTATTGTAGTAATATGTCGAATATTATATAATAAGTTTTGTAAGAGAGAGAAATAATATGAAAGCAAGGAAGCATAAATTCATAAAATAAATTAATTAAACCACGGAGGGCAATAATATGAGAGTAAATACAAATGTAAATGCAATGGTAGCAACTAATCAAATGGCAAAAAATACTGCACTACAAGGTAATTCAATGGAAAAATTATCTACTGGTATGAGAATAAATAAAGCGGGAGATGATGCAGCAGGACTTGCTATATCAGAAAAAATGAGAAGTCAAATAAGAGGTATGGAACAAGCTGAAAGAAATGTACAAGATGGAGTTTCATTAATACAAACTGCAGAAGGTGCAATGGAAGAGGCGGGTAACATTGCTCAAAGAATGAGAGAATTAACAGTACAAGGTGCAAATGATACTAATACTGATGCAGATAGATCAAAAATAGAAACAGAACTTTCAGAACTTGGAAAAGAATTAACTAAGTTATCAGAGGAAACGAAATTCAATGAAAAGAATTTATTAGATGGAAGTAATCAAGAACTTACTATACAAGCAGGTGCAAATGATGAAACTAGAACTATAGATTTAATGGATATGAAAGGTGCAACAGACTTATTACAAGACTTAAAAGTTGGCGATAATGCTACTGCACAAGCATCTCAAGATACATTAGACACATTCATAGAAGATTTAAATACTGCAAGATCAACTTTAGGAGCACAACAGAATAGACTTGAATATACTGCAAGTAATTTAACTAATACTAATGAAAACTTAACTTCGGCAGAATCAAGAATAAGAGATGTTGATGTTGCAAAAGAAATGGTTCAATTATCAAAACTTAATATAATAGGACAAGCAGCGCAGTCAATGGCAGCACAAGCAAAACAACAACCACAAGGAGTTATGCAACTTCTTCAATAAATTTAAAAGGACAAAGAGAAATCTTTGTTCTTTTTTTGTGTTTAAATAAAAAAATTAAGATAAATTTATAAAAAATATAAAAATTTTCGAATAAAATCTTTATATTTATAAAGTTGAATGAATTGTTGAAATTTAAACGTTTAGATATGTAGAAATAATTGCATTTTAAAATAAAAATATACAAAATAACAAATTAATTTAAAAAAAGTTTAAAAAAAGTATAAAGTCCTAGTTATTGTATCCGAAATATATAATTGTAAGCGAGACTTACATAAAAAAGGCAAGGAAGCCTAATTAAAACTATGGAGGGAAACAAATGAGAGTAAATACTAATGTTAATGCTTTGG
>JAWXUS010000134.1:0-2875 GCA_044426235.1 Peptostreptococcaceae bacterium | reverse complement strand
GGAAATATTGTCTTATTAAAAGCTGGTCCTGATAATAAAGCTTTTCTTAAAAGAGTTGTTGGCATGCCAGGAGAAGTTATTCAAATAAGTAATGGAGCTATTTATATAAATGGAGAGAAATTTGAAGAAAACTATGTATTAGATGGTATTCAAACTGCCGAACCTGATAATGGTTATGAAATAACACTATCTGATGATGAGTATTTTTTAATGAGTGGCAATAGACTTTACGGCATAGATAGTAGAGATTTTGGAGCTGTAAAGAAAAATAAAAGAATATATAAAGTTTTAGGTCAGTCTAAAGATGGGGAGTGAGAGCTATAAGCTCTTATTTTTTTATAAAAAATCTATTGACATATTTGTACCCTGCGTGGTACAATTAAGTTGCAGTCAACTGAGATAGTTGATAATTAATTATAAGGGACGTCACTAAGAGTGACTTAGGTATATAAAAAATGATAAAAATAAAAAAAAGCATAGAGAATATTAAAGAGAGACATTTATACGAAAGACCAAAAATCAGGAAAGAAGCTAAAAGAGTAATAATCGCTGTAACGCTTGGTGCTATACTTTTAACTTTTAAAATGAACTTTGGAATAGCGGTTCCATCTGGAATATCTATGTTGCCAAACTTCAAAGAAGATAATCTTTATTTAATGAGTAAGAACTTCAATCCAAAAAGAGGAGATTCTGTAATGATGACTGTTCGCATAGGAAGAGAAGATGAGCATTACATGAAGAGAATAGTAGGTGTTCCTGGAGATACAATCTCTATAAAGAACCAGAAAATTTACTTAAATGGAGAATTATTTAGAGAAGATTATGTCTTAGATGGTATTCAGGCAAATGCTGAAGATAACAAAGAAATAATAGTTGGAGATGGTGAATATTTGCTTCTTGGAGATAACAGAGAAAATAGCTTCGATGGAAGAAACTTTGGAGTTGTTACTGAGGATGCTTTAAATTATAAAATTTTATTTAGGCTGTTTAAATTATCAGATTTTATTAAAATATAATGAGAATTGCTGGAATTGCAGACATGACTCTTTAAATCCGCCTGAATATTTTGCAGTGGGATACAATAGATTCATTAGTTTGGATAGCAGGACTCTTGGGGTTATAAAAAAGGAATAAATAATTCATAAAGTTATAATTAACAAGAAGCGTTAGCTTCTTTTTTTTATTGTCATTTAGCCTGACTAATAGTGCTTTCTAATTATTGCATATAAAAAATGAGTAGGCTGAAAAACCTACTCACTAACATAAAAAAATAATACGAGAAATATAAAACTTCAAAAACATGCGTATTGGACAAATCTAAGAGATTATCCAATAATCATTAAAATATCAACTGCGACTTCCCTATACCCTTAATTAACATTATAGCGATATAAATTTACTGTGTCAATATTTTTTTTATAAAAAAAATAAATCATAGATAAAAATCTTGTATTGATTGACTTTATATTGTAAAATATATTTAATAATGCACGATAAAAGAGGAGGGTTTTATGAAAGTTTTAGGTCTTAGTTACTTTAATAAATTTAAATGTATTGGCAGTGAATGTAGTAGAAGTTGTTGTGAAGGTTGGAAAATTAGCATAGATAAAGCCACTATGAAAAAATACAGGTCTATTGATAAAAAAAATGGTCGTGAAGATGTTTTAAATAAGATAAATGTAAAGAGAGAGAGAAATATAAGTTCTTATAGTATGAAGTTGGATGAAAATAAGAAGTGTGGATTCCTTAATGAAAATAAATTATGTGATATATACGGAAAATATGGAGAAGACTATATGTCAAATACATGTAAGTCGTTTCCAAGAAACATTAGAACCATAAACAACACTGTAAGTATTGACTTAAGTATAGCTTGCATTGAAGCAACAAGACTTATTCTTACAGAAGATGAAATCTCTATATATGAATTTGAACAAGACTTGCCTTATTACCAAAAAGAAGTTGATAGATTTAATTCTACTTTTGAAAAAGATAATAAATTCTTGCTGGAACTTTTCTATTCTGATAAATTCAATATAAATAAAAAAATATTCTTAGGTTTCATATACGATAGCTTAAACGAGGAAGAAAAAATAGAATTTAAAGAACAATTAGTTGAGGACAATGAATACTTCGGAATTAAAGAAGCCTCAAGTGCAAAGTTGATTAGCTCTATGAACCTTTTAGTGAACTCATGCAAGGCAATAAGAGTTAGCTCTCCTTATTCTATGCAATGCATAAACACTCTTTCTAAATACATAGGCGACGTTACAGATGAATCTCTTGGAGAATTTGAAGATGAACTTGAAAAGTTTAATAAAAATATAAGAAACTACTTCGTAAACTCTATATACTACAAAAAAGTTGGAGTTAAAAACTATCAAGAAGAATATAAGATTGCTGTTCTTGAGTATTTAATAGTTAAATTATTTATATTCGCTCTTTATATGGATAATAGCTCTGTTTTAACTGAAGATATAATAATAGATGCCGTTAACTCATTTGGAATAGGTATGAAATCAAGCCCTAAATTAAAAGATGAACTTTCAAAAACTGCTAACAAGCTAACATCATCTGAGATATTAGTTTTAATTTAATCAAAAAAAAGAGAGGCATTAAACCTCTCTATTCTAATATTTAATTATATATCACACTTTCTGTAAACTAACTCAACTGATTTTTCTCCGAATTGATTTTGAAGTTTAGTTAATAATTCAAGGGTTAAAGTTAATGTATTTTTGTAAAGGAAAGTTTCTTCCTTACATAAAACTTCAAATGACACACTTGTATCCCCTGGATTTAAAGAAATCATATCATCAACAACTCTATATTCTTTTCTTGCATCTTCTATTTTACTATTAGTAGATACTATAAC
>JAWXUS010000018.1:0-38400 GCA_044426235.1 Peptostreptococcaceae bacterium | reverse complement strand
GGTTCCACTTCAGGTTCTGGTTGTGGTGTAGGTGGTGGTGTTGGTTCTGGTTGTGGTGTTACTGGTGGTGTAGGTGGTGGTGTTGGAACGTCTTCGTCGATATCAGGTTGAGGCGCTACAGGTGGTGTTGGTTCTACTGGCGGTTCGTATTGATCAGGAGTCGTTGGAGGTGCATGGTTTTCTATTACCTCTATTATTATTTCCCTTTCACTTTTACTTCCGTTAGTTCCTGTTGCCACTACTGTTACTAGGTGTTTACCTATCACTGAAGTGTTGACGTTCGTTTTTGTTTCTAGGCTGGCAGATACGTCTTGTCCTGTGATTGAGCAAGTTGCTTTTAGTTTGTTTTGTAAGTTTAAAGAATCACCTACTGTAACTGTTACCTTACTTGCTGAGAATGTTGGACCTTTTGCATATCCTTCAGTCTTGTCTGAGTTGTCTTTATCTATTCTTGAGAATAACATTACACTTTCTGCCCTAGTTAAGTTTCCTTTTGGGTTTAAGTTGTTATTGGCATCACCTTGCATTATTCCTGTTTCTAGGATCCCCTCTACGAATTCTTTAGCCCATGGTGATACTGAATTGGCATCATCGAATAGGAATGTTAAATCTATAGTTGGGTCTTCTGCCTTTAAGATTACTGCAAGTATCTTACAAGCCTCTTCTCTAGTTATCTCGTTATTAGGTTTGAATGTACCGTCACTATAACCATTTATGAAACCTCTTGTTGCACCTATTGATACGGTATCGTGATACCAATCATATTTTTGAACGTCAGAGAATATAGAATCTCCCGGCACTGTTTCCAGGTCGAATCCGAAATATCTATTTATCATCGTAGTGAACTCTGCTCTTGTTATAACATTGTTTGGCCTAAACGTGTTGTCTTCATAACCCATTATTATACCACTATTAGCTAATTCAACTATTTCATTTTCTGCCCAATGTCCTCTTATATCTATTATTGATCTTGCATTGTTAAATGGGTATAACTTTTGACCTGAAACGGGATGCCATTTGTCTACATCACTTTTCTTTATATAAGCTACCACTCCATTATAATTTAATTCGTAATAATCTCCTTCAAACCCTGTCGTGTGTATCACGTCTCCGTTTCCTGTTGTTTCTAGGATATGGCTTTCAGAGTCTATTGAACTTAATATATCCGCTACTTTAAATATTTCTAAAGTTTCTTTTATTGGTTTGTTATTTAAAGGTTGTATATCTATACTATGTATATAACCTTGTTGACCTTTATATTCCACTTGTGACCATTCTCCATTCTCAGAGACCACTGTCACAGTTTCACCTTTAGGTACTTCCATTAATACAGTGTACTCTAAACTATTTTGTGAAAATAGTTTAGTAGCATTTATCGTCATACTTTCTGTACCACTTAAGGCACTCGTATTGACTAAAGTACTTGCAGTTAATCCTGCTACTAAAGCCATTTTACTTAATTTCTTTTTTAAGCTCATCTTTAATCCCCCTTGGATTTTATTTTATTTTTATTTGTTTGTGTCCGTGTAGGACGGTTGTTCCTAGGTTGTTCCTAGGATTCCTTTTAGAATATTTTAAAGTCTCTAAAAGGATAAACTCTAACTTCTAACTTATATTTTATTTGTTCCTTGTCCACATAAGGATTATTCCAGAATCTAGCATCTAAACTATTCTCACTGTTATCACCTAATAGTAGGACTTTGTCTTTTGGAACTACATATGACCCGTCATGCACTAAAGATACGGGCATAACTGTTTCAACTAATTCTCCATTAACTTTCATTTCCCCAGCTCTAATCTGCACCCTATCACCTTCTACACCTATAACTCTTTTAATCATATATTCGAAGTCTAAATCCTCTGACGCATTAGGTTCAAAAGCTACTATGTCATTTCTTTTCACATTACTCCAAAAGATATGCGAACAGATAACCTTGTCGTTTACTTGCAAAGTCGGATACATACTTTCACTAGGTATATGTCCATATAAGAAGAATTGTGGAATTATTACTTGTGATATAAGCAAAGCACAAAGAAAGTTTAAAATTAAGTAACCTATCTTCTTCATTTTGCCTCGTTTCTAGGAGGAGGTTTTCCACCTATGATATCATTTATTTATGGTTGTGTTATCTTTTAGCTTAGTATTAATATTTTTCTTTATTGATTTTTATCTAAAAATCTTCACACTTATCATATAAGTAATCTTTTATTTTGATGTGTCCATTAGAAGATTCCACTATATTTCCTTCGTGTACCATACGTATTATCTCTCCTATTTTAGGTTTACTTTGTAGATTAGCATCTAACTCGTCTTTAAAATAAAGGGTTCTATCACAAGGTACCAGGTCTAACATGTTGTCGGGTATGATTATACAAGCATCTCTTTTATTATTCTAGTGTTGCTGATAACTCTACAGGTAATCTTTCGCAATTATATACTTCCATTATTTGATAGTGTTTTGCACTTATTGTTTTCATATTAAATTGTCTCCTTTGGTTTAGACAGTGAGGGTGGGGCTTCGCCCCACATACCTCGCTTTGCTCGGTTGACGTCCTTTCCGACGTGGTCTTGTTTCTAGGAGGGGGTTATCCTCTTCTTAGAGACATCTTTCACATTCCACCTGTTCCTTCTGGTTTTGTTACGTCGTTGTCTGGTCTTGATTTTAAACTGCTTGTATCTACATCTTTGAAATCTATTTCAACTTTACCCGTTTTCTTTTTATTCTTTTGGTGTTTTACTTCTTCTTTATAGCAGTCTGATGTTTCATAATATTCATCGTTATCTATATTTTCTTTAGCCTTTTTAAGTCTTCCTTCTAGAGTAGATTTCTTTTTGTTTCTAGGAGTAGGACTATTATCTTTTAAAGAGTGTTCGCTAAAATCTATGTTTATTTTTCCAGTTCTCCTAGCGCGTTGTTCGTCCATAAATTCTATGTCCTTGTTTCTGGGTGCAGGACTGTTATCCTTTAATTCGTGTTCAGTGAAATCTATTTCTACTTTAGCTGTTCTTCTAGGTTTAGGTACGTTATCTTTCTTCAGTGCGGGACTGTTATCTTTCTTTTCTTCTTTATTGAAATCTATTTCTACTTTACCAGTCTTTCTTTCTTTGTTCCTAGGAGTAGGGCTGTTGTCTTTAAACTTATTACATCTTCCTCTTCATCTTCTCTTCTTATTATTACTTCTATTTTCATTTAAAATACCTACCCTTCTATAATTTCTATATCAACTAATTCTTCTTCTTGTTCAAAAGTAATCTTTAAACATTAATCTATTGAATCATATTCAACATTTTCATCCTTACCAAAAATATTATTTGCATCATGAGGATTTCTATCTCTTTCAGATATCCAATTAGATATATCATTTTTAATAGCTAACTTGACGCTTTTATTAGTTATTTTATCTCCAGTGTTTATATATTGATAAATTAAATCTCTAGTTAAGGTTCTATATATTGGACTATAAGTCTTATCACATTTTTTCATAGTACGCGCTAGATAAACGAATGAATTATTTATTAATTCATTTTTATTATATATCTGATTTGATGAGAAACAGAATCCAAATAAGTCTTCATTTATAACATCTTGAACATCCTTACCTAGGTTTAATTGACTCTCACGATTTAAATAAGTAGTGAATAACTTATTATTATCTCCTTTTTCTATATCAAATCTAACCCCTGGGAATTCTTTATTAACTTTAAACCCTTTTGATTCAAGTACTTTTGAATCTTGGTATCCAACTACCATAGCACAAGCCACATATGAAGAATCTAAATAAACACCTGGTATTGAAAGATAAACATCTTGACTATAATTATCTTTTCCAATATTTACACTAGTTTGCGACTGTGGAAGTACCGTGAAGTTTGGATATGAAAATACTGAATATTCACTTTTTCTAGTACTTACAGCATCTTTATATTCATTAATTCTACTTGATGTCATATTAGTAAATCCAGAGTTTTCATTTGCATATAAATTAAAGAATGACATAACTTTTAATTTTTCAAGTATATTAAGAAGTCTATTTCCAGTTTGTAAACTAGCTTTAAACGGTATCGTACTGCTACCTTCTTCTTCCATATCAAAGCTATCTAAATTATCCATATCTACTTCTTCATCATTACTCGAACCAACAAAGTATTCTTCATTACTATTTGTAAGTCCTGGCAGTATTGAGAACCAAATTTTTTGTTCTGGAGTCCTATTTAAATCTTCAATTAATTTTTTCAACTTTTCTTCTTGATCAAGTAATTCGCTAATTTCACAATTAGTAACTATCATTGGAACTTTAAGAACACCTTTAACTCCTGCATGTTCAAAGAATGCTTGTACACCAACTAATTTTTGTACTATTGTAGAAATAGCATTTATAAAGCTTTCTTGTGATTGCTTATAAACTTTTTGTAAATTATCTTTCTTAAATTCTAAATCTTGCTTGCTTTGAACTACTAAACTAGAGCTATTTGCAACATAACTAGATAAAACCATATCCTTCATAGCATCACTTTTTATTGCTACATTAGCTTGACTATCAAAATCATTACCAATATATTTAGCAAGTGCTACTGCAGTATTGTCTGTTGATTCTTCATTTTCTAAATTAACTTCCGTTTTGATTGGAGATAAATTACCTTCAGCATCATAACCTAAAGCGAAATTGAAAGAAACTTTATCACTCATATTTTCAACAACAATATTTTCATCTGTAGTACTTGCAGATGAATCAACAAGTCTAAGCTTCTCTTCAACATCATTTAGTGCAAGTGGTATAGTATTTATTGGACTTTCATTATAGTCATTTATAATACTTTTTCTAATTTCGATCATCTTTTTAGCTGCATTATTTCTTTCCATCTTTTTTTGTGGATCATTAGCTAATGATTCATATTTTTTGAAGTTATATTCAAGATTTTTTCTATTTGTTCTTAATTGTTTTTGCTTGTATTCTGGAGTTAACATTTCTCTGATTTCAGAATAATCAAAATTCATATTATTAGATCCACTAGAACCTTTTTCTTTGTATAAACGTTGAATCATTTTAAAGAATCCATGATTAACTAAAGAAATTTCTCTTGATTCCATATTTAGTGGTTTTTGAATATGATATTCCATATTAAACCCATTCTCAGAAATAACAACTGTTTCGTATATTGTTGGAGCAAATTTACTTAAGAATTCTTCAAAGGTAGTAACCTCTAATTTACTTAAGTGTTCTAAGAATTTTTGAGTATTCCTATCATCATACTCATTAGTTAGATATGTAGCTAAATTATCCGTAATATCTGGATTAAAAACTTCAAATAATATTGTTTTTGAAGTTTGTTTTATTTTGTTTAACGGTCCTGCCATATTATTCCCCTCTCACTTTCATTTGTATAGTTGCATTAATTGGTGATAACTTACCACCTAATGGACAAAGTGTACTAGATTTTTCAGTTAATACATTTATTCCACCACATTTTACTTTTTTAGATGTATTTAACCATGAAGGATTTGGTCTATAAGTACAAGATCCATTCCCCCCACTTGGAAGAATTATATTTCTACACAAAGTAGGTGTAGAAAGCCTTAATGTATCAAATATAGTTACCATATTACTTCCTGATACCTTAACATTTTTAGGCATTAGATTAAATACAAAAATGCTTGGTGATAATGAACAATTACACTTAAATTTAGTATTTTTATTTAATAACTTATTCATTTTCTGTTTCCTTAATATTTTAAATTGATTTTCCCAATTAGAATGGAGTTTAAGACAAATTTCACCCTATATCAAAATAAATTTGATATAATTTGTCATTAATTTAGTATCATAGTAACATATGCTTTTTATATTGTCTATAAAAATTTATTTAGAGTATATCCATTTTTTATTTTGATATACATATAAAACAAAAAAATATACCCCTAAGGGTATATTTTACTTAAATTTTATTATTTCTTTTTTTATTGTATTAATTATTAAATCATCGGACTCTAACTTATCTATGAAAGCTAGAAGATGATTTGCTAAATCATTTGAACTTTTTATTTGATTTAAAAAGCTATTATATAGATTATCATTTAAAAAATCTTCATAAACTTTTTCATTTTGATAAACTTTTATTATATAATCTTTAATACTTAAATCTGATTTATCTCCATAAATAAGTACTGAATCATTTATAGATGCCTCTCCTAAGTTTCCATTTATATAATTTATACTAAACTTTTCAAATTTCTCCAAAAGTTCATAAAACATTGTAGATGTTTTTTTATTTTCGCTATCTTCAGTTTCTATAAAAATTGACATATTTTCATATTGGAAATTCATTAAATGATTTTTTATACCAAGTAAACTTTCCATATTATTAAATTTAGTTGTGTAACTATCGTTATAATTAAGTATATTTTCAATTAAACTAAGTATATCACTTGGATATGAACTTTTATTTTCACTAACAGTTATTTGATTATTCTTTACTAACTCTATTAAGATATTTTTCATAATTCCCCCAATTATTATTTTATAAGTTCAAAAATACTAAGTGCATAAATCTCAGTTGCCTTAATTAATTCATCAATATCTATGTGTTCATCTTTTTGGTGTGCAGTTTTTTTAGTAGTTTTAAAAGTTGCTCCAAATGCCACACAATTATTTAAAGCTCTAGCATAAGTTGCACCACCTGAAGAAAGTGGTTTGCTAAAATCATTAGTTTCTTCTCTATATACTTTTAGTAATGTTTCAACTAAGAAATTATCTTCTGGAACATATATTGAATCTATAAAGTCGTATTCATTATATTCTAAGTTGTATTCATTAGCTTTTTTAGTTAAAGCATTAACTAAAACTTCTTTTTCTAAAGTAACCGGATATCTAATATCTACACATATAGTTTGAGAAGATTCATCTATTATTAATTTTCCAATATTAAAAGTTAATTTTCCAGAAACATCGTCTTGGCAATTTAAAAGAACATTATTTGCATTTGCATCTTCACCAATAACTTCTGCAATAAATTTCATAGTATCTGAATTTACTCCAATATTATTTAAAGCTATAGCTAATCTACTTATTGCATTTATAGCCTCATCTTTATCACAACTTTGAGAATGATATGCACAACCTCTAACGTTTATCGAATCACTATTTTCTATGTATTCAAAGTTTAATTTATCAAGTTCATTTTTTAATTCTTTAAGTTGGTTTCCGAAATAGCTTGCATTATCAGGAACTGAATTGAATGAATTTCCTACATTTAATCTTAAATCAGTTTTTTGACTTGAAGTTAATTTAACTTGAAGTAGTCCTTTTTCTGCATTTATAAGTGGGAAAACTGCATCAGGTGCAAATCCCATACTTGGCATTTCTTCTTCTTTAACATATTTGTTTATACATCTCCAAAGATTTTCTTCATCTGTTCCGAATATAATTCTTACTCTTTTATTAAATTCAATTCCAAGATCCATTAAACTTTTTACTGCATAAATACTTGCAATAGTTGGTGCTTTATCATCTTGAGTTCCACGACCATATATTTTATTTTCGTGAATAGTTCCACTAAATGGAGGGAATGTCCATTCATTAACATCACCTTCTGGTACGACATCTAGGTGACAAAGTATTCCTATTAATTCTTCACCTTGTCCAACTTCTGCATATCCATAATAACCATCTTTATATACAGTTTTAAATCCCAAATCTTCACAAAGTTTTAAAGTTTGTCTTAAAGACTTATCTATTTCTTCTCCAAATGGAAAACCATTAACTTCATCTGCTATAACACTTGGTATTTTTATACTTTCAACTACGTCATCTACTATTTCATTTTTTAATGAATCTATTTTTTCTTTTATATTCGATTTCATATTTTACTCCTTTATATATATTTATTTCATTTTACCACGTATAAATTCTCTAAACAATAAGTATTCTAATATATATCAGAAAACTCTAAGTCCATTTTTGTAACATCAAAACAATATTCTTTAATGATTAAATTTTCATCTTCTAGTATTTTATTTGGAAGATAAACTGTAAATTCGCAACCATTAATCCCATCACTAAATAATTCTATTTTTCCGTCCAAAACATCTACCATAGATTTAACTATACTAAGTCCTATCCCACTACCTTCATTTTCTCTAATTAAAGACTTATCTCCTTGTACAAATCTATCAAATATTTCACTTTGCAGTTCTTTTTTTATTCCAATACCACTATCTTTAACTTTTATTATTATATACTTATCATTGTGAGATATATCTACAAATATTTCATTATTTTCTTTACTAAACTTTATTGAATTAGAAAGTAAATTAAGAATTATTCTTTCAATAATTTCAGGATCACACTTTATATTTAATTCCTCAGAATCGGTATCAAATAATACATCTATATTTTTCATTTTAGCATAATCAGCAATAGACATAACTATAGATTCAACAACCCAAACAATATTATAGTTTTTATAGTTAGGCTTTTTAAATTTTGACTCAAATTTTGAAATATCAACAATATTATTAACAAGCCTTATCATTCTCTTACAATTAGTATCTATTACTGAATCATATCTTGAATATATTTCATTAAAATTATTTTTATTTTTACTAAAAGCTAAAAGTTGATTTGTTGAATATATTATATTTATTGGTGTTTTTAATTCGTGGCTCATATTTGCAAAGAATTCACTTTTTATTTTTTCATCTTTTTTAATACTTTCATATTTTATTAGATTAAAAGTTAATTCCATAAAAATCCCAATTATTAATATTAAGAAACCAACGTAAGTTATTGAGATAGATATTAATTTTATTTCATCATTTAATGTTCTTATATGATATATAGAATATATAGCTTTTGTTGAGAAAATTAATATACTACTTCCTATTATACTTAATAAATAATTATTTTCTTTAATACTTTTATAGAAAAATACTATCGCTGCTATTGTAAAACATATTAAAGACAATAAATTATATTCTATATAGTTTGATATTTCTAAAAAATGCTTTGTATCATAATTACTATAACTAGTTATTATTAATAGTATAAAATTATAAGTTGATGTAAATAGTATTGTCCTTAAATTATTATCATAAATATAATCTATTATACCTTTTGGTAAAATACAAAGAACACCAATAAAAAATCTAAGCGTTGCAGTTCCAATACCAACGTATATTTTTTGATCTATTTGAAGATCAATTGATGATATTGATGATGTGAACATATCAATTAAAAATGTTGCATACATAATGGACACAAGTACTATATGCTTATTTTTATTTTTACTAGATAAAGCTACACAACTACTAACTGATAGTATGCATAAAAGTATATTATATAAACTAATAAAAATTTCTTTATTATTAATTATTTTAACGTTTGTTATATTGTGTAAACTAAACATATATACAAAAAATATCATAATAGACACAATTATTATTCCAAATGATATTTTTTTATTTATATTTTTGAAATCTTCCATTTTACCTCCTGTTTATAAAATCGTCTTCCTTATAATTTAACACGAATATTTATTATTTACCATAATTTTTTATAATAAATATTTATATATTAAAAAATAGACTAGAAAATTTCTAGCCTATTTCTCATTTTTTCTAAGATTTTCAATTTCATAAGTATCAAGTCCAGTTATTAAAGATATCGTTTCATTATCTAACATATTCAAAGATTTTTTCGCAATATCTATTTTTTCTTTATGAACCCCTTTTTTAATACCTTCTTTAATACCCTCCTTTATTCCCTTATCAAAACTTTCAAGTAATCCATTCATTTTTTCATTAAGTTAATTTTCACGCATTCTATAAAGTTTAGCCTCTTTTGGATCTCTACTAATTCTAGTTAATTCAATTTTATCCTCGTGAAGTTCCTCGTACTTATTCTCAAATTTTATAAGTTCTACATCATTTGAATCATCTATAAATGGAGTCCAAAGAGCAACCATATCACCAATATCTCCTTTATATATTTATTTCACTATAAATTTCATCTAAGAATTTTTCCATAAATTTATGTCTTTTCATTGCAATTTCTTTGCCTTTTTTAGTATTCATTAAATCTTTTAATTTGAGTGATTTTTTATAAAAATGATTTATCACAGTATTTTTTCCTTTTACCTCGTCAAGACTTTTAAATTTTTTCGGTTCTATACTTGGGTCATAAATTATATTCCCTTTACTTCCTCCATATATAAATGCTCTAGAAATTCCAATAGCACCTAATGCGTCTAATCTATCTGCATCTTGGACTATCATTCCTTCAATAGAATTTTGAGTTGAATCAACTATACCACCCTTAAATGAAATAGTTTTTATTATATTTTCTATCTTTTTTATGTAACTTTCACTTAAACCTTCACTAATTAAAAACCTTCTTATATTTTTAGTTTTATTTTTATTTTTATCATTAAATTTCCAATCATCAATATCGTGAAGAAGTGCTGTTAATTCAACTATAAATAAATCACATTCCTCATATTTAGAAATTTCTTTTGACATATTATATACTCTTTCAATATGAAAATAGTCATGGCCACTTCCTTCATTTTGTAATTTTTTTCTTACAAATATTTTAGTATTTTCTATAATTAAATCTTTATTCATAAACACACCTCCACATATACTTATAATAATACATAAAAATAAAATAGGCTAGAAATTTCTAGCCTATTTTATAAGTTGTCTTTTGAGTATAAATATCTGATACTATTGAGTCTTCAATAAAACACATATCACGACCAATTGGAGGTGCTTGAGTTTCAAAGCATATTCCAAATCTTCTTTGATTAGTTTTATTATTATATAAAATTAAATCATCTGTAAAATTCATTGAATAAATAACCACTGCTTTTTGATCTGTAGTAATGCTTAACCTACGGCCACTCTCATCAGTCATAATGACTTGATTATCATCATTATTTATTAAAAATGTATGATCATATCCATATCCAACTTTAATTTGATAATTTTCACTATCAATATCATCTCCAATTTTTTTAGGGGTTAAAAAATCAAAAGGTGTATTTTTTGTTTCAATTTTTTTACCTGTTGGAACACAAGTTTCATCAATTTCTAATAGATAATCACTTTTTAAAGTTAAACTACTTTCTGTAACAGGTTTTTTTAAGTTTCCACTTAAATTAAAGTATGTATGATTAGTCATATTAACTAAAGTCTTTTTGTTAGTTTTAGCATAATAAGTTTGAGTTATTTCAAAATCTTTTTTAACTTCAAATTCAACATAAACATCTAAATCTCCAGGAAAATTTTCTTCCATATGAAGACTCTTAGTTTCTAATTTAAAAGTTACTTTATCACTATCTTTAATTACTGAAACATCAAATAACTTCTTATTAAATCCATTAGTTCCTCCGTGTCCATTATGTGGATTATAATTTTTTGATAAATCAAAAGTTTCATCATCAATATTTATAATTCCATCACAAATTCTACCTGAAGTTCTGCCTATTATTGCGCCAAAGTACGAAGGGTTTTCTAAATAACTCTTATAATCCTTGTATCCAACTACTATATTTTCAAAATTATTATTTTTATCCGGTGTAATTATTTTTGTTATGATACCCCCAAGGTTTAGAATTTCAAACTCAAAACCATTATCAAAAACTATATTATATGATTTTACATTTTCAACTACATTAGTTTCAGTTATTCTCATTTACCCCTCCAAAAATTAATCAATAAATTTATACACCTTCTCAAGCGGTTTTCTTTGTGGCTTATCAGGTGTATTATCTTCTGCTATCCCAACAGAAATCATAGACATTAAACTATATCCTTCTTTTTCAAATCCTACAACTTCTTCAAGTTCTTTCTTTGCATGGTTCGGACCTGTCATATAACAAGTTCCATATCCCATATTAGTTGCACTTAGTATGAAGTTTTCAACTGCTGCACCAATTGATTGTCCAGTTGATTCAGGAGAAGTTAACATATCTAAAGTTTCTTGAGATGCATTATTTTCCTTAAGTATCTTATATTCTATCATATCATATGGCTTTGAGTAAACTAAAACCACAACAGGAGCATTTTTAAATGCAGTATAATATTTTATAACACTCATATGTATTTTTTGATCTTTTTCATTTTTAGCTAAATCACCAATTTTCTTGTGACTTTCTTCAACTATGTCTGCCATTTTTTCAATTAATTCTTTATTTTCAACTACTACAAAAAACCAAGGTTGTTGATGCTTTGCAGAGGGTGCCTCTGTAGCAGATTCTATCATTTCAAGTAAATCTTCTCTTGGGATTTTTGTGTCTTTAAATTTTCTAACACTTTTTCTATCATATAAAACTTCTAATCTTTGCATAAAAATCTCCTTAAGCTATTTTATTTAGTATAACAAATTAAAAGTTTGATGTCAAACTACTTCATAGTAATTCCCTCAGCCGTAACATCTCTTTCAAGTATAAAAGTTACTATATCATTACTTATTGATAAATCATAAACACCTGGAATTGGCATACTAGATTCTCCATTTAATTTTATTTTTTTATTTATATCATTATTATTAAACAATCTTTCTTTCATAGCAAACTTTTGTATTTCATCAGCAAACTGTTTTTTATCTAAGTATATATTAATATAAAATCCTAAATCGATATTAAATCTTTCTATTAAGTCTTCAATATATGGATAGGTATCATTATCTATTTTAAGAACCTTACCATTTAAAGATTCAAATTGTTTATTTCCGTAATCAGTAAATCTATCTACGGATCTAAATTTAAATCCAATCTGTTCAGTAAATTTACCACTTAAATTATTTTGATACATATATGTATATCTGTAATTTTCATTATTATTTAATGTTTTATTTTGATTATTGTTATTTTCAAATAAATTAACACCCATATTCTCAAATTCATTTAAAGTATTGTAATTCTTAACTGTCATACCAAGTTGTTCAACATCAATTCCTTTGTTCATAGAGAAATCAATTGCTAAAGTTGCTCCACTAAGCGACACTTTTATATTAATACCCTTACCATTAATATATGCTCCATAAGCTCCGTTTAAACATTGATCTATTGCAGTTTGAAGTTCACTTTCAAATTTTTCTTCAGTACTACTCGTGTTAAATTCTTTATAAATTTCATACATCAAAGAAATATATTTATCACTTAAATTAATAGTTGAATCTCTATGAAACTCTTTATTTATTATTAAATCTAAATTACCTTTTCCACCTTTATAATTAACATCAACGTTAAATATAAAAAATTCAAAGTATTCATTATTAAATTTTTCATAAGAATTTGTTTTAGAAAAAACTAAAGAATTATTATCTGATGATAAATATGATATTTCTTTTTCTTGTAATAATGATTTTATGCTACTTGAAATTTGATTAGTTATACTATAAACTGTATCATAATTTTCAAGATTTAATGTATCTTTATTTATAAAATCTTCTCTAAATTTTATTGCATCTTGTACAGCTTGTTCCTTTTGTATTTGTTCATCTAGTTTTTGTTCTTCTAATTCATTTTCAATTACAACATTTTTTATAGGTGTATTATCTTTTACTTCTTCTATATCATCATCTTGAAGTATGCTTACAAATAAAAAATAACTTGATATAAATAATACAGTTATTGGAATTATATTTATAATTTTTTTCATATTATAATCCTTTCATTATATAGTAAATTATTTTTAATATCTTTTTTATTATATAGTATTTTTTTATTTTTGTCTAAAATTTTAAATTATTAATTCAATACTCGGAAATATAATATAAAAAGACTCCAAAAAGGAGTCCTAATTTATTTTAAATTATTTATATGTTCTATAGCTTTTAATGTTCCTATTTTTGAATGGTCAAAAGTAAGTCCACCTTGGAAATAAACATTATATGGTGGTTTTATTGGTGCATCTGCACTAAGTTCTATTGATGAACCTTGAACGAATGCACCTGCAGCCATTATAACTTCACTATCATAACCTGGCATTGCCCATGGAACAGGTTTAACGTATGAATCAACTGGTGCTGCTGCTTGAGTACCTTGACAAAAAGCTATTACTTCTTCTTCATTTTTTAGTTTTACTATTTGAATTATATCACTTCTTACTTCATCAAATTTAGGTAACACTTCATATCCTAATTTTTCAAACGATCTAGCACAATATATTGCTCCCATTAATGCTTGACTAACGACGTATGGTGCCATAAAAAATCCTTGAAGTACATTTCTTGTAGTTCCAAAAGTAAGCCCACATTCTTTTCCAATTCCCGGAGAAGTTAATCTATATGAAATAAGTTCTACTAAATCTTTTCTTCCTGCTATGTATCCTCCAGTTAAAGCTAATCCTCCACCCGGATTTTTTATTAATGAACCTGCCATTATATCTACTCCAACTTCTGTTGGTTCTTTAGTTTCAAGAAATTCTCCATAACAATTATCAACCATAACTATAACATCTTCTTTTATTGATTTGACAAGTTTAACTATTTTTTCTATATCATCTATTGAAAGTGATTTCCTCCAAGAGTAACCTTTTGAACGTTGAATAAATACTATTTTAGTTCTTTCATTAATTTTTTCTTTTATTTTTAAATAATCAATTTCTCCATTTTCTAAGAAATCTACTTGATTATAAGTTACTCCAAATTCCTTTAAACTACCCTTTTCATCACGAATACCAATAACACTCTCAAGTGTATCATATGGTTTTGAAGTTACTGATAATAATTCATCATTCGGTCTAAGTATTCCTTGAAAACAAAGAGATAATGCGTGAGTTCCATTAACTATTATAGGTCTTACTATGCTATCTTCACAACCAAAAACATTTGCATAAATTTCTTCAACTTTTTCTCTACCAACATCATTATATCCATACCCGGTAGTCCAATTAAAATGATTATCTCCTAAGTGGTTTTCTTGCATTGCTTTTAATACTTTTAGCTGATTGTATTCTCTAATTTCTTTTATTTCATCAAATTGACTATTTATATCATTTAATACTTCATCTGAAAAATCAATCATTTCATCAGTCAAATTATAATAACTCTTTAGTAATTCTCTAGTTTCTATTTTCATAAGTTCTCCTTTAGTTTTTATCTTATTATACTTTATTTTTTACAATAAAAAAATACCGAAGTAAAAACTTCAGTATTTTTTAGATATTAATCTTTCTTTTTTCTATTTACTACAAGTAGTCCAACACCTGATGCTATTGCTAATGCAGATATTCCTATAATGGATGCATCACCTGTATCTGGATTTAATCCAAGATATCCACTAGTTCCACCAGTTGTAGTACCTGAAGAATTATTTCCACTAAATCCTCCATTTGAATCACTAGAATCATCATCAGGATTTTCAAAATCATTCTCCTCAGCACCATCTAATAAATCATCTTCATCTAAATCTTGATTTAAATTATCTTCATCTCCTGTACCTTGAGTATTATCATCAACAACTTCAATATCTCTAATTAAAGTGTCAATATTACCATCATTATCTTCAACACTATAAGTTAATGTTATAGTGTCTCCAACATTACTAGTATCTACTATTTCAGGATCTGGAGACACAATTATTCTACTAGTTAAATCTCCATCTTCAACATCTCTTGCTTGCATTCCAGTTAATGCATCAATTATTTCTCCACTTGCAACAACACCCATTAAAGGTCCCATTAACTCTGGATTTTCATTGGTAACAGTTATTTTTCTCTCAACAGTTAATACTAATTGATCATTAGCCAACATTACACCATTCATAAATGAAGTGTTTGCAACTAATAAAGCTGCTATATTACTATTATTTACTACATTGTATCCTCTAACTTTATAAGTTACCATATAGTCTTTTACCCTTTGATCTCCAAATAAATCTCTTTCTGGAGTAAAGTTTTCAAGTCCCATAACTTCAATATCTTCAAGCGTTACACCTAAATCATTGTTAACTATTTCAACATCAATTAATGGATTTTGTTTAAACATTACTGCTTGACGTAAATTAAGTGATCTATCTCCTGTTAAATCATACATCTTAAAGATTGAGTTTCCGTGATCTCCTGATGATCCTCCACCATTTGAGTTATTATCACTTGAATCTTCATCATTATTACTTCCATCAAGTCCTATATCAGGGTTTGTTGAATCATTATCATCTACATCAGGATTTGTTGAATCATTATCATCTACATCAGGGTTTGTTGAATCATTATCATCTACATCAGGATTTGTTGAATCATTACTATCATCTGGATCTACTAAGTCATCATCTTCATCTGGTAATGATCCATCTATATCTAAATAAACGCTAACTACAGTTGTATTATCATCACTGTCTGTTGCAAAGTATTTTAGATTATATCTTCCAACACTTAATTCAGCAGTATCTAGGGTATTCATACTTTCATCATCTCTATTAAATATTTCATATCTAAACTCTGATATTTCTCCATCTTCATAATCCGTAACTTTTACTGGAGTTTTAAACATTCCCTCAGGTATTGTTATTCCAAATGGAACAGTTATATCTTCAGCTTGTATTTGTGGTGCCATATTAGTAACTACCACTACTAATTCAATAGTTTTATATAACATACCATCTTTTTCTATTGAATAAATTACCTTATATTCTCTTTGCTCGTCAGCCTTTAATGGATTATTAGTTATATGATCTTTTAATCCATCAATTCTAGCTCCATTATAAGTCATAACTATACTTCTTAAACTTTGACCTATTGGTAATTTAGCTAACAACTTTTCAAAGTCTGAATATACTCCGTAATCATTAATTGCTTGTTGTATAGTAAGTATTAACTTCCCATTTTCAACTTTTTCACCGCTTAAATCAAGATTTGCATCAACTTCTCCTGGACCCTTAACTACAACATTAACATCTCTAGTTACTGAGTTTCCATCTTGATCTACTAAATAAATCGTGAATATATAATCTCCTGCAACTAACTTTGAAGTATGATCTTGTGGAGTCTTTATATTCAATACATTATTTAAGAATGTAGATATAAACCCCCTTCCAGTTATATTTCCATCAATTGTTGAAGGAGATGTTTCAGGAGTTCCACCTTGTGCAAAAATTTGTAAACTATCATCATTATTTAAATCAAAGTTTTCTCTATTCGCTTCAGTATCAAATGGATCTATATAATCACGAAGATCCACTTTATCACCTTCATTAATAGTTATAGTTTGACTTTCTGTTATTTCAGGGTCATTAAATCTTATCACTGGTGCATCATTTGTTATTGTGGCATTTAAACTTGGTGAATATCCAGTATTACCATCGCTATCAGTTACACTCACTCTTATTTCATAAGCTATTTGATTATTTAATCCTGGTATTTGTGGTTCTTTTACCCATTCAGTAGTTCCAAATTGTCTATATTCAACCACTACAGTTTTAATTAAATCTTCATAGCTATCTATATCATCAGTTATTATTAATCTTTCAATTATACTTTCCATATTAAGACTATCTTTAACTAGTCCTGGTCTTAATAAAATTACACTTGGATCATTAATAGTTAAAAGTGGTGTAGATGGGTGGAAAATTTCTAAATCTCTTTGATTTGTTGAACTTTCATTTCCATCACTATCAGTTATCTTATAAGTTAACTTATAACTTCCCGGTCTTTCATCAAGTAAACTAATATTTATGTTCGGTCTTGTGTATGAAGTAGTATCTCTAAACAAACTATCATAAGTTCCACTAAACGCACTTATTACTATTGAACCAATATTGCTTGGCCATTCAATTTTCATACCAAGATTTAGATATTTTTCTAAATCTGAATCTTTATATAATTCAAGAACCATTAAATTTCCATTTTCGTCAACACCGATATCTTCAAAATCTTTAACTATCATTCCTTCACTTAATTCCGTGTAAGTTAAAGGATGAGTTATATGTTGACTAATTTTTGATCCCATTATAACTTCTGGTGCATAATTCGTTACTACTAACCAGAACTCTACTTCATTTTTACCACCATTACTGTCAGTTATTTTATATGTTATTTTATACATATCTATAGCACCTTCAGTTTTTGCTTGTGGTGGTGTATTTGGTTTAGCAACTTTTGTGGGTATTATAGCAAGACTTCCATCTTTTATATATTGCAGTGTATCAACTTCAATTGTACCAAGTTTGAATGGATAATCTTCGTTTTCATCAGTAATAGTTATAAAATCATAATTTTCATCATTTATAAATGCCCAATCATTTTTATAAAACTCTGCAAGTTCTTTTGGACCTATTTCAATAACTGGTAAATTCTTAGAATCAAACTCTGCTATTTTATCTGCTAAACTAAATTGTCTACCATCTTCAGTATATTTGTGAACTGGAGATACAGTACCTGAAGTTGTAGTTATAACTGGATCAATGTTCTTTTCTATAACTATATTTCTTCTCGCAGTTGCAGAAAGTCCAAAACCATCAGTTATTGTATATTCTATATAATGATTATTAGTTACTTTATCCAAATGCATAAATAAATACCATTCTATTTCTTCTTTTGTTTCAAGGTACATATTATTTGGATCTGATTGATTCGCTGTAATAGGATCTAATACTTTTCCTTTATCATCATATAACATCACAGTTACATATTCAGTTACATTGCTATCATCTTCATCTAAATCTGTTGCTTCTATTCCGTGCATTATTGAAGTCCCATTTTTAGTTTCACTGTGTTGTTTATAAACTATTTTATCATAATTTATAGTGTTTGGGCTACCAGTTACGATAGTTAAATCATCATATCTATTAGTTATTTGTGGTGCACGATTTCCAAAAATAGTATGAGATATTGTACCTGAATAATTTTGATACTTACCGCCATCATTATCACCAAACTTAAAATCATAACTAATAGTTGAATCAGTGGTTAAATTTTTAATATCTTCAGGCAACCAAGCAACTCCATCATAACTTGCTAGACCATTGTTAGTCATATTACTTACATTAAGAGTGTACAGGTTAGTATATCCATATTTATCAGTTACAATTCCTCTTGAAAATGCATAACTATCATAGTCTACACTACTTACAGTTATAGTATTCTCTTGTCTTTTGAGTTGTAATTCTCCACCATCAATTTTTTGACCAGTAGCTACTAATTCTTGAACTGAACTGCCTAAATAACTAACGTTATTAATACTATTATTATCTAGATTCATATATGCAATTGATCGATTAACTCCATCTTTAAACGAAGATACATCGCTTATATTATTATTCGCTAAATTTAAACTTGAGAATTCTTTACCCCCTAAAGGAGATATATTACTTATTTTATTACTAGATAAATCTAATTTAAATTTATTATTAGTTTCTAAGTTTCTCAGTGAAGAAATATCTTCTATATCATTATTTGATGCATCTAATTCTTCAAGATTTGTAAAATACGATATTATATTATTATATAAATCACTAAATCCTGCTGTTGTAAGATCTAATCCTGATATTGTAAGTTTCTTTATACTAGTTACTTCTCTTAACGCACTTAATATATTTCTATCCTCATCTGTAAAATACCCTAAGAATTGCTGTGTTAATTGAATACTTTCAATATAAACAAGCCACATTGACTCAGTTAATACTCTGTATGGTTCATTTCCGTAAGATAATTTTGCCTCTGCGAAAGCACTTTTTACCTCATCCGATTTATAGTTAATGCTACTCTCTAATGAACTCATTAAAAGTTTTATAAACTCATCTTCACCAATAGTAGTTAATTTGGCATCTAATCCATTTATATCTTTATTATAATGTCTACTTATAAGGTCATTTATAGTTTGAGAGCTTATTGGCATTATATCATTTTCTATTTTTTCGATAGTTTGACTTTTGAAAAATCCATTTAAAATACCAACTTCACTTGCAAATGCACTAATTGGCATATTATTTATAATAAGACCACTTGCTAATAATGTTGCTATTACTTTTTCTTTATATTTTATATATTTTAGCAATATTGTTTCTCCTTCCTAATAATGTAAAAATTTAAATGTATATATATTTTGTTTATTTAGTTTCTAATTTATATATATAAAACTTTATACATATACGTACATATTTATTAAAACTTTACAGTTTAATGATAAAAACTTTGATATTTATATTTTAATTTTAATTTTAATAAATTTAAGTAATTCTAAATACTTACCCCTTAACTTAATATGATTATAACATATAAAGAATAAAAACCATATACTAAAACTTAATATATTAAAAAATTTATTTAGGAAATATAGGTTACTATTTACTTTTTTGAAAATTAAAAACAGGAGCATAAGCCCCTGCTAATATATGTTATAATTTTCATTTAGTGATTTGAGTATTAGAATCTATAATCTCTTTTAAAGTAACATTTTTATTACGATATCTATTTCTACTTTTTTCAGTTTTAACTCTTATAGATCCTTTTGGGCAATTGTGAGAACAAGAAAGACAAGTTGTACAATTATGTTTAAAGGTTGGATTCCCTTCAATTAATTCTATATTTTCTGCAGGACAAACTTTTGTGCATATTCCACAGCTAATACAAGTTTCATCTATACTAAACGCATTATCAAAACTTCTATTTCTAATTCCCATTTGCTTTTCTACCATAACCAAAGCGGTATTATGCATAACTGAAACTAAAGACTGTTTTAATACTCCATCTTTTTTAATATATTTAACACTATTATCTATATCATTTTTTATTTTCTTAATATTTTCTTCGATATTTTTCTTATGTTCTGTTTCTATTTGTTTTTTCATATCAAATCCCGGTATATAATTATCAACCATATTTATTTCATTTATATATGAAAATTCATATCCATTTTCACTAGCAATTTTAGTTAAATCACGTCCAACGTGTCCCGATAGTATTCCATAAGTTGCAACTACATAAATATAATCACTATTTAATTCAACTTTATTTAAAAAGTCTTTTATATAGTTTGGAAGTGTATTTTCATAAACCGGAAATACTATTCCTATTTTTTCATCACTAAATTTATATTCATTATTTTTTATAGCTTGAGGTATTGAATAAAGTTTGTCTCCAAACTCCTTTGCAACATATAAACTATTTCCTGTTCCACTAAAATATAATATCATTTTTTGACTCCTTATAATTATTTTATCACCTATAATATAATTTAACTTTTCTAGTGTCAAGGAGTTTAATGTGGATTTAAAAAGGATTATTTTTTAATTAAATAGAATATATATTTTATATATTTTAATTTAAGGGGAGGTATAAATTGAACTCATTAACAAAAACTAAAACTTTTGATGATTGGAGTAAATTTGAAATCTATTGGCTTTTATCATCAACAATGACAATGATTATTTTAAGCATCATTTGGAAAGATTCACTTCTTTCATTAATAAGCGGGATAACAGGTATTATAGGGGTTGTTCTTTGTGCTAAAGGAAAAATTGAAACTTACTATTTTTCAATTATAAACGTTGCAATTTATGCAATACTTTGTTTTCAAAGTAAATTATATGGAGAAGTTATGCTAAATTCTCTTTACTTTATTCCAATGAATATTTTTGGATTTTTTATGTGGAAAAAACAAAAAGATGATAGCGGAACTGTAAATGTCCGTAGTTTAAGTAAAAAAGAATTTTCTATTATGGTTTTAGGGCTTATAGTTTCTATATTTATGTATTATCAATTACTTAAAAAACTTGGTGGAAATCTTCAATTAATAGATTCAGTCACAACTATAACTTCAGTAGTTGCAATTATTCTACAAGTTCTAAGGTATAAAGAACAATGGATTTTATGGATTATTATAAACATAGTTTCTATAATTATGTGGGGTATGCTACTAAATTCTGATAGTGGAAGTATTACTATGATTGTTATGTGGAGTGCTTACTTAATAAATGCAGTTTATGGATATGTTAATTGGCAAAAATTAGACGTTAAGGAACAGGTTTAATTTCTTAACTATTAATTTGTATATTTTTGTATTTTAGTTTAAAATAAATACAGATTAATATTTTCGAAAGGAATTTTTTATGAATAAATTAAACTTCAAAAAAATCAGTTCAGGTCTTTTAATTGCAACTTGTACTGGACTTTTAAGTCTATTTTTATCGAAATTCGTTCCAAAACTTGGTGCAGGAACAGTTTCTATTTTTATGGGTATATTTTTTGGTAATACTCTATTTAAAAAAGAAGAATATCAAGCAGGTTATAAATTTGCAGAAACTAATCTTTTATCTTATGCAATAGTTCTTCTTGGCTCAACTTTAAGTATTCCAACATTATTTAGTATTGGATTTAATGGATTTTTATTAATTGTTCTTCAAATGGCAATAACTATTTTAGGTGTTATTTATGTTGGTAAGAAACTTAATTTTTCAACAAATTTCTGCTTATTAATGGCTAGTGGAAATGCAGTTTGTGGTTCGTCTGCAATAGCATCAACAGCTCCTGTTATTGATGCTGATGATAGTGAAAAAGGAATTAGTATAACTATTGTAAATGTTATAGGTATTTTATTAATGTTTTTACTTCCGTTAATTGCAAAAATTGTTTATGAACTTGAACCTTTAAAAACCTCAGCTTTAATAGGATCAATTCTTCAATCAGTCGGTCAAGTTATAGCATCTGGATCTATGGTTAGTGAAGAAGTAAAAGACTTTGCAACAATATTTAAAATATTAAGGGTTATATTACTTGTAGCCGTTGTATTTATATTTGGTTATATAAAAAATAAAGAAACTAGTGAAATAGTTGAAGACGAAGTTAGTGATATAAAAAATAAAAAAATAAAAGTTCCTTGGTATGTTATAGGATTTTTTGTTACTTGTACACTTTTCTCAACTGGAATAATTTCAACTACTTTATCAAAAAACTTAAAATATATAAGTCAATATTTTGAAATAATAGCACTTTCTGCAATAGGTCTTAAAGTTAATATTTTAGAACTTATAAAGCAAGGAAAAACTATTACAATTTATGCAGTTAGCATCGCTTTAATTCAAATAAGTAGTGCATTAATTCTAATAAAGATATTTTTATAACTTCTTAGCCTAACAATCAATTTTGTTAGGCTTTTTTTATGGAATTTTTCATATTTTTTTATTTAGTCTATCAAAGTATTGTATTATGATTCTCAAAATATTTCTTGACATTTACTAATACACATAATAAAATACTACTATCGGTTAAATAACCGAATATATTTTTTTAATTAATATAAACTTTTGGGGGTTATTATGAAACACATAAAAAAGATTTCACTTGGACTACTTTCAGTTATTGTTATTTCGGTTTCTGGTCTTAGTTTTTTATTTAGAAATGAAATTAAAACTATAAATAGTATAGAAAAGATTGATGATTATGGACTTTATTCTATGAATTATTACTCGGATTATGGACTTGATAAATTAATAGAACAAGGTGGAGTTAGTTCTGATGATGAACTTATTGCATTTAATGTTCAAAATATACTAAAAGGAATTCCTGTTAACTTTGATGTTCCTGATTTTGGATGTGCAACTTTCCAAGCTCAAACTCCAGAGGGAGATTGGTTGTTTGGTAGAAATTATGATTTGGATTATGTACCTAGTATGATAGTTAATTCATCACCTGAGAATGGATATAGATCTGTTTCAATAGCAAATATGGCGGTTCTTGGATATGATGAAGAAAATAGACCTACAAATTTTGCAAATAGTTTTATGAACTTAGCTAATCCATATCTTCCAATGGACGGAATGAACGAAAAAGGTTTATCTATTGGAGTTTTATTAATAAGAGATGATATAACTAGTCAAAATACAGATAAATTAAATATGACAACTTCTTCAATGATAAGATACGTTCTTGATAAGGCGAAAGATGTTGAGGAGGCAATAGCATTATTTGAAAATACTGATATGCATTCATCTGCAGGTGCATCTTATCACTTCCAAATGGCTGATGCTAGTGGAAATAGTGCAATAATCGAATACGTTGATAGTAATTTAAGCGTTATTAGAAAAGGTGAAGGTAAACCTATGGCACTTACAAACTTTATAGTTAGTGATGAAAACTATAATTTTGGTAGCGGTCAAGATAGATACGAAACTATTGTAAATACTTTAGATGAAACTAACTCAATAGTTAGTGAAAAAGAGGCAATGGATATTTTAGAGTCTGTAAGTGTTAAAGAATACGATATTGAAACTGATGAAGGATCAGATACACAGTGGTCTGTTATTTATAATAATACTGATTTGACTTTTGATATCTCAGTTGGTGGAAATTTCGACAAAGTATATAGCTACTCTCCTTTTGAGTAAACAAAAAAGTACCTTACAAAGGTACTTTTTTTATTTTAAACTATTAAATTTTACACCTTTCTTTTTTTCTTAAAAAATATATATCATAAACAAAAGGATTATATGTAAAAAAATAGAAAATATAATTTAATAAAAATATATTATTTTTAACAAAACATTACAAATTTGTTGTATAATAAAAATGGAATAAATAACTTTAAACTTTTAAAATATATATTAACTCAAAGAAAAGGAAGGTTTTTATGAAAAAAAATATAAAATTTGATGATGTAGCAAGCTTTATATCTAAAAGTGCACATTTTAGCGCAGAATTTAATGATCTAGCAAAACTTATATCCAAAAAATTTGGAATTATTGAAGATAATCAACCAGTTATAATAAATGGTAAAAAAGGATTTTTAGTATGGGATTATATAGCATTTCACGAAATAACATTTATAGATTCTGAAAGTACAGAACATGTATCAATGTATCGTTCATTCTCTAAGTCTAAAACAAAAAATAAATATGATGAATTATTAAAACAATTTTTTTCTAAATAATTATAAAAATCCATGAATACTATACTTATTTAAGCAATAAAAAAAGTAAAAACTTTAAAGTCTTTACTCTTTTATACAGTCTATAATGAAGTTATAAATTTATTAAATGCATTTATTCCATTTTTATCTCTTTTAAATACACCTGCATGTTCTAAAACAGTTTCAAACTTCTTACCTACTTCTTCTTTTAAAACTTTCATTGCATCTTCTTTAGTTTTAACATCATAATTTTTAAGAGTATTTACGTACCACTCATTATGATTTAATAAAGCTTCATCTTCTATACTTTCTTTTTTATCAATCATATAAGTTGCTAATATATCTAATTCTTTTTCAAGTCTTGCCGGTAAAACTGCAAGCCCCATAACTTCAATTAGTCCTATATTTTCTTTTTTAATATGATGAACTTCACTATGCGGGTGGAATATTCCCATTGGGTGAGTTTCATTAGTTCTATTATTTCTTAAAACTAAATCAACTTCGTACTTTCCATTATTTTTTCTTGCAATCGGAGTTATTGTGTTATGTACTTCATCAGTTTTGTGTATTATATCAACATTTTCATCTGAATAATGTTTCCAAGTATTTAATATATGTTCTGATAAATTGATGATTTCTTCTTTATCTTCACCTATTAATCTAATAACACTCATTGGCCACTTAACTCTATTTACCGTTGTTTTATCGTATCCATTAACTTTAAAAGCTTCTTCTATTTCTGCAACTTCCATAGCAAAAGTATAGTTTCCACCTTGATAATGGTCGTGTGATAATATAGATCCTCCAACTATCGGCAAATCTGCATTACTTCCTGCAAAGTAGTGAGGAATATAATCAACAAATCCAAGTAAATTTTCAAAAGTCTTTTTGTATATTTTCATTGGAGTATGCTTTTTATTAAACAGTATACAATGCTCGTTATAATAAACGTATGGTGAGTATTGTAGGAACCAATTTTCTCCTGCAAATTCCATAGGTATTATTCTATGATTTTGTCTTGCAGGGTGATTCATATTACCCATAAATCCTTCATTTTCCTTACAAAGTAAACATTTTGGATATGAACTAGATTTAACAAGTTTAGCCTTTGCAATTTCTTTTGGATCTTTCTCAGGCTTTGATAAGTTTATAGTTATGTCTAAATCACCATAATTAGTCGGTGCTTTCCATATTATATTCTTATCTGTTCTATCTTTTCTTATATAATTTGATGCAATACTCATATTATAGTAATAACTAGTTGCATCTTCTTTATTTTCTTGGTATTTTTTATTAAAAGTATTAACTACTTCTGAAGGTCTTGGCATTAAACAGTTCATAATTTTAGTGTCAAGTAAATCTCTTTCAGTAGTATTATCTTCTATATAATTTTTTGATACACAAAAATCTAACATTTTTTCTAGTATTAGAGTTGCAGTTTCTAAAGTTTCGTTAACTTCTACTTCTTCAAATTCATCAAGTCCTAAAACTTCAACTAAAAGATTAGATGCATAAACTACATCTAACTCGTCTATTAAATTTTTTTGCACTGCAAAATTTATTAATCTACTTATCTCTAAATTCATAAAGTCCCCCCCTAAAATCCGTTTGGGTGAGATTTGTGCCAAGCCCAAGCATCACTTATCATTTTCTTAACATCATCAAATTCTGGAGTCCAACCTAATATTTCTTTAGCCTTCTTACTTGATGCAACAAGTTTTGCAGGGTCTCCTAAACGTCTTTCACCAACAACAACTTTTATATCTTCATTTGTAGCTTCTTTTGCAGCTTCAATCATTTCTTTTACTGTAAATCCATTTCCACTTCCAAGGTTAAAGATATTTGATTCATTTCCTTCTCTTAAATAGTTAAATGCTTTTATGTGTGCATTTGCTAAATCAAGAACGTGAATATAATCTCTGATACAAGTTCCATCGTGAGTATCATAATCATCACCAAACACAGTTATATGCTCTCTTTTTCCAAGTGGAACTTGAAGTATTAAAGGTATTAAGTGAGTTTCAGGATAATGATCCTCTCCTATACTTCCATCTTCTAAAGCCCCTGCAACGTTGAAGTATCTAAGAGATACATATTTCATATTGTGGGCAAAATCTGTCCATTTCATCATTTTTTCCATTGCAAGTTTAGTTTCACCATAAGTGTTTGTTGGATTAGTTTCAAAAGTTTCAAGTATTGGAATTTCTTTTGGCTCTCCATAAACTGCAGCAGTTGATGAGAATACTATTTTCTTAACGTCTGCTTCAACCATAGCTTCAAGTAAAACTTGAGTTCCATAAACATTATTATCATAATAGCTAAGTGGATCTGTCATACTAACTCCAACTAAAGAATTAGCAGCAAAATGAATTACACCTTCTATATCATTTTCTTTAAAAACAGTTCTTAAAAAATATTTGTCTTTTATGTTTCCATTATAAAACTTCGCATCTTTATTTATTGCTTCTTTGTGACCTGTTTGTAAATTATCTACTATAACAACTTCTTCCCCATTTTTTATAAGTTGATGAACTGTATGACTTCCTATGTATCCAGCTCCACCACAAACTAATATCGACATAATATCCTCCCAAATTTAATTTATTTTATAATTTTCTACTTCCATTTGATATGTGTGCAACGTAGAAAGTAGGCTTGTATCCTATTTTTTCTTCGTATCCATTAGTTATATTTTCAATAAATGAACCAACACACTCATCTTTAACTATACTTACAGTACAACCACCAAATCCTGCACCAGTCATTCTAGCTCCAATTACACCTTCTTGCTTTAGTGCAAAATTAACTAAAGTATCAAGTTCAATTCCAGTTACTTCGTAATCATCTCTTAATGAAACGTGAGATTGAACCATTAATTGACCAAATAAAGGTAAATTATTTTCTTCTAAAGCACTAACTGCTTTTAAAGTTCTTTGGTTTTCATAAACTGCATGTTTTGCTCTTTTTCTATCTATTTCATTAGTTATTAATTCTTTATTTTGTTCAAATTCTTCTTCACTTAATTCACCTAAAGCATTTATATTAAGTTTCATTTGAAGTTCTTTAAGTGCTCTTTCACATTCACTACGTCTTTCGTTGTATTTAGAATCTGCAAGTCCACGTCTTTTATTAGTATTTCCAATAACTATTGAATAACCAACCATATCTATTTCACTATATCTATATTTTAAAGTATTACAATCAAGAAGTATTGCACACTTTTCCTTACCCATTCCTATTGCAAATTGATCCATTATTCCACAATTTACACCAACAAATTTATTTTCAGCCTCTTGAGAATACTTTACTAAATCAACAGTATCAATATTTAACTCAAAAGTATCATTAAGTATTACAGCCATTAAAAGTTCAAGCGATGCAGAAGATGAAAGACCTGCACCATTTGGTATATTTCCAAATACTAAAATATCAAATCCGTGAGTTAATTTATGTCCGTGATCTTTAAATATTTTACAAACTCCCTTTGGATAATTAACCCAATCATCAGATTCTACATATGTAATATTTTCTAAGTCAAAACTTATAGTTCCAACCTCTTCAAAATTTAATGAATACATATTAACTTTATTATCTTCTCTTTTTTTGATTACTCCATAAGTTCCAAAAGATAGTGCACAAGGAAAAACGTGACCTCCGTTATAGTCTGTATGTTCCCCTATTAAATTAACTCTTCCTGGTGAAAAGAATACTTCATCAGAATTAGTGTTAAAAATTCTTTTAAAATCTGCTTTTAATTTATTTAACATTTCTATTCCTCCAATATATATATAAATTTTATTTATTTTTATATTTAATTTCTTTGTTAAATCCATTGTAAACGATTTCTAAAAAATTGTAAATAAATTTTTTAGAATTTTTTTAGTAAATTTTATTATTTTTTTACTAACATTTTTATTATAAGTAATATTTACTTGTCTTTCATAAATAAAATACAATATAAATTATTATAATCCTTAATATTTTCAATATTATCATTTATTCTATCTGAAATTTCATAGTAATTAATTATTTATACCTTCTCTTTTGTTATACAAAAAATAAGACTATAAACATATAGTCTATAGCCTTAAATATTTAGTTAGAAACTATCTTTATAAACTTTTTCTTACCAACTTGAACTATAAGTTCAGAGTCTAATAAAACTGTTCCTAAATCTTCAATTTTTTCTTGATTAACTTTTACTCCACCTTGTTTTGCCATTCTTCTAAGCTCACTCTTACTTGGAGATAATTTATTATCAACTATTATTTGAACTAAATCGAAATCGTTTTTATCTATATTTATAGTTAATATATCAACAGGTATTTGACCTTTTTGGAAAACAGACTTAAATCTTTCTTCTGCAAAGTTTGCACCTTCTTCTCCGTGATATAATTTAACTATTTCTTTAGCAAGTTCCATTTTAACATCTCTTGGATTTCTTCTATCTTCTTTTAAATCTTTTTCTATTTCATCAATCGCATCAGGGTGAATATCAGTTAATAGATTGTAGTATTTAATTATTAAAGCATCTGGAATTTCCATAGTTTTTTGATACATTATACCAGCCTCTTCATCAACCCCAATATAATTTCCTAAACTCTTACTCATCTTTTGAACTCCATCAAGTCCTTCAATTATTGGCATCATAATAACACTTTGAGGTTCTTGATTAAATTCTTTTTGTAAACTACGTCCCATAAGTAGGTTAAACCTTTGATCAGTACCACCAAATTCAACATCTGCTTTTATTGCAATAGAATCGTATCCTTGCATTAAAGGATAGAAAAATTCGTGAACTGAAATTGGTGTATTTGATGCATATCTATTTTTGAAATCTTCTCTTTCAAGCATTCTAGCAACAGTTATAGTTGATGCTAATCTAACAACATCTTCAAAGTTTAATTTAGCTAACCATTCACTATTAAATCTAACTTCAGTTTTATCTTGATCTAAAACTTTAAATATTTGTTTTTCATAACTCTTTGCATTTTCAAGTACTTGTTCAGTAGTAAGTGCTACTCTAGTTTTAGATTTTCCAGTTGGATCACCTATTTTTCCAGTAAAATCTCCAATAATTATTATTATGTGGTGACCTAAGTCTTGAAATTGTTTCATTTTTCTAAGAACAACAGTGTGTCCTAAATGTATATCTGGTGCAGAAGGATCAAGTCCTAATTTTATAGTTAACTTTCTACCTTCTTTTTCTGCTTTTAATATTTTTTCCTTAAGTTCATTTTCATCAATTATCGTGTCTACTCCCTTAAGAATTATTCTCATCTTTTGATCGATCGTCATAATTGTCTCCTTTTATTTATATATTTAAACATCCAAGACCTAAAACATCAGGACCTGAGTGGCATGCAACACAAGAACCTATTTGGAACACTAAAACTTCCTTTGGATTTAATTCACTTTTAACTTTTTCTAATAATTCATCTCTTAAAGATAAATCATCTCCATATCCAACGTAAACAGTTTTATTTGAAAAATCCCCACCACAAGCATTACTTAGCTCCTTTATTAAAGTTGGCATTATCTTTTTACTTCCACGAACTTTACTTGATTCCTTAACTAAACCATCTTCAACTTTAAGTATTGGCTTTATATTTAGCATACTTCCAACAGCTGCTTTAACTCCAGATATTCTTCCACCTTTTTGAAGATATTCAAGAGAATCAACTGAGAAAAATAGAGTCGTTTTTTCTTTATATGTTTCTAATTTTGCTAAAATCTCTTGTACACTAAATCCTTCTTTAACCATTTTACTAGCCTCATAAACTAACATTCCACCACCTGCACTAAGTGAATATGTATCAAAAATGTGTAAATTTTCATTTTCTATATCATTTTTTGCAAGAACTGCAGATTGATAAGTTCCAGATGCACTTGATGAACCCGCCATATATATAACAGTTTTTCCTTCATCTAAATATCTCTCAAAAACGTCTGTAAAAGTTTTATAAGTTATTTGAGAAGTTGTTGGCATTGTTTTTGAATTTCTAAGAAGTTTATAAAATTCATTAGTACTAATGTCAACCCCTGCTCTATATTCTACTCCTTCAAAAAGTATATTTACAGGAAGTACTTCTACCTCTTCTATATTAGTTGGCAAATCACTAATTGATTCACAAATTATTTTTATATCACTCATTTTATTACTCCCTTAAATTTATCATTTTTCTTTATTTTTATATATGCTATTATATTATATCATAGTAAATATATTTTCAAAATAATTTATTTTTATAAAAAAGGAGATTTTATGAAATACGTAGAAAGTTCGTTTATTCCAAGTAAAAAAATTTCACTTGCACTAATTGATAAAAGAGTTTCTAAAGAAATTCTAGATAAACTTAATAAACTTAATATAAAAGTTATAAAAAGCACTAAAAATAATACATATGATGCAATTAATTATCATCCTGATATATCAATTTTAAAACTTGATTATCAAAATATTATTGTTTGCCCTAATCTTTATGATTATTATAAAAATGCACTAAAATTATACAATTTTAATATTATTAAAGGAAATAAAAATATAGAAGAAAAATATCCAAAAAATATTTATTACAATATATGTATATTTGGAAAATTTGCAGTTCATAATTTTAAATATACAGATCAAAATATAATCGATTACTTAGATAAAAATAACTTCATAAAAATAAATGTTAAACAAGGATACTGTAAATGTATGATTTGCGTTGTTGATTCTAATTCAATAATAACTTCAGACATTAAAATTCACAAAGAAGTTAAGAAATATGGTATAGATAGCTTATTAATTGATAATGGATCAATAGATCTTTTTGAACTTAATTATGGCTTTATCGGAGGGTGTAGCGGTCTTATATCAAATGATACAATTTGTTTTTTTGGTGACATAAAAAAACATAAAAACTACGTAGAAATTGAAAAGTTTATTTCATCTAAAAATAAAAAAATAGTTAGTTTAAGTAGTAATAATTTAATTGATTACGGTTCACTACTTCCACTTATGTATTAGAGGTTTATACCTCTAAACTTTAAATCCTATTGAATCCTCACAGATTATATAAATATTATAATCATTTCTAAGTATTAACGCACAACCTATTTTACCAATTATACTAACACTTTGAACATATAGCCACCCTGCACTTAAAGATGTTGTGCTTGCATTTAAACTATACGGATTAGTTTCATTTACAAAATTACAACAACCGTACATATTGTTATTTATACACTCTATCATTTTTTGGAAAGTTTTAAATGGAAAAGTTTCATCAACCTTAAAAACTATCGCATCAACGTCATCAAGCGACATATAAAACGGTACTGGAACATTTGTTAAACTACTTGCACTCTCTTTTGATTCACTAGGTACTGGGTAATAAAGTGTTGTATCACCTTTAATTTCAATAAAATCATATTCTTCATCAGGAATTATACCAAAAAAAGTAGCACTTAATGTTTGATCATCACTTGCACCAACAATATTATTTTTTCCACTTAAAGTAGTTACATCTCCACTTTCTAAAAAGCAACCTACTAAATAGTTTTTACCTATAAATCCAAACCTATCAAATACAATGTGTGGCATTATATTTTCATTAAAAAGTAATTTTAAAACTTCCCCTATATCTCTTTTGCAAAACCCCATATTTTCACAATCCATAAACTCACATCCCTTTAATATATTATATATATTTAAAGTATTACAAAAAATTATATTTTGTTACATTTTATCATAAATTAAGTTTTTAATACTTTTCTTGCACAGATATATTTTAAAATTCATATAAAAATATATATCAAAATTTTTTAATCAAGAGGGTGAATGTAAGTGAAAAAATGTAATTGTGAATGTTGTAGAAAAAATAGACAGTTAAGAGGCGGAAGAAGACCTAATCAAACTCTATTTAACAACACAAGAAACTGCGAAAATTTAGTTGATAGAACTGAACAAATAATTGGTGCTACTGAATTTAAAAGTGATAAGTTAGTTAAAGAACTTGAAAGTACAACTAATAATTTAGATCAAATAAACTTAGATGTTCCAGTAGCTGAACTTGGAGTTGCACAAGTTAATTTATTAGAACTTAAAGATGATCTTGATTGTGTAGCAAAAACTCTGCAAAAATTAAGTGACTTTATTCAAGACGTTGATGTTCCTGATATTTCAACTCCAATAGCAACTCTTTCAGATGATGCTTTAATTCTTGAAGAAAGTAAAACTGAAGTTGATAGAGCGCTTGATTATGCAAGATTTATTGATGATAAATTACTTCCAAAATTAAAATGTTCATTCGATTCAACTGTTAATTGCTTTGAAAATAATGGTTGTATAGATGATGATGATTTTTGTTGTAATAATCAATTCTAAATAAAAAAAGTGTAGAAAATTCTACACTTTTACTCTCCAACACCAAAATCTGTATTATTATATAAAACTTCAAAACGTTCATTTTTATCAAATATAGGCTTGTACTTTTCTATAAACCAAGTAACTAATTCTTCATCACGTTTAACATCTGAAGTGTTATCAACAAACACATTTATTGTTGCGTGATTGAAGTGATTTAGTACTATTTCCATATCTTTATCTATTATATCTTTAGTTTGACCTTTTATACCAACCATAATACAAGGTGAGTCAAAATGCGCTTTAAATTCATTAAAGTCTTTAAAGTTAGCATTCTTTTTTAATACTTCATTTCTAAAATTATTATCAAAACTTTCTACTCCACATTTAAAAACAATTTCTATTCCAAAGAAATCTTTCATTTCCTTAAGTCTATTTTTATATGAAAAATGTGCCTCTAAAAATAATTTTTTTATATTTTTATCAATTATTATATCTTTAATTTTATCCAACGATTTTTTCGGTATTTCAAAACAACTTCCAGAATTTATTACTTCTAAAACTCCAAATTCTCCAGTTATATTTTTAAGTACCTCAAAGTTAACTTCATTTATTTCGTTTTCAATAGTTGAGTTATCTGCTATATAATCACAAAAAGTACATTTTCCCCAAACACACGGAAAACTTTTAAGTAGTACTATTTCACGATGATTTCTATTTGTCACTTTATTATATCTGTCCATATTTTTCTCCTTAAATTAATTAAGACGATAAAATTAATTATCGTCACAATATGTTTTATTATATTTTAGCTTTTATGTCTTTTGGAACTTTATTAATTATATTTTTTGATATAATAAGTGCCAAAAACTTATCTACATATTCAGTTACTATTTGAGTTGCAAATACTCCAACAACAAGTGGTACTCCAACTCCACTTAAAACTTGAACTAAATAAGACGATCCTGCAGAAGTTATTCCTCCAAAAAGATATGCTGTAATTAATGCACTAATTATAGCAGTTGGAAGTGAGTATATAAGTACTCCTAAAAATGCTTTTTTTCCTTCTAACATTCCTTTTTGATTCATTACTCCACAAATAAATCCAGTGGTTATTTGAACTGGTGCAAAGTAGAACGAATAAACATCGAATAAAATTCCACTAGTACAACTTCCTAAAAGACCAGTTATTACTGCATATTTTGGACCAAGTAAAATTGCAATTAATACAGTACCCACAGAATCCATATAAACGGGCAGTCTTAAAGACATTGCAACGAATGCACAAACTACGTTTAGCACAACCCCAAGTGCCATAAGGGTAAGTTTTTGAGTTTTCATAATATTTCCTCCCTAAAATTTATAAGGAGAACCTACTTAAGATTTTATACTGCCACTATAAACACCTTAGTTTTTTATACTTGGAGGTTCTCGAACAAGTACCTTTATAAAAAGGATTTTTAATACACAAATGATTTTAACATATTTTTTTAAATAAAAAAAGTAAAATATATAATTTTATGATAAGATTATTTATACATATATTTTAAAATTCATAAAAAGGTTATAAAAATTAAAATTACACTAGCAAGAGAAAAAGACTGCAAAGAACTTTTATTACTAAAAATAAAGATGTGGGAAAATACTTATAAAAATATCTATCCTCAAAAAAAGCTTGATGAATATAATATAAATTTAAATGAAATTAAATTTAAAACTTTTATAAAAAATACTCAAAAACTTTATGTTGTTTTAAACGATAAAAAAATAATTGGCTATATAAGTTTTGATGAAATACTAAGGACTTTTGAGAACTATACTCACGATATTGGTCTTTTATACCTTTTAAAAGAATATCAAGGAATAGGTCTTGGTAAAAAGCTATTTAATTTTGCAAAAAATTAATTAAAAAAACTAGGTGTAGAAGAATTTATAATTTCTTGTAATAAATACAATTTACCTTTACAGGAATTTTATAAAAAAATGGGTGGTAAAATAATTCAAATTGATGAAAATAATATAGATAAATCAATTCCACAAATTAAATTTTTATTTTATACATAAAAATACCCAGTTTACACTGGGCATTTTTTAGTCTACTATATTAAATTCTCCAACAAGTTCATTTAAATGATTAGCTTGATTATTTAATTCTTCAGTTGCAGCAGAACTTTCTTGTGCAGTTGCTGAATTCGTTTGTACAACTATTGATATTTCTTGGATACTTTCTTTTATATTCTTAGCAGATTTTGATTGTTCTTCGCTAGAATTTGTTATATCTCTTATCATTTTTGCAGTTTCTTGAGATTTTTCAACTATTTGCATTAATGATTCTGCAGTTTGATTTGCTATATCTGAACCATTTTCAACTGCATTTACAGTTCCTTCAATTAAAGCTGTTGTATTTTGTGCAGCCTCAGCAGATTTTTGTGCAAGATTTCTAACCTCATCTGCAACAACTGCAAACCCTTTACCAGCACTTCCAGCACGTGCCGCATCAACCGCAGCATTTAATGCTAATATGTTTGTTTGGAAGGCTATATCATCAATTGTTTTAATTATTTTACTAATTTCATTTGACTTTTCAGATATTTCATTCATAGCATAAATCATCTCAGACATCTTTTCATTGCTATCAAGTATTGATTTTGATGTTTCTTTTGATAATTCATTTGCAATTTTTGCATTTTCTGTGCTAAGCGCTATATTTCTTGTCATTTCAATTGCAGTGTTTGATAAATCTTCAATAGATGCAGCTTGTTCTGTTGCACCTTGTGCTAATTCTTGTGAACCATATGATAATTGTTCTGAATTATTTTTAACATTTTCTGCAGATGAATTTATTTCACTTAATGTATAATTTAAATTATCTTTTATACTGATAATTGAATTTAATATCCCATTAAATTCTCCAACATATTTTTCTTCACAAGAAGAGTTTATATCAAAGTTTTTGTTTGACATTTCAAGAAGTAATTCATTAGTATCATTAATTATTGAGCTAATATTATTTGTCATAATTTCAAATGATCTAGATATTTCACCTATTTCATCATCTGAATCTACATCTAAATCAACATCTAAATTACCATTTGCAATCTTTTTAGCAGAATCAGCAATATCTTGAAGTGGATCTAATTTATTAGATATAACTTTTGATGCGTATGTCGCAATTACTGATAGAGTCACAAAACCTAATGAATACATAATGATTTTTAAAATAACAATACTTTTACTTAAATCACTTCTTTCAAGTGCAGTTTCTGACCACCATACTTCATCTCCCATAATTATAGATTCAAAGTATAATACATTTTTCTTATTTGTATTTTTATCAGTTACAGTTAAATTAAATGCTTTTTTATCTCTAAATTTATTAATTACAGTTTCATAATCTTCATCACTTAAACTTTCTTTTAAACTTTTTCCAACTTGAGAATTATCAACTTTATTATAAACAACATTTCCTTCATCAGTAATTATTGATGCAAACATAGTCGGATAAGTTTCATTGTTCACTCCTATACGTCCAAATCCTTTTTCAATATCTATATTAACTGATATAGCACCCATAAATTGACCTTCAAATAATATTGGAGATGCATAAGTTATAACATTTACTCCATTATCAGTTCTAACCTCTGTAAAGTATGGATTTAGAGTATTTTTAACGTTTTGATAGTAGTCACTTGCACTATACGATTCATATGTACCTAACGTTTGAAGTGTATTATTTAATGCATTTGTTCTATCAATGTAAATACTATAATTTCTTTCTGTTTCTGAGAAAATATTTGGTTCAAATTTAACTTCAACACTATTTATGTAATCGCTATTATTAACTGCAGACCAAATATTATTTATCATATATATTTCTGCACGGCTCTCCACATTATTAAGCATTAAATTTGGCACAACTTCACTTCCTACATTAGGTGTTTTTTCAGAATCTGGCGCTACTGTGAAGTAGTATGTCATTTCTTTATGTATATAACTAATTAATGATTTTCCTATTGATGATGAATTTTCAATCATATATTGAACTGTTTGCGCATTTTTTGATGCAACTCCTGAAAAATCAGAACTTATTGCTTTTTCCATAGAATACTGCGCTACTCTACTTGATGTAAAAATTAAAACCGTTAATGCTATAGTTAAAACAGATACTATCATTAAAGAAATTCTTACAGATAAACTTTTTTTATTTCTTATAAACTTTTTCATTTTGCCGTTACTAAAACTATATAAATAGTTATAAAAAAGTTAAAAACTATATAAAATTTTTCTTATTACTGATTCATTGTACCTGATTTTGCAAAAGCTACTTTCATTTATTGTGGTACTCCACAGTCATAAATTCGGATGTAACGAATCCTACATATTAGTATTATCTTTTTGATGATTTATACTAATTTATAATTACAAAGACTAATACTTGCATTCAAGTCCCTATCAATAATTAAACCACAAGCACAAATATATTTCATATCTGATAACTTTAAGTTTTTATTAATAGCACCATAACTACTGCAAGTTTTTGATGATGGGAAAAATGTATCTGCTACAACAAGTTTAATCCCTCTAAATTTACATTTATATTCAATAAGTCGTCTAAATTCATAAAACCCTTGTTTTGATATTGCTTTTGATAAATGTCTATTTTTCATCATATTAGAAACTTTTAAATCTTCAATAACTATTTTGTATGGCTTGGTTTTCACTATACTTGTAGTTGTTTGATGAAGATAATTATTCCTAATATTTGCTAATCTTCTATGGATACGTTTTATACTTTTTTCCAATTTTATAATATTTTTCGTTTCAGTATATTCATTTCCTTTTTTATTTTTTTCGTATTTTCTTGAAACTTGTCTTTGCATTCTTTTAAGCCTTTTCTCAGTATATTTAACTGTTTTAGTTTTGTTTATATTTTTATAAACTATTCCATTTGAACATATAGCTAAATCTTTTAAACCAAGATCTATACCTAAAGACTCGTTCGTTAAGTTTTCTTTTACCTCATTAACTTCAATCCCAACAGATAAATACCAATATTTATTATCATAACTTATCCTTGGATTCATGTATTTAATATCTGTCGGTATTTGTTCATTAGTTTTAACCCAGCCTATTTTTCAATTAAAACTATTTTACCTTCTTTAACTTTTAATTTGATATTATCATTATAAAATGAAGGTTTAGTTTTT
>JAWXUS010000017.1:0-38737 GCA_044426235.1 Peptostreptococcaceae bacterium | reverse complement strand
CTCTGATTCTTTATCATTTAATTTATTTTGTAATTCAGACATTTTACTTTTTAAAGACTCTATTTGTTCTATTTTATTTTTTGAATCTGAACCGCTAAATTCTAAATCTTTATCTTTTTGAATTAATTTAGACTGAAAATCTTTGATTCGTTCATCTAAATAATTTATTTTTGTATTAGAATTTGATATGGTATCATCTTTTTCTTTTATAGCCCTTTGTAAAGATTCATTTTCTCTTTTTATAATGTCCATGTCTATATTTTTACTTTTTAACGATTCTATCTCAACATTTTTATTTTTTAATTCTAATTTTATATTTTCTAATTCTTTAGAATCAAAATTATTATTTAAATTAGATTCTCCACGATCATTATAAATATTAACTACAACTTGATCTTTCTTTTTAATTTGCGTTAACTCATCAAACTCATTTCTAATTATAGTTTTTAACTCATTATCATCTACCAATAAATTCTTCTTATTTATATTTTTAATTTGTTTATAGTTTCTTCTTATACTTCTATATTTTGTCATAATATCCCCTCCTATTTATTACCTTTTAAAATATAGCATCATTCTCTAATATTCTCAATACTTTCGATTTTATTTTTCGTTTTTCGACAAGCATTTTTTTAGTAGGTACATAACATATCTTTTATATTAACTTTTATTTTATTATCAACATATTCTTTCACAAAATAGTCGACATATGTCACTTGTTCTTCAAAGTCTGAAACTTTTATCCCTTTAACATTTTTAAATAAATTGTTTCTTATATACATAATTAGATTATTAGCCTCATCTTTATTTTTGCACTTTAAATAACTTTCAATGAAATTTGGGTTTTCTGTTAAAAAACTATCTAATATATATTCAAAGTATTCATTTTCACGTTCTTTAAGTTTCTTAATTATTTTTTGGAATGATTTATCCCCTTTATGAAAATCACTTTTCTCCATAAAAATAAACGAAACATTATTTTCAACTATAGATTGTAGACCATATTCAAAAATATTTTCAATTTCTAAGTTATACCACTGATATAAATTACTAGTATTTTCAAAACAATAAACTGAAAGGCTAACGTCCATAGGTTCAACATATTTTGTACTAATATTTATCAAATCTAAGAATAGATTTACGTCTTTTTCATATTTTGCGAAGTTTTTTCCGTTATCATAATTTATAGTAAATTTCTTTTCATTAAATATCGTATTTAGATTTATATTTAGATTGTTATCAATAATTTTCTTAGTTTTTAAAGTCATAAATCTAAACATAACGAAAGAATAAACCTTTGCTAAGTAAGAGTTATCTAACACTTCACGATTTATAAAGTCCAAGCAACATAGTATTTCCCCACTATATTCTTCATCAACATTTGCATATCTCATAAATAGCTCTTTTATTTCAAGCGAAAAATCTTCATAATCCATTTCTAAAGTTTTCCTAGCATTTTTCCCCTTGTAGTTAGATACTAAATCTAAATATTTATTATAGTTTTTATTACCTATTTCAATTAATAATGAAGTTTCTCTTAATCTAAATAAATAGCTCATAAATGCCATTTCTTCAATTTTACCAAATTCCTCATTAATTTCATTATTTATAAATTCATACATAAATTCTTTATCAGACACAAATGAAACTATAAGGAAATTTACCTCTGAATTTACATTATTATTTTTTAAGTTTATCGAAGTATATATTTTTATAAGCTCTTCAATTACATTATTTACAGAAAAATCTTTCTTTGTAATATTTGTCAAAGTATACACAAATGAATAATAATTTGACGTATCCACATCATACTTTTTTACCAAACTAATATATAATTCCCTAAGTGTTTTCATTTGACTAAATATATATTTATTTTCTTCTATATTTTTTAAAAACATATTTTTCCTCCTTTTTTTATTAATTCTAACATCTAAATTATGACTTGTACATTATATTGGATTCCAAATAAGTCATATTTTTCAAGAATCGAATTGGTTTAATTAAAATTTTAGTCAAAAAAAATATCCCCTAAGGGATATTTTATTTTTCTCTTTGAGGAACTATCGTCCACGGAATTTCAAGTATATCAAAATTATATAATGCCTCTGCAACAGTTAAGTTATATAAATACATATATGGTGTTGAATTTTCATCTTTTTTTATCATTACAAGTTGGTTTTCATTTTTTATAAGTCCAAGTTTAAAAAATACTTCACTGTATGATTTTAATAATTGTTCAGTTGCAAATCTTCTTAATTTTGATTCTTTAATTGAAAGTAGGTTATCAAGTTCTCTTAAATAATAATTTGTAATCGAACTCATAGTCATTCTCTCAGCCTTTACAAAATGCTTATCAATATAATTCACATTTTCCTTCATTGGAAGTCCAGCAAGAACTATTGAATTTTCAATCACATTTTGAGGAACATCGAAAAGTATTGCAATATCTTCTATTTTTATGTCTTCTATTATATATAATTCAGTTAAAACTTCTTTTGTTAATTTATATATAGGAAGTTTTCCATATCTTTTCTTATCAATGCTTAACATACTAGACATCTTAAGATTCGCATTACTATCTTGATGCGAATTTTTCATTTTTATTTCTTCAATAATTCTTTCGTAACTCATAAAAATCTCCTTATTTACTCATTTTTATAGACTTCTCAATAACTGCACTCATTCCACTAATTACTGATTTTCTAAATCCTTCTTCTTCAAGTTTTAGTACCCCTTCAATAGTTGTACCACCTGGAGAACAAACGTTATCTTTTAATTTTGCTGGGTGAGTTCCACTTTCTAGTACCATTTTAGCAGAACCTAAAAGTGATTGGCTAACAAATTTATATGCCGTGTCTCTACTCATTCCATATTTAACTGCACAATCGGCCATTGCCTCTATAAACATAAAACAAAATGCAGGAGATGAACCACTAGTACCAACAACTACATCAATTAAACTCTCATCTAAAACTTCACTTTCCCCAAATGAATTAAATATTAATTCAATAGTCTTAAGTTCTTTTTCTGATATATTTTTATTCTTACAAATTGCAGTCATACCCTCACCAACGAATGCTGGAGTATTTGGCATAGTTCTTATAATTTTTTTATCATTTCCTATTATTTCTTCAACAAAATTTATACTAATTCCAGCTGCAATAGTTATAATTATTTTATCAAGAGTTATCTTTTCTTTTATAGTTTCCAAAACTTCTCTATACCCATTTGGCTTTACTGCTATAACTATTATATCAGATTTTTCAACAACTTCATTCATATCTTTTGTAGTGTTTATTTCAAAATCCATTTGTGCATTTTCTAATATATAATCATTTCTATCGCAAGCTATAATATCTTCACCCTTAATTAAATCAGAATTTATTATTCCATTTATCATAGCACTTGCCATATTTCCACAACCTATAAATCCAATTTCCATAAATTCCTCCTTAATTATTTTTTATATTCTGAAGATCTTTTAAAAATTCATCTACCTTTTCTTCTTTTGTCATAAATGAAGTAACAAGCCTTACACAATAGTTTTCTTCATCTACTTTATGCTCAACAGAAACATTATAGTCTTTTTGAATTTTTTCAAGTTCATTTTTATTAACTTCAATAAATATTAAATTTGACTGAACTTTAGCAAGTAATTTATATCCTAAATCTTTAAGCCCCTCTTCTAATTTATAACTCATTTTATTTGCGTGAAGTCCGCATTCTTCAAACACATTATTTTTAAATAATTCAACAAATTGAGTTCCAATAAGTCTACCTTTTGCAAGAAGTGCTCCTCTTTGCTTTATATAAAATCTAAAATTTTTAGATAAATTTTCATTATTAATAACTATTGCCTCACCAAGAAGTGCTCCATTTTTAGTTCCACCAATATAGAACATATCACAACTATTTGAAACATCTTCTAATGTAAAATCTGAATCACGACTCATAAGCGCACTACCAAGTCTAGCTCCATCTATGTGCATATATAAATCATTTTCTCTACAAAAATCGTATAAATCTTTCATTTCTTGTTTAGTATATATTGTTCCAAGTTCAGTTGAATTTGATATATAAACTAATTTTGGAGAAACCATATGTTCACTACTGTGACTATCTAAAACTTTTTTCACGTGGCTAACAGTTAATTTTCCATTTATTGTATCTATTGGACAAACTTTGTGACCTGTAGCCTCAATAGCACCAGTTTCGTGTACATTAATATGTCCAGTATTTGCACATATAACACTTTCATAAGGTTTTAACATTGATGATATCATAATTAAATTTGCTTGTGTACCACCACTTACAAAATGTATGTCACTATTTTTATTTATCTTTTCATTTATTAAAACTCTTGCCATATCACAAAAATCATCTTCACCATATCCATTTTCTTGAGTTTCATTATTTTTTAATAAGCTCTCTAAAATACTTTTATGACAACCTTCGCTATAATCATTTTTAAAACTATATTTCATAAATTTTCTCCCTAATTTTCTTTTAACTATATTTTATCAAAAAATTCCTATTTTGAAAACTTTTTTTAAAGACTGAAGTTAAACTTCAGCCTTTTTATTTGAATTATTTATTTTTTAAGCTCTATCAATCATTCTATTCATAACATTTCTTGATGAATCAATATTATTTTCAGAAGTTATTCTTCTTTTATTAAATTCCTCAATTTTATGATTTATTATATCGTGATCTTTATCTTCTATAATATAGATTTCTTTTTTTCTACAACATTTACTAATCATACAACCAAAAAATATAAACGGAATACTAAATAATGCTATTTTACTAGTTTTTTTACCAACTTCTTTCAATATTTTTCTTTTAATTGGACATTTTATAATCACTTAAATCCTCCTTTTTAATACTATATTATTAATAGTAGTATTTCTAAATAAAAAATAAAATGTTGCTATTTAATAAAAATACATTATTTTACGGAGGTGTTTTAATATGGAAGATGCATTATTTAACCTTTTATTAACCGCACTAACAACAGTTATAACAGTTGTAGGTGCATTTTTAACAAACTTTATAAATGAAAAAGTTGGAGAACAAAAAGCTAAAAACTATGCGGAAATGGCAAAACAAATAGTAATGTCTGTTGAACAATACTCATCTGATTTAGATGGTACGGCTAAAAAAGAATCTGCAACTGCAGCATTAGTAGAATTTACAAATAATAAATTAACTGAAACTCAAGCAAATACACTTATTGAGGCCGCAGTTTATGAAATAAAACAACTTACAAAATAAAGATGGCAAATGCCATCTTTTTATAATATTTTAAAAGGATTTAAGTTAACTCTACTTTCAATAACTGAAACATTAAAAGTATTATCTAAAAATCTTTTCATAACACTTTTAAATATATCTTCACTTCCAAAATGTCCACAATCAATTACATTAAGATTCATATCAAGTGCATCTTGTGCCTCGTGATACTTAACGTCACCAGTTATTAATGTATCAATATTTTTCTCAACACATAAAGACATTAAACTACTTCCACTACCTGTAACTATTGCTACTTTTTTGCAAGTATTTTCTAGATTTCCAACGACTCTTAAATCTGAAATATTTAGATTTTTCTTTATTTCTAAAGATAATTCTTTTAAATTTTTATCTATATTAACTATTCTTCCAAGTCCATCATTTTCAAAAGTTTGTTCTAAAACTTCCTCACTTGATAAATTCATAAGTTCTAAGAAATAATCATTTAATCCATCTTGTGCAATATCAAAATTCGTATGCATAGAATAAATACTTATATCATTTTTTATTAATTTATGAACTAAATTACCTTTTAAATCATCTTTTACTATCTTATTTAATTTAGAAAATAAAAATGGGTGATGTGTTATTATAAGATTAACCTCTTCATTTATAGCCTCATCAATAACTTTTTCATTAGCCTCAAGTGCAACTACTATCTTTTCTATATTTGAATTTTTATCTCCCACTAATAAACCAACATTATCCCAATTATATGCTAAATTCAGTGGATATTTTTCTTCTATTTTTTGAATTATATTATTTAATATCATCTTCTTATCCTTGTTTTAAATTTTTTAATTCATCAATTCTATTTTTCATTAATTCTAATTTCTCAGTCATTTTTTCGTGGTCTTCTATTTGTATAATAACATTTTTATATCCTTCAATTTTTTTGTCAATAAGTTCATTAAGTAAAGGATCTTTATTTTCTATTAATTTTTGACCTATTTCATAATATATTTCATCAACTTTAGTATTTTTTCCTGTATATTTAGTACAAATTATTTCATATACTCTAAAATCTTCTTTAACTAAAACTTCATCTAAAATTTCAAAACCATTGTTTAATAAATATTTCCTTAAAGTTTCTTGAGACTGCATTGGTTGAAGAATTAATTTATTAATACTTTGTGAAACTTCTAATTTATTTTCCAAAAGTTTACTAATTAAACTTCCTCCCATACCAGCAATTATAACTTCTGATACTTCACCTTTTTCAAGAACTTCAAGTCCACTTCCAAGTCTTAAATCTACTTTTTCACCTAAATTATTTCTATCAACTTCGCCTTTTGCATTCATAAGAGGCCCTTTATTTATATCTGCTAAAATTGCAAAGTCAACTTTATTTTCATTGAGCAAATGTATTGGAATATATCCGTGATCAGTTCCAATATCTGCAACAGTCTTTTCTGTAACTAAACTTGCTATTTTAAGTAATCTATCTGTTAATTTCATAATTTCCCTTTCTTTACGTAAAAATTCGCCTATAAAGGCGAATTCTTAATCTAAATAATCTCTTAGTTTTTTCGATCTACTCGGATGTCTTAATTTTCTTAAAGCTTTTGCCTCTATTTGTCTAATTCTTTCTCTAGTTACGTCAAATCTCTTACCAACTTCTTCAAGAGTTCTTGCACGTCCATCATCAAGTCCAAATCTTAATTTAAGAACTTTTTGTTCTCTTTCATTTAAAGAATCAAGCACTTCACTTATTTGTTCTCTAAGAAGTGAATAAGCCGCAGCTTCTGCTGGTGCTAGTGCATCTTCATCAGGAATAAAGTCTCCTAAATGACTATCTTCTTCTTCTCCAATTGGAGTTTCAAGAGATACTGGATCTTGAGCTATTTTCATAATTTCTCTTACTTTTTCAACAGTTATATCCATTTTTTCTGCAATTTCTTCAGGCTTTGGTTCTCTACCTAATTCTTGAAGTAATTGTCTTGATACTCTAAGTAATTTATTTATAGTTTCAACCATATGAACAGGAATTCTTATAGTTCTTGCTTGATCTGCTATTGCACGAGTTATAGCTTGTCTAATCCACCAAGTAGCATAAGTACTAAACTTAAATCCTTTTATATAATCAAACTTCTCAACAGCTTTAATAAGCCCTAAATTTCCTTCTTGAATAAGGTCTAAAAATAACATTCCACGACCAACATATCTTTTTGCAATACTAACTACAAGTCTTAAGTTTGCCTCGACTAATCTTTGCTTAGCCATTTCGTCACCCTCAACCATACGTCTTGCAAGTTCTACTTCTTCGTGTGCTTTTAAAAGAGGTATTTTTCCTATTTCCTTTAAATACATTCTAACTGGGTCATCAATACTTATACCCTTTGGAAGAGTTAAATCTATTTCTTGTAAATCAACATTATTTTTCTCAATTTCTTTAAGTTCGATCTCATTTTCTTCTTTTGGAAAATCTATAGTAGCATTTTCTTCTTTACTTTCTATAATTTCAATTCCTAAATTTCCTAAAGTTTCGTATAAACTTTCCATTTTTTCCTTATCAAATTCCGTGTCTGCGAAAGTATTCATTATTTCATCTAAAGTTAAAGACCCTTCCTTTTTACCTTTTTCCATAAGGTGTTTTGCTGCTAATTTATTTTCCTGCATAAAAACTCCTCCTCTCTTATAAGTTTTTTAATTGTTTAGTTATATTTATAATTTCAAGTCCAATTACCATATTTTCTTTATCGACCTCTTCTTTATTGGTTTTTTCTTGTATCTTTTGTTGCTTATTTTTCAAATAATTAATTTTTTCATTTAAAGTATTCTTTTTAGTATTTCTAATTATTTCATTTATATACTTGACATTTTCTAAGTTTATTGCATCTAACTGTATATTTTTAATATCATTAACATATACTTCGTCTATGTTTAAACTTTCCATTTTGTCAATAGTTATTTTATCCACTTCTTCATTTTTAATAATATATTTCACAATTTCTTTACTACTCTTTAATAAAAAGTCATCTATACTTATGTTTAAATGCGGATTTTTATAAATTTTTGGATTTAATGTGAGTATTTTAATTAAAATTTTCTCAACTAATAAATTACTCTTTACTAAATCTACTTTTTCAATTACCTCTTTTTGTTTGTAGTTTTTATTATTACTATTTTTGTAGGTTTTATTATAAGTATTTTTATTGTAAGAAGTATTTTTATTGTTATTTGGATAAATTTCTCTTTTTATACTTTCAACATTAACATTAATTAATTTTGATAAATAACTAGAATAATAATCAATCTCCACGTGGCTTTTAATTGATTTAATAATTTTTATAGCTTCTTTTATAAAATTATTTCTTTGAATATCATTTTCAACATCGAAATTTTTATATAAATTATCTATCTTATATTTTATATAATGGCTTGCTTTTTTAATTTGATTTTTAAATTCATCTATTCCATATTTTCTAATAAAATCATCTGGATCTTTTAAATCTTTAAGATCTAATACATAAACTTTAACATCTATATCAGTTAAAATTTCTATGGCTCTTAACGTCGCAGTTACTCCTGCAGAGTCATTATCATAAGAAATTATAACGTTTTTTGCATATTTTTTAATAAGATTTGCTTGATCTTTTGTTAGACTAGTCCCAAGACTTGCAACAACATTTCCTACACCATATTGACTAACTGAAATCAAATCCATATAACCCTCAACTAATAAAATTGATTCATCTTTTATATTTTTAATCGCAAAATTTATTCCATATAAGTTTCTACTTTTATTAAATACTAACGTTTCTGGAGAATTTAAGTACTTAGGAACTGCTTCATCAAGTACTCTCCCACCAAAACCAATCACATTTTGCCTATAATCAAAAATTGGAAACATAACTCTATTTCTAAATTTGTCATAAAAATTGTCTTCTTTTTTATTAAAAAGTCCACTCTCGATTAAATCCTCTTTTTTATACCCTTTATTTAGTAAAAATTGTTTTAGGTTATCCCAAGAGTTTGGAGCAAATCCTAGTCCAAATTTTTTTATAGTTTTTACGTCAAGACCTCTTTTTATTAAATAATCATATGCAATATTTTTAGTCGTTAATAAATTAGACAGAAAAAATCTTGCAGCTTCAGTATTAATCTCTATGTTTAAGTTTCTTTTTTTAAGATTTAATTTATCTTGTTCACTCATATTGGAGTCAACTTTAACACCGCATCTTTCCCCTAAGATCTTTATAGCTTCAACAAAATCAACATTTTCCATTTTCATAAAGAAACTAAAAATATCCCCAGCTTCTCCACAACCAAAACATTTATATATTTTTTTTTGTGAATTTATATAAAATGATGGACTTTTTTCATTATGAAAAGGACATAAAGCCTTAGTTGTATTTCCTTTTTGCTCAACATTTATGTAATCGCTAATTAAACTAACGATATCTATTCTGCTCTTTATTTCATCTACAACATATTTTTTATCAATCACATTATCACCCTAAAGGTAAAATTTTAGTCTAACATATCTATTTTACATTAATTTCAGTTTTTGTCAAACATCTTTATACATATTTCGACCTTTTATTTTATTTTCCTTCTTTTTTTATAAATTTTAATAATTATTTTTACTAACTCAATATAATTGATTATTTACAATTTTTTTAAAAATTATAAATATTTTTTACTTTTAAATTTAAAAACTCTCAAGTAAAACTTGAGAGTATATAATTTATCTGAAATTTAATATTTTATTTGCCATATCTATTGCCATTTTATTTTGATAAACATCGTGTACCCTAAATATAGATACTCCATCTTTAATTCCCAAAACAGTAGTTGCAATAGTTCCTTCAACTCTTTTTTTAGGTTCAACTAAAAGAGTATTACCAATAACAGATTTTCTTGAAGTTCCAAGTAAAATTGGATAATCTAAATTTGTTAGTTCATTTAATCTATTTAATACTTCAAGGTTTTGTTCATAAGTTTTCCCAAATCCAATTCCAGGATCTAGAACTATCTTTTCTTTTTTAATATTGTTATTTAGTGCAATTTTTATACTCTTATCAAAAAATTCTTTTATAGACTCAATAATATCTTTTTCATAGAAAGTATTTTCTCTATTGTGCATAATACAAACATAAGCATCAAATTCACCAATTACTTTTGCCATATCTTTATCTCCTTGGAGTCCAAAAATATCATTTATCATACAAACTCCAAGTTGTAAACTTTTTCTTGCTACATTACTTTTTGTAGTATCAATAGAAATTTTAACATCTAAATTTTCTTTTAACGTTTTAATAACCGGTAAAATTCTATTTAATTCTTCTTCTTCACTAATTTTTTCGTGACCGGGCCTTGATGATTCTGCACCAATATCTATTATATCAGCACCTTCTTCAATCATTTTTTTTGTTGAATTTAGTGCATCGAACTTGTTAAAATTTTCTCCACCATCTGAAAAACTATCAGGCGTAACGTTTAATATTCCCATTATATAAGTTTTCTTCATTTTCTACCTCATATTGATAAGATTAATAAGTTCAAGTCTTCTATGCTTATCATCTAATACTCCAGAACTTGAAATTGTAATAGTTTTTGAACCAACTTTTTTAATTCCTCTCATACTCATACACATATGCTCAGCCTCAACTAATACAAATACTCCCTTTGGAGAAAGTGCCTCATCTATTGCATTTAAAACTTCATTAGTAAGTCTTTCTTGAAGTTGAACTTTTTTAGAAACAACATCAACGACTCTTGCAAGTTTTGAAAGTCCAGTTATTTTTTTATCCGGAATATATGCAACGTGAACCTTTCCAACAAATGGTACTAGATGGTGTTCACAAGAAGAAAAGAAATCTATATCTTTAACTAAAACTATTTCATCGTGATGATCTTCTTCAAAATAAACGTCTAAATGCTTTTTTGGATCTTCAAATTTCCCAGAATATATTTCTTCATACATTCTAGCTACTCTATCTGGTGTATCTTTTAAACCTTCTCTATTTGGGTCTTCTCCAATGGCCTCTAATATAGACTTAACAGCTACTTTTATTTTATCTTTATCTATCATAAAATCACCTCAATTTTATTGTATAAATCAATCAATATCTGATATGAATTACTTGGGTTCATATTTTTAATATAAGTTAAAATTTCCAAATTCAAACCTTTAAATAACTTATTATCTTTTGGAACCCATTCTCCCTTTATTTTAAAACTTAAAACTAAAATTTCTCTTAATATTAAATTACTTAAAAAATTTATTTCAAAAAAACTATATTTGTCACAAATATTAATATCTAAAATCTTTGAATATATATTTTCTTTCTCTAAATTAATTTCTTCCTTTGAAAGTTTTTTTGGACCTTTATTAAACAAATATTCACATTTTTTTATAATATTTTTTATATCACTTTTCTTAAAAATAATTTTTGGATCTTTCATTTCCTTTAAAAAGAAATACTCTCTATCTTCAATTAACTTATCTATACAGTTTTTTGGAAAATAGCTAATATCAAAAGTTATATTATCAAATATTTTAGTTTCTCGAATTTGAACTCCTAAATCATTCGTAAAAACAAATAAATCAACATCATTTTCAAATATTTCTTTGTTTTTTGATGAACCAACTAAAAATATAGCATAAACTTCATCTTTTTCTTTTATATTATCTAAAAAATTTTTCATCTAATTTTCCTGCTTTAATATTTCTTTTATCTTATCGAAAATAATATTCTCTTTATTATACGATATTTCACCAATTTTCTCAACTTTAATAATATTCATCAAACTATTACTAACAAAACAAAAATCAAAATTATTTATAGAATTAATATTTATCTTTGATTCAGTTACTTCTATATTATTGTCTATACAAATTTCAACAATACGATTTCTAATTATTCCACATAGAAAATATAAATTAGAACTTGGAGTATATACCTTATCATCTTTTATAAAAAATATATTACTTATCGTAGTTTCAAGTAAAAAATTGTTATAATCAATAAATAAATAGTCGTCGTAATTATTTTTAAGTGCTAAATTTTTATAATATATATTCTCAAAATAATTACAAGTTTTATGCTTATAAATTATACTTTCACCTCTTTTTTTGTCGCAAACTGCTAAATTAAAAGACTCTTTATACGAAAAACTTCTACTAGTAAATTCATATCCTCCATCATATACCGTGACTCTTAATGCTTTATTTTTTAACTTTTTATTTTCTATAAAATCAAGTATTTCACATTCTAAATTTTCTATATTATAATTTAGTCCAAGTTCATCTATTGCATTTTTAAGTCTTTTTAGATGAAGATTTAAATAAATAGGCTTATCAGTTATCTTTATAGTTTCAAAAAGCCCAATTCCAAACTTAAATAAATCACTATCTTTAAAGTTTTCCATTTAATGCTCCAATTATTGATTTTGCTTTATCTAGAGTTTCTTGGTATTCTTCACTCGGATTTGAGTCCCAAGTTACTGCGCCTCCAACTTGGAAATAAAATTCATCATTTTTCTTTATTAAAGTCCTAATTGCGATGTTAAAGTCCATATTAGAACAAAAAGATATATAGCCAATACTTCCAGTATAAACATTTCTTTTTATTCCTTCTAATTCCTCAATAATTTCCATTGCTCGAATTTTTGGTGCTCCAGTTATAGATCCACCTGGAAAAGTTGCTTTTAATATTTCTTTTATTGAAATATCTTCATTAATTTCACCACAAACACTACTCACTAAGTGATGAACATTTGCATAACTTTCAATCTCAAAAAGACTTGGAACTTCAACTTTATCACAAATTTTTGATAAATCATTTCTTTCTAAATCAACAATCATTAAAAGTTCTGATTTATCTTTTTCACTATTTTTTAATTCCTCAATAAGTTCTAAATCGTGTTTTTCGTCAATTCCTCTCGGTCTTGTTCCCTTTATCGGTCTAGTTTCAATATTATTATCAATAACTTTTATAAACCTTTCCGGAGAATTCGATAAAACATTATATCCTTCAAAATTTAAGAATGCAGAAAACGTTGAAGGGCTAATTTTTCTTAACTTTTCATATAAATCAAAACTATCAATATTAGTTTTACCACTAAATCTTTGAGTTAAATTTACTTGATAAATATCGCCACTTTTTATATATTCTTTTACTTTTAAAACTGCATTTTCAAATTCTTCCTTAGTAAAATTAGAAGTTAATTTGGTTTCTTTACACTCTATTAATTCTCTTTTTTCAACTACTGAATTTAATATTTTTTGTTCAACTTCGATTACCTTGTTGTATTCATTTTTAGTGTCTAAATTTGGTGTAACTATATACTTTTCATCTTCTAAATGATCAATTACTATCGCTATATCATAAAAACCAAAATAAATATCGTATCCATTTATATCATCAATAGCACTTTCTTTTATATTCTCAACATATTGATACGAATCATATGAAATATATCCAACTGCACCTCCAATGAATGGAAGATTAGTTTTATTGATAACTTTATATCTATTCAACTCTTCTTCTAATTTATCAAAAGTATTTTCATAATCTTTAAGTTTTATAGTTTTAAATGGATTAAATCCAATTATTGAATATCTTCCTAAGTCTTTAAAATGCATTGAACTATCTAATATAAAGCTATCTTTTTCATTTTTAAATATCGAAAAAATTTCAAAAGAATTATAATTAGTCTGTAGTCTTTTAATCACAAATTTCACCCCTTGCCATCTTAATAAAATTACTTAACAAATCGTGTCCGCACTCGGATAAAATTGCCTCAGGGTGAAATTGCACCCCCTCAATCATATATTTATTATGTCTAATCCCCATTATTTCTCCATCTAATGTTCTTGAAGTAATAGTTATTTCATCACTAACATTTTCAACTATAAGAGAATGATATCTTGTAACATTTAAAGGATTTTTTATATATTTAAAAATACCTTTATTGTCGTGAGTTATCTCATATACTTTTCCGTGAACAGGATTTTTTGCTTTAATAACATCACAACCAAAAACATCAGCTATCGTTTGGTGTCCTAAGCATATTCCAAATATAGGAATAATACCTTTAAAGTGTTTAATTATATCTATACATACCCCTGACTCCTTTGGAGTACAAGGTCCTGGAGACAATATTATAATTTCAGGATTTAATTTTTCTATCTCATAAATATCTATTTCATTATTTCTATAAACTAAAACTTCCTCACCCAATTCCTTTATATATCTAACAACGTTATATACAAAAGAATCATAGTTATCTATCATCAAAATCATTCGATTTTTCCTCCAATATTTATTAATTTAATTATATATTTTTACATTTTTTTGGTCAAGGCTTAATAAAACTAAAAAAAGTAGAAGATATTATCTTCTACTTGTAAATGTCTGAAAATTCAATATTCACTTTATTTATTATATTTGAATTATTTTCTATTATTAAATTGTTATCTATTAAATTATATTCTTCTTTAGGTATTTTTTCATTAGGAAGAGTAATTATAAATTCACTACCTTTATTAAAACTACTATTAACCTTTATATCTCCATTGTTCATATTAATCAATGATTTTACAATAAACAGTCCTATACCACTACCTTCTTGACCATTCCTCATTTTATCCTTTGCTTGACCAAATCTTTTAAAAATTATTTTTTGCCTATCTTTTGGTATACCTGGTCCATAATCCTTAATTTTTATAACAACATCTTCATCAATTTCTAATGTAACTTCTATTTTAGTATATGGATCACTATATTTTACAGAATTAGAAACTAAATTTAAAACTACTCTTTCTATATGATCTAAATCAAATTTATTAACATGTTCTTCTTTATTCGTATCAAATATTAATTCTCTATTATGAAGTTTAACAAAATCAACTAAAGAATCACAAATATCCTCAACAAAACTTACAATATCATAATTTCTTGGGTTATAACTAAAATTTCCAGAATCTATCATAGTTGTATCAATTAAATTATTTACTAACTTTAATAACCTCAAACTATTTTGATTAATTATATTTATATATTCCTCTAAAAAATGTTTATTTTCACATTCTATATCTTTAATTCTAGGACCTATAAGTTGTAGTGTACTACTTATTAAATTTATAGGCGTTCTAAACTCATGTGATAAATTTGCAAAAAAATCTAATCTTAAACTTTCAAGTTCATTTTCTATAGTTATTTGTCTTGTAATATCTTTTGTTAATCCAATTTTTCTTATAACATTTCCATATTCATCAAAAATTGGAATAAATTTAGATTCTATATATATATCTTCTTCATTTTCTCTTCCTAGTTTCGTAACTGAAAATTCAACTTCTTTATTCTCGTATGGTTTAATTTCTGTTAAAAATTCAATGTTATCCCAATAATTCATCCAATTATCAAGTTTATTATATAACTCATCTGGTTTGTATCCAAATAATTCTTCAAAGTAGCTACTAACATAAGTAGCCTTATCTTTTTCAATAATCATTATAACTTCATCTAAATTACTAGTTATATCTAAGAAATTTCTTTCATTCTTTTCTATATTATTCCTAAGAGTTACTTTATCAACAGATTCTATAGATACACCTATAACACCAATAGCTTCATTAGTTTCAATATCTAAATGTACCCATTTTGCAGTTTCAAAATAATTTCTATTTTTTTTATCAAAAACAAATATATTTTCATAAATTTTTATTTTTTTATTTTTATAAACATCTTTATCTTGTTCAATTATTCTTTTAGATGTCTCATAATCAAATAAAACTGTATCATCAAAACCAATAATTTCATCATATTCTATATCAAAATATTCTAAAAATCTATCATTAACATCTATATAATTTCCCTGTGGTGATTTTAACCAACATAAAATAGGTGCTTTTCTAATTAATGCCGATAATATAAATTCTTCTTTAACTTCAATTGAAATATAATATTCGTGTTCATTATATTTATAAATTGTTATATTTAAGATTTTATCTATATTAATATTTTTATGAACATAAAAAGCTTCTCCATTTTCCTTAGCTTTTAATATCTCAGATAATATATTCCTTCCAAGTAAGTTTTCAACATCAAATAATTCTTTTCTCTGATTCTTTAAAAATCTATTTTCAAACGATCTATTGCAGTTTTCAAGCTTTATTTCATCATTATTAACATAAACATTTATGTAACTTATTGAGCTATCTTGTATCATTTTTTGAAATATTCCCATATAAAAATTCCCCCTAAATATTTCGTTTATCTATACATAATATGCTATTTTTTATTTTTTTTCAACATGAATTTATGTTAAATTTTTGTAAATATAAGATTAGTTAATTATTTTTTCAATCTGAACATCTTCCTTTTCTTCTTTTATAATATCTGATACAATCTCAAAATTAAATCCTTTTTCTATCATCTGTGGTATCAATATTTCAAGAGCTTCTGGTGTATTTTTTGTTCCATAATCGTGAAGTAAAATTATATCTCCATTTTGTGATTCATTAATTATAGTTTGTGCAATTTCTGATGCACTTGGATTTTTCCAGTCCATAACGTCAAAAGTTGTTGCCCATAAAATTATTTTATATCCATACTTTATAGCAATACACTCAAGGGTATCCTTATTATAATTACCAAATGGAGGTCTAAAAAGAGTTGGTTTTTTTGCACCTATTTCTTTTAATGCATCTTCGCACTTTAATAATTCCTCTTCAATTTGAGAAGAACTAAGTTCTCCAATATTTGAATGTGAAAAAGTATGATTTGCAATTTCGTGACCTTCTTCAATAGCTCTTAAAAGTGGTTCTCTATACCAATTTACATGTTTTCCAGTTACAAAAAATGTCGCTTTTATATCATATTTTTTTAATATATCAAGTATTTCCAAAGTTTCCTTTGGGTGTGGTCCATCATCAAAAGTAAGTGCTACTGATTTTCTATTTTTATTCCCTGTATTAAAAAATATTTCTTCTTCTGCACATGAATAACTAATAAATAAATTAAAAATTAATAAAAATACTAAATACTTTTTCATAAATACTCCTAACTTTACTGATAATAATTTTGTGTGTAATAAGTATTATAGAAACCTCCTATTTCAACTCCAATTCCTACATATTTATAATTATCCCCCAAAATATTTTTTCTATGTCCTAAAGAATTCATTAAAGCTTCGTGAGCAAAAATTGCACTAGTTTGACCTGCAGCAATATTCTCTCCAGCATATGTATAATCTATATCTTCTTTATCCATTCTATCAAATGGACTTTCATTTTCATTATTTATATGATCAAAAAAATTATTATCCATCATATCTAAACTATGATTTTTTGCACTTTTACTTGCATCGTAAGACATAGTTACAGTATTTAAATTTTCTTTTATTCTTTCTGAATTTATAAGATCTAGCATTATATTTTCATAACTATCTATAATGTCTAAATCTCTAGTTGGATAGATAGTTTTATTTTTATTTTCAGTTTGTTCTGTAACTATTTGATACGATTTAACCCTATATTCATCGTGTATATCGTAAAATACCGTTATTAAATTATTATTAAACTCAATTATGTCGTATTCACCATTTTCATCAAGTAAATACTTTGTGTTTTCTTTTAATCTATATTTTTTTCTTTCATAACTTATATCTTCCTTTTTAATTCCAAGATAAATTTCTTTTAATTCTCCTGAATTAATTGAATTACTAAATAATGATACTACCTTATTATTTTCTATTCCAATCATAAAAAACTTCTCATAATTATTATTATAAATGTACCACTCAAAATCATATTCACTTTGATCAATCCTTTGAGGATTACCAAATAAATTTATAACATCATATGCACTACTCCCAAGTTTTACATTGTAAAAATTTTCTTTTATATCATAACTAACAACACTAACATTAGTAGTTACTCTTTCAGATTCAACAAATTTATCGTAAGCATAAATACTAGTTACAAGTATTAATGTAAAAATCAAATTTTTCAATTATATACCTCCCTAAAATCTTTATTTACTATAATTAACATTTTTTAATAAATTAATACTATTATTTAACTATTTTATTAATTCACTTACAAAACAAAAAAACCTTGTTAATAAACAAGGTTAAAAAAATATCTGATCTAGAGTTTTATTAAATATTGAAGGTTTATCAAATCTAAAATCACCCTCATATACAATTTCATTGTTTAGATAAAAAGATCCATGACCGTGTTTTCTTCCGTTCATAAACTCGCCAACATACTTTTTACCTTCATACCAAATATAAGTTCCAAATCCATTTGGAAAATCTTTTTTGAAATCTCCATAAAAAATAACTTCACCACTAGAATTATAAAGTATTCCATATCCATCTCTTTTATTGTTCTTATAATCTCCTACGTAATAACTATTATTTTTAAACGTATATACCCCTTTTCCTTCTTTTTTACCCATACTAAAGTCCCCCACATAGTGTTCTTTACTAGTATAAGTTATTTTTCCAAATCCAGTAATTTGATCATCTAAAAAATTACCAATATATTCTTCACCATTTCTAAAAATAAACTTTCCAATTCCACTCATTTTTCCATCTTTAAAGTTTCCAATATATTTATTTTTATCTTCAAATAAATAACTACCAAAACCAGTCATATTACCATTTATAACTTTTCCAATAAACAAATCATTAGTTTGATTTATTTTATAAATTTTATGTTTTGCCATTTCAAAAAATATATCTTCTTCATCATTAAAAAATTTATTTTCTTCTTCAGTAGCATTCTTAGCTTTTTTTTCTATTTTAAGTTGAGTTTTTTCTAAGTGAGTAATCTCTCTAACTAATGAACTCACTTCTTTTATACATTTATTATAAACTTTTCCGTATTCTTCTGATTTCATCTAGCTCTCCTCTTTAAGTAAAGTCTATAAAAACTTCTCTTTAAATCCTCTTCCTTTAACTTCATTTACATCATTTACAGAAATAAATGATTTTTTATCGTATTTTAAAGCAATTTCTTTTATAAGAGGTATTTCATTACTTGAAACTATACAATATATAATCTTTTTCTTTTCGTGAGTATATGCACCCTCAGCTTCAATATAAGTTACGCCTCGATGAACAGTTGACATAATTTCTTTTGCTATTAATTCATTTTCTTTTGAAATTAACATAACAGATTTTTGAACATTCATCGCATCTTTAATAAAATTCATAGTACTTACATTAATAAACATTGCAAGTAAAGTGTATAGTGCTAATTCAAATCCAAATAAAGTCCCTCCAAATAAAACTATAAAAAAGTTAATTATCATTGAAGTATCTTTCATTGGAACATTCTTTTTTATCTTTAATATTGTGGCAATCAAATCACTTCCACCCAGCGAAGATTTAGTTCTAAATATTATACCAGTACCAGTTCCTGCAAGCATTCCACCAAAAACTGCCTGAAGTAAAACATCATCAACTGGGAGCACTATTCCTTGAGTTATACCTAAGAATAAAGAAAATAAAACCATATTTATAAAACTAGTTATTAAAAATTCTTTTTCTAAATATATAAACCCAAGTATAAAAAGTGGTATGTTTATTATAAAGGTTAATAAACCAATATTTATCCCACTTAAAAAGTTAATTGCAACTGATAAACCAGCAACTCCTCCACTTAAAATATATGCAGGTTTTAAAAAGCCATTTACCCCAATACAAGATATTATCATCCCAGAAATTATTACTACATACCTTATAAAAATATTGTCTTCTAGGATGCTATTTACTTTACTCATTTTTGTCTCCTTCCAATTTGGAAATTATATTTATCTATATATATTATATAAATTTTTTATGATATGTCTAGTATATAAGATAAAATAATACATTTTTTTATCCTTTCCTTCTTTATTCATCTTCTTTTATCAAAAGTTTTCCTTCTTTATTTATATAATTACTATTATTTCCTTTTAAAACGTATGAATATCCATCTAAAAAATCTGAAATAGAATCAAATTTTGGAATTATTTTAACTTCGCCATCCTTATCAATAAATCCCCAAATACCACCTTTAGGATTTGCATATCCTCTTGATAGTTTTGATGAACCTAAATTAAATCTTGCATATCCTTCATTAAAATTACAGCAATAATCATATTCTGTTTCTATTAAAACTTCATTCTGATGATTTATATAACCCCATTTTTCTTCAAGTTTTATCGGTGCTAATCCTTCTGTAAAAACTTTTGCCTTGTCATACAAGAAATCTATAATAACTTTGCCGTTTTTATTTATATAACCCCATTTATGATCTTTTAAAACTGGTGCCAATCCCTCACTAAAATCATACCCCAAATCATAAATTGGCTCTATAACAAATTCGCCACTTTTATCTATATATCCATACTTTCCCTTATGCTCCACTAATGCTAAACCTTCATTGAATTTATTGCTATAGCTAAATTTAGGTTTTATAATTATTTCCCCATTTTTATTTATGTATCCCCATTTTTTATTTATTCTAACTGCACAAACTTCTTCATTAAAATCAGAAGAATTGTCAAATTGTGGTTTTATAACTTCATTTAGTGATTTATCAATAAAACCATATCTACTATTATATTTTATTCGAGCAAGATCGTTACTAAAATCATATGCACTTTCTAAATGAAGAAATATATTACTATTTCCGTACTCATCAATATATCCAAAAACCCATTTTATATGTTTATTTATCTTTTTTATATAAGTAAAAACGCAATAACCCTCTTTAAATCCAACTGAAGTGTACTTATATTTCGGTTTTATTATAACTTCTCCATCTTCATCTATAAAGCCATACATTCCATCTTTTAAAAATGGTAGAAAAATCTTTTTTTTCAAATTAAAACCCCCTAATAATAATATCATAATAAAATAATATTATTATTAAGAGGTTACTATGCCTACTCTGATAAAATAGCTTTTACTTCATCATTATAAAACGGACTGTTTGGAACTTCATATCTTAAATTATAAAATATTTGTTTTGCATCATCAAGATTACCTTGTTCGTAATATATCATACCTAAATTATAATAAACATCATCATATAATTCATCATCACTTGGATACGTATTTATAAATCTCTTATAATAAGTTATTGAATCATCTAACTTACCAGTTAATTCACTTAACCTTGCAACCTCAAACATAGATTCGCAAATATATCTTTTACGAGTTCCACTACTTACTACCTCTTTATAAAGTATAATTGCATCACTATAATTATTTTCTTCTTTTAATCTTGTTGCCTCATCAAAGTTTAATTCTTCCAGTTTAGCTTTTCTTTCTTGGTCACTAAGACTATCTAAATCAATACTTTCTTTTTCTATTTCAACTTCATCTAAATCTGTAGTTTCTTCTTCAGCTACTTCATTTCCTTCAGTTATCTCTTCATCAATAAAGTCTTGTACTTCTTCATCAATAATATCTTCTTCAATAAAGTCTTCTATGTCTTCATCTAATTCAAAAATACTATCATCCAAAAGAGATCCTTCTAAATTTAAACTAGCTTCTATTTCCTTAAGTTCAAGCTCCATCTTAATAAGTTCTTCTTCTCTTAAATTAAGCGCTTTCTCTTTTTCTATCGATAAGTTTTCTTTTACAGTTAAATCTTCTTCTCTTTTAATAACCGCTTCACTAACTCTATTTTCAGAATTTATCTTAAACCCCATAAATCCAGATCCAAGTATTAAACCTGTAATAGAACATATCAAAAGGTTTTTCATAAAAGTTTTATCATCTTTTTTGTCTTCTTTATTTTCTAAAATTTCTTCTTTTTTTATAATACTATTATTTTTATCTATTTGAACTAACTTTTCAGTATAATAAATTTCTTTACTCTCATTTTTTAATTGTCTATATAATAAAATTAAAATAACATATGGCTCAATAAATTCAGGATTTTCTTCAATAATATTATTAAGTATTTGAATAGACTCCTGATTTGATCCTTCGCTAATAAATCTCATCGAATGATTATATCTAACTAAAAATTCATTAAATTCAATAGAAAATAACATAGCTAAATATTCAAGTACTAATATTGAATTTTTGTAACACATACTTTCATAAAATGATTCAACAGCTTCAGAAAAACCACAAAGTAGCATCCCAAGAAGTGCCTTTAAATTTAAGATATCAGTATCTGTTTTATTTAAATCATTAGCACTCTTTATTAAATCAAATGCACCACTTACATCATTTTCTAAAAATTTATCTAAAGCACCATTATATAATTTAAAAGACTCTATTACTAAATCTATATCTTTTTGTTCATTTTTTAAATTTTCTAAAATCCTATCTTTAAAATTATCAGTAGTATAACTTTGTTTTAATACTGTTAATAAATTTGTTTCCTCATCTATTGCAAAAAATGCCATATTAGATGCTTCAAAGTCTATATTTTCGATTTCAAGACTTTTTTTAGTTAAGTTTTTAATATCATTTTTAATTTTGTTGCCTAACATTCTAATCACCACCCACTATAAAATATCATATTTCATTTATTTAGTCAAAAAAAGTCCTTAGAATCAACTAAGAACTTTTTATTATTCTATTTCATCAAAGTCTGAAAAGCCTTGTTCTTCTAAGGTTTCATCTCCAACTAAATAAATTTCTTTCGTATACATATTTATTAAATAAACACTCTTTTTACTAAACCAACCATTACTAACAACATTATAATGATATACATTTGCAGCCTCTTCTAAAATTTTATCAACATCAACATTATTACTTCCAATATATCTATATATCTTTTCTTTAGTAACACTCTCAACGTCTTTATAATTTACGAAATTTTTATCAAGATGCCTCTCAACTAAGAAAGTAGCCTCATCTTCGCTTATTGCAAATTGAATGTCACCTCTTTCCATAACTCTAAAGAAACCATCGCTATAACTGTTGTTATAATTTCTAGTTTCATCTTTATATGAATAAATTTCTCTAGTTCTTGCATCAACTAAAAGTTCATCAATTAATAAACCATATTTATAAAATTCAACGTAATAGAACTTATTTTCATTTATCATTTGTTGGAAATAATCAATACTTAAATTATCTTTATTATCTCCAGTTTTTGAAGATAAAAGATTTAATATATCATCCATAGTTAAAGTATATAAAGCCATATTTTCTTGATACTTTTCTCCAAATTGAGTTAAAGCATCATCATCTGGAAAATACTCTTTTAAATAATTAATATATCTAATTGCATCTTCATAATTACCATTTCTATTTGAATCTTCTGCACTTTCAATGTAATAATCATACATTATACTTTTACAAGCATCAATTCTTTGCTTTGCTAAATTATTATATTTTTTATCTTGTGTACCGATTTTTTCATATTCTTTTATTGCCTCATAATACTTATGTAATTGTTCATTCCTAAGGCCTATTTCATAAATCGTTCTTATTTCATATATCTTATTTATACTACTTCTATATTTTTCAAGAGAATTTCCAATTCGATTTAAAGTTGATACAGTATTAATATATGAAATTGCAATATCATAATCAATATCTTCATTTAAATACATTCCATCAACTCTTTCAACTTGTTCTTCAATTAATTTAAGTTCAAGATCTATAGAATTGAATGCATTTATAGTATTAATAAGTCCTATATATGCCTCTTTACTCATTTGTCCACTCAAATAATCATCACCTTTTTGAAGTAATAATTTATTTAATTTTCCAGATAAAACTTTATCAAGCCTTTTCGATTTTGATTCTGAAAATTCCTTTTGATAGTTTTGATATTGTTCAAGTGCAATTGAATATTGCCTTTTTTCTATATTACTAAGTAAAATATCTGCCTCATCAGAAACACTAATTTTATCACTACTTAAAATAAATATAATACTAAGAAGTATTATTCCAAGAATTGATAGGCAAGTAGTCACAATAACTTTTTTATATTGATCTATTTTATCAAAAAAACTTGTTAAAATTTCCTTGAAGTCCATATTTATTCTCCTACCTTTTTTATTTTCACCATATATAAAACGGTACTTATTTTAATTATGATACATTCTTATAATTTTTCTTTTTAGTTTTATTAACATTAGTCTTATTATTAGCTTTAGTATTTTCTAATTTAAATACAAACGCTAAAATATCCTTAACTAATACAGTTAAAAAATATATTGATGCAATTATAGTAAACATTACGCTATATAAATTAAATCTAAGTGAAAAACCTGCAAATACATTTATTAAAATAACGAAAAAAGATACTATAAAAGATACTTTTATTGATTCTATTAAAAGTCTTATTATTTTTCTCATAAACCAAATTCCTCCTTTTACTACTAATATTAATATAGCAAATTTATATAATAATAGCAATTAATTTGTAACAATATAATATATTTTTTAATATTATATTAAAAATATATTATAAAAAGAGGTAAATAATATGAAAAGTCTTCCTAATTTAGGACAAAAAGCTCCAGATTTCAAGGCTAATTCTACATTTGGTCCGATAAAATTATCAGATTATGAGGGAAAATGGGTGATACTTTTTTCTCACCCAGGAGATTTTACTCCAGTTTGTACAACTGAGTTTTTATCTTTTGCAAAATACAATGATGAATTTGAAAAAAGAAATGCACAGTTAATAGGTTTAAGTATTGATAGTAATAATTCTCACTTAGCTTGGATATATAATATTTTTGAACTTACTGGAGTTGAAATTCCATTTCCAGTAATTGATGATGTGTCAATGAAAGTATCAAGAAAATATGGTATGATTCAAAATGCAATGAGTGATACTCAAACTGTAAGATCAGTTTTTATAATTGATGATAAGCAGGTACTTCGTGCTATGCTTTATTACCCATTAACTACGGGTCGAAATATACCAGAGATTTTAAGAGTACTTGAATCTCTTCAAACAACTGATAAAGATAATGTGGCAACTCCTGCAAATTGGTTTCCTGGAATGCCTGTAATTATGCCTTACCCAAAAACTTATAAAGAACTTAAAAATAGACTTAAGGAATGTACTAATGATTGTAATTGTATGGATTGGTATTTATGTTTTATGCCTGATAAGAATGTATCTACTCCACAAATTGAAGAGGAAGATGCTTATTTAGAATATGTTGATCCTGATATGACTAGACCAACAATTACAGATCCAACAAACCAACCATCATCAAATTGCCCATATTTAAAACAAGTTGTGGTTGAATATGTTTTAGGCGATCCAAAAAATATTGATCCAACATTCTTAGATGCAATAATATATTCATTTGTTGAAATAAAATCTGATGGAACTTTATTCGTACCAACACAAAGTTTCTTAAGACAAATGGTTAACCTAAAAAAATCAAAACCATCACTTAAAGTTATAGCTGCAATTGGCGGATGGGGTGCTGATGGATTCTCAGATGCCGCACTTACTCCAACTTCAAGATATAATTTTGCAAGAGAAATAAATAAATTAATAAATGAATATGGTTTAGATGGAATAGATATTGACTGGGAATATCCTGGAAATATAGCTGCAGGTATTACTGCAAGAGATGTTGATAAAGAAAACTTCCCACTTCTTTTAACTGCAATTAGAGATGTTATTGGAGATAATAAATGGTTAAGTGTTGCTGGAGTTGGAGATAATGGATCAATAGCTAAAAGTTTTGATATTCCAAAAATTGAACCTTTAATAGATTATTTCAATGTTATGACTTATGATTTTACTGCAGGTGAAAGTGGAGAAAGAGGAAAAAGCCACCAAGCAAATCTTTTTGAATCAGATCTTTCACTTTCAGGATATAGTGCTGATAAATGGATTACAAACCTAGAAAATGCAGGTATGCCAAGTAATAAAATTTTATTTGGAGTTCCGTATTATGGTAGACTTGGAATGAATGTTACTAAATCATACGATGAACTTAGAAAGAATTTCATAAATAAAAATGGATACACTTATAAATTTGATAATACTGCAAAAGTTCCTTATTTAGTTGATGATAGTGGAAATTATGCTATGAGTTTTGAAAATGATTTATCACTTTATTATAAAGGACAATATGTTCGTCAAAACTGCTTAGGTGGAATATTCGCTTGGACTTCAACTTATGATCAAGCAAATATATTATCTCGTGCAATGAATATGTCTGTATCTAATTCTGCAAGTTTAAAAGCCGAACTTGAACAAGTTTATGGACCATTTTAAAAAAAGACGATACGTTTAGTATCGTCCTTTTTATAGATTATTTATTTCATCAACTAATTCATCAACTAAGCTATTAGCATCAATTTTTCTAATTATTTCACCTTTTTTAAATAATAATCCTTCACCATTACCACCAGCCACTCCAATATCGGCCTCACGTGCCTCTCCTGGACCATTTACTGCACAACCCATAATGGCAACTGTAATGTCTTTTTCTATATGATCAATTCTTTGTTCAACTTCAGAAACAACCTTTATTAAATCAACTCTACACCTTCCACAAGTAGGGCAAGAAATAACTTTTATCTTATCATTTAACATTCCTAAACTTCTAAGAATTTGCTTTCCAACATAAACTTCTTCAACTGGATTTCCAGTAAGTGAAATTCTTAAAGTATCTCCAATTCCATTTAGTAATAAATAACCTACTCCTATTGAAGATTTTATAGTTCCTTTTTTAATACTTCCAGATTCAGTAATTCCAATATGAAGTGGATAATCCACTTGTTTAGATATTAAAGTATAAGCATCAATAGTTTTTTGTATATCTGATGATTTAAGAGATATAACTATGTTTGTAAAATCTAAATCTTCAAGAATTTTAACGTGATTCATAGCACTCTCAACTAATGCCTCAGGAGTTGCCGAACCATATTTTTTAAGAAGTTCTTTTTCAAGAGAACCTCCATTTACTCCAATTCTTATTTTTAAATTTCTCTCTCTACATTTTTCAACTACTTGCCTTACCTTATCTACACTTCCAATATTTCCTGGATTAATTCTAACTCCATCAACTCCACTTTCAATAGATTCAAGAGCTAATTTATAATCAAAATGAATATCTGCAATTATTGGAATACTAGTTTGCTTTTTTATTTCTTTTATAGCACGTGCAGCCTCAATATCAACAACTGCAACCCTAACAACGTCACACCCTGCAAATTCTAATTCTTTAATTTGATTTACAGTTTCTAAAACGTTTCTAGTATCTGTAGTTGTCATTGATTGAACCGCAATAGGATTATTATTTCCAATTTTTATATTTCCAACACTTATTTCTTTAGTTAATTTTCTCATAAAAACTCCTCTAATTACTTACTAAAATAATCTTCCAACGTCTTTAAATGTCACAAATAACATAAATGCCATAAGCATCATAAATCCAACGTTATTAATCATTATTTCTTTATCAGGGTCTAATTTTTTACCAGTTATGGCCTCAAATAATAAGAATAATAATCTTCCACCATCAAGTGCAGGTATTGGAAGTAAATTCATTACTCCAAGATTTAAACTAATTACAGCCCCAACATATACTAATTGTGTTATACCCATACTTGCAGCATCAGAAACAATTCCAATAACTCCAATAGGTCCAGCAACAGCATCTTTTTGATCTTCAGGTAAACTTCCAGTAACTAATTGTAAAAGGAACGATAACATTTCCTTTATCATATCAAAAGTTGTAGTAAATGCACTAAATACAGAATTTGAAATGCTTTTTTCATAATAAGGAACTATCCCAATTATATATCTTCCATCCTCTTCTTTTGGAGTGACAGAAATTTCTATTTCTTCACCATTTCTATCAACTAAAAGATTAATTTCAGAACTTTTAGTACTAAGAATTGAAACTATTTCTTCCCAACTATTAACTTCTTCTCCATCAATACTAAGTATTTTATCATTATCAGTTAAACCTGATTCTATAGCAGGAGAACCTTGTTGAACTGTACCAACAATATTTTCATTAGTCGGTACTCCCATACTAAAAAATACTGGTATTAAAAGTAAAATAGTTAATATAATATTAAATATAGGCCCTGCTGCTATAACACTTGCCCTTTGAAGAAGTGTTTTTTCTCCAAATGAATTTTGTGTGCTAACCTTTTCGTCCTCACCTTCCATACTAACATATCCACCGATTGGAAATGCTCTTATAGAATACATTGTTTCGTCTTTTTGTTTACTTATTATTTTTGGTCCCATACCTATTGAAAATTCATAAATATTTATCCCAGCTTTTTTAGCAAATAGAAAATGTCCAAGTTCGTGGATAAAAACTATGAAACCAAAAAGAAGTATTCCTGCAATTATAGTCATCATTTTACTCCTATCATTTCATTTAATTTAGTTCTAGTTTCAAAATCAATATTAAGAATTTCTTCAAGTGATGCATTTTTAACTCTACTATGATTTTTCATAAAATATTCTATGTATTTTGGTATATCATAAAACCCTATCTGATCTTTTAAAAATAAATCAACTAAAACTTCATTACAACTATTTAAAACTAAAGAATATGTATCACCAAGTTTTAAACTTTCATATGCTAAATTTAAACAAGGGAAAGTTTCTTTATCTGGTTTTTCAAAAGTTAAAGAAGATAGTTTTGTAAGATCTAATCTTTCAAAATCATTTTTAACTCTATCAGGATAAGTTAGTGCATACTGAATTGGAAGTTTCATATCAGGACAACCAAGTTGTGCAATAACTGAACTATCATTAAATTCAACCATAGAATGAATTATACTTTGAGGATGAACTAAAACATCAATATTATCAGTATCAAATAGCCATCTAGCCTCAATAACTTCTAAACCTTTATTCATAAGAGTTGAAGAATCAATGCTTATCTTTTGACCCATACTCCAGTTTGGATGCTTTAAAGCCTCATTTTTAGTTACATTAATTAATTCTTCTCTAGTTTTACCTCTAAATGGTCCACCAGATGCCGTTAAAATTATTTTATCAACAAATCTATTTTCTTCACCATTTAAACACTGAAAAATAGCACTATGTTCACTATCCACAGGAAGAATTTTAACACCATATTTTTTGGCCTCACTAATTACTAATTCTCCTGCACAAACTAAAGTTTCTTTATTTGCAAGTGCAATATTTTTTTTGTGTTTTATAGCCTCAAGTGTTGGAAGTAGTCCTATCATACCAACTACCGCAGTAAGTACTACATCTACTTCATCAAGTGAACAAATTTCTTTTAATCCATTCATTCCACAAAGCACTTTAGTACTAAATTTATCATCTAACATACCTTTTAATTTAATATAGCTATATTCATCATAAACTGCAACATATTTTGGACTAAATTCTTTTATTTGATTAAATAACATATCAACACTAGTGTTTCCAGAGATTGCAATAAGTTCAAACTTATCTTTATTCTCTCTTATAACATCAAGTGCTTGAGTTCCAATTGAGCCTGTTGAACCAAGTATTGAAATTTTTTTCATAATAGTTCCCTTCTTAATTTTAATATTATTTTTTGTATATTATACCACTAAAAATAAATTTTGTTTCATTTAATTCAAAAAGCTATCTAAAAAGATAGCTTTTAAATAGTAAAAAATAATACAGCATAATAAACAAAAGGCGCAACAAGTATAACACTATCAAATCTATCTAGTATTCCACCGTGACCTGGAATTAATTTTCCATAATCCTTTATGCCAACATATCTTTTTATTGATGATGCAAATAAATCTCCAAACTGTGCTATTATACTTCCAAAGAAACCAATAACCGCTAAGTGAGACATATTTAATTTAAAAATGTATCCAAATAAAATACAAAAAACTGTACTTCCAACTATTCCACCAATACTTCCCTCTATTGTCTTTTTAGGACTCACCTTTGGAATTAATTTATGTTTTCCAAATAGATATCCCGTAAAATATGCAAAAGTGTCCGTTGCAAATGCAATTAAAAATATTGTGTATACATAAACGTTTCCAAGCTCAAAGCTATCTCTAGTTAAAACTATAAAATCCATACCTATTAAAATATAAAATACTCCAAAAAATGTTATTGAAATATCCATTATATTATTTTTTAATCTAAGTAAATAAGTAATTGAATATATAAATAATGCAAATATAAACATATGTGTATAATCAATACTTAATTTAAGATAGTTTTTTATGAATAAATATCCTATAAATAAATACCCTATAGTATAAATAGGCTTTACTTCTTTGTTCTCAAAAGCTTTGAAAAATTCATTAATAGCTATAAATAAAAGTACTGCTTCTGCTAAATAAAGAGGTAACCCTCCAAGTATCACAAAAATGACCAATGGAATTAAAGCCAAGCCTGCAAGTATTCTAATTAACATAAAGCGCCTCCAATATAGTTTTATACTTATTTATATAAGTATTTTTTAATTTACAGAACCAAATCTTCTATCTCTTTTTTTGTATGTATCTATTGCATTATGTAATTCTTTTTCATTAAAATCTGGCCAATGAATATCTGTAAAATAAAACTCTGTATATGCACATTCCCAAAGTAGGAAATTACTAAGCCTTATTTCCCCACTAGTTCTAATTAATAAATCAGGATCTGGTATATTTTTAGTGCTTAAATAATTAGATATTAAATTTTCATCAACATCACATCTATCAATTCTACCACTTAAAATGTCGTCTATTATATTATTAACACCATTTAAAATATCATACCTTCCACCATAATTAAGTGCTAAATTAAGATTTAGACCGTTATTTTCTTTAGTTTGTTCAAATGCATTATTTAATTCTTCTATGCAGTTTTTCGGAAGTTTATTTATATCACCTATAGCAGTTATTTTCACATTTTGCTTATGTAATTCTTTTACTTCTTTTTTTAGATAAGTTACTAAAAGAGTCATTAAAGTATCAATTTCAGACTTTGGCCTTTTCCAATTCTCAGTTGAAAAAGCATAAAGAGTAAGATGATTTACTCCAAGTTTTGAACATTCTTTAACTATAGTCCTAATAGTTTCAACCCCTGCCTTATGTCCCGCAGCTCTTGGTAGAAATCTTTTTTTGGCCCATCTTCCATTCCCATCCATTATTATAGCAATATGATTCATAATTCCTCCGATTAAAAGACGACTCCTAAAAAATTAGGAGCCGAAAAATTTATTATACCTCTAATAGATCTTTTTCTTTTAAATCTGCTAAAGTGTCAACTTCTTTTATAAATTTATCAGTTATCTTTTGAACTTCATCTTGTGCTTTTTTTGATTCATCAGCAGTTAATTCGCTTTCTTTTTCCATCTTTTTGATATCATCATTAGCATCTCTTCTTTCATTTCTAAGTCTAACTTTAAATTCTTCAGCAACTTTAAAAACTTTCTTAGCAAGTTCTTTTCTTCTTTCTTCTGTAAGTGCTGGAACTGATATTCTAATTACTTCACCATCATTTGTAGGATTAAGTCCTAAATCAGCATTTCTTATAGCTTTTTCAATTTCACCCATTGAAGTTTTATCCCAAGGACTTATCATTAAAGTTCTTGGTTCTGGAACAGAAACTGCAGCCATTTGATTTATTGGAGTTAAAGCTCCATAATAATCAACCTTTACCCTATCTAGCATTTGAGCATTAGCTCTCCCTGCTCTTATAGTTGTATATTCAGTTTTTAGTGCATCTATCGTTTTATTCATTTTCACTTCTAAATTTTTGTGTATATCTAATTTCATAATTACCCTCCTTATTTAACAGTAGTTCCTATTTTTTCACCCATTACTGCTTTTATTATATTCTTAGTTGAAAGTTCAAATACCTTTATTGGTATATTATTATCCATACATAAACTTGTTGCAGTTGAATCCATAACTTTAAGACCTCTTTGTAAAACATCTAAGTACGTTATTTCTTCAAATTTAACAGCATCTGAATGTATTTTTGGATCTTTATCATAAACCGCATCTATATTTTTTGCAAGTAAAATTACTTCAGCTTCCATCTCAGCCGCTCTTAGTGCTGCTGCTGTATCAGTTGAGAAATATGGATTTCCAGTTCCTGCACCAAATATTACAACTCTTTCTTTTTCTAAGTGTCTAACTGCTTTACGTCTTATATAAGTTTCAGCCATTTGCTTCATTTCAATAGCAGTTTGTACTCTTGTTTGAACTTCAATATTTTCAAGTGCATCTTGAAGTGCCATTGAATTCATAACAGTTGCAAGCATTCCTATGTAATCCGCTGTAGTTCTATCCATACCTTCTGATGTTCTACCTCTCCAGAAGTTACCTCCACCAACAACAACACAAACTTCAACACCAATATCGTGAATATTTTTTATTCCTTGTGCAATATCATTTACAACATCATTGTTGATTCCAAAACCTTTTTCTCCTGCTAATGCTTCTCCACTTATCTTTAGTAATACTCTTTTATACATTGGATTTTCCATATTTTCCTCCTTGTTTTTAAAAAAAGAGAACACTTAAGTGTTCTCCTCTATAATTACTTAAGTTGTTTAGCAACTTCTTCTGCAAAGTTTTCTTCTTTCTTTTCTATACCTTCTCCAACTTCAAATCTTACAACTTGACCTAAAGATATTTCAGCTCCAACTTTTTTAGACATATCAGCTACTAATCCTTTAATAGTTACATCTCCATTTTTAACGAAAGGTTGTTCAAGTAAACAAACTTCTTTAAGTTGTTTTTGAAGTCTTCCTTTTATCATTTTTTCTACTATCTCAGCAGGCTTTCCTTCGTTTAAAGCTTGTTGAGTAAGTATTTCAGTTTCGTGCTTGATGTAATCTTGATCTACTTGATCCATAGAAACATACTTAGGGTTCATAGCAGCAACTTGCATAGCTATATCTCTTCCCATTGATATTACTTCTTCGTCTTTAGAAGTTGTTAATAATTCAACTAAAACTCCTATTTTTCCTCCACCGTGAATATATCCAACAACTTGACCATCAGTAGAAACCTTAGCAAATCTTCTTACGTCTAATTTTTCTCCTATTTTAGCCATTCTATTGCTTAATACTTCAGATAAAGCTATTCCTTCTGAATGAGTATCAGCTAATAATCCTTCAACATCTGTTTTTTCAGTTTGAAGAGCCATTTTAGCACTATCTTTTACGAAAGTTTTGAAATCTTCGTTTTTAGCAACGAAATCAGTTTCAGAGTTAACTTCAACTACAGCAGCAACATTGTTATCTGCATTTATTTCTATTGCAACTAATCCTTCAGCAGCTATTCTATCAGCTTTCTTAGCAGCTTTAGAAAGTCCTTTTTCTCTTAATACATCAACAGCTCTTGTCATATCACCTTCAGCTTCTTGTAAAGCTTTCTTGCAATCCATCATACCAGCACCAGTTGATTCTCTTAATTCTTTAACCATTTGAGCAGTTATAGCCATTTTTAGTACCTCCTATGTATGTTTAATGGTAAGGGATTAATCCCTTACCATAAGTTATTTAAATTTTAAAATTATGCTTGTGTTTCTTCTTCTACTACTTCTTCTTCTAAGCTTTGCTTAGCTTCTATTATAGCATTCGCCATAGCACCAGTTATTAACTTAACAGCTCTTATAGCATCGTCATTTCCTGGTATAGCATAGTCTAATTCTTCTGGATCACAGTTAGTATCAACTATTCCGAATACTGGAATACCTAATCTATGAGCTTCTTGTATAGCTATACTTTCTTTTCTTGGGTCAACTATGAATAATGCACCTGGAAGTTCTGGCATATCTTTCATTCCACCTAAGTATTTTTCTAGCTTTTCTTTTTCAGCTCTTAACTTGATAACTTCTTTCTTTGGTAAAACGTTGAATACACCTTCGTTTTCCATTTTTTCAAGTTCTCTTAATTTTTTGATTCTAGTTTGGATAGTTTTGTGGTTTGTTAACATTCCACCTAACCATCTTTCGTTTACGAAGAACATTCCACATCTTTCAGCTTCTTCTTTTATAGCTTCTTGAGCTTGTTTCTTAGTTCCTACGAATAAAACTGGCTTTCCAGTTTCTGCTACTTCTTTCATAGCTTTGTAAGCTTCTTCAGCTTTCTTTACAGTTTTTTGTAAATCTATTATATATATTCCATTTCTTTCTGTGAATATATACTTAGCCATTTTTGGGTTCCATCTTCTAGTTTGGTGACCGAAGTGAACTCCAGCTTCTAATAATTGTTTCATTGATATAACTGACATTTAATTTCCTCCTGGTTTTATTCCTCCGATAAGTTCAACTTTTAAAAAAACCTAATTAGGCACCTTTTTAAAATCCCTTATCGTGCGTGATTCTCTTTTTCACTTTTATAAATATATCATATTATAATTTTAATTTCAATATTTTTTTGAATTAAATTACAATATTTTTTATTTATTATTATAATTTTAAAACTTAAATAATAGACTATATTTTTTATTTTAAGTATTTAGCTTTTAAAATTTTTAGCTTCGTTTCAAAATTAACTTCTTCAATAGTTGTATCACTAATTATTTCAACACTTCCTAAATTTTCTTCATTTTGAGTGTAGTATTTTATAACACCAACTACGTCACCTTTTTTAATTGGATAAGTAATTTCTTTCATAGTTATTTGTGACTTTATACTTTCCTCAAGACTGATTGTTGAAAATAATTCATCTTTAGTTTTAAGTGTAACTTCAAGTTCTTCTATTCCATCAATATATTTTTTACCAATTAAAAGATCTTTATCAATATTTTTTACAGTTGTAAAATTTTCTTTTCCGTAGTTTAACATACTGTTTGATGCTTGAAGTCTTTTATTTTTATGATTTGCACCCAGTGTTACACCTATTAACCTACTATCCACTTCATTTTTATCATCTTTATCTATCTTCATTGAAAAACAAAGGCAATAACCAGCATTCCCAGTATAACCAGTTTTCATACCATCAACATTTGGATACATTGATAAAAGTGGGTTAGTATTATTTTTTAGAAAACTTCTCTCTGGATAATCATAAGTTTGCATATCAGTTATTTCTAGAGTTTGTTCTTCATAATTGTCAAAAAGATACTTACCAAGAGTTACTATATCTCTTGCAGTTGATAAATTTTCTTTAGCAGGTGCATTTTTATCTGTCATACTATAAATTGGTAGTCCGTGAGGATTAACAAAACTTGTTGATTTCATTCCAATTTCTTGGCATCTTTTATTCATTAAATCAACAAAACTATCAACATCTCCTGAAATATGTTTTGAAATTGCAATAGCTGCATCATTTCCAGAAACTATCATAAGTCCCTTCATTAAATGAATTAAAGGTATTTCCTCTCCTTCTTTTAATTTATAAGTTGAACCTTTAACTCTTGCTGCCTCACTATCAATGGTTATAACATCATCTCTATTAACAAGACCACTTTCAATACTTTCAATTACAATTAAAAAAGTCATCATTTTACTTAAACTAGCAAGAGGTCTTTTGGTGTCTGGATCTTTTTCATATAAAACTCTATTAGTTTTTTGGTTTATTAAAATAGATGATTTCGAATAATTATCTACATCTTTGGCAAAAGAAATATTTGGAACTAAAATAGCTAAAATAGTTAAAAAAACAAAAACTTTTCTAAATTTATTCATAATGTCACCTTCTCAAACTGATTTTTATTATCTAATCATTCTCTTTACTATTACAGATGTCCAAGTTGCAGCAATCGTTACTCCAAAGAAAACCTCAATACTTACTAAAACTTTACCAAAACTCGATACAACAATCATATCTCCATATCCAACAGTCGTAAAAGTTACCAAACTAAAATACCAAAAATCAATATATGTACTAAAAATATTTCCTAGTGAATTTTCTTTTATACTATGAAAATCAATTTGTGTACCTTCTATATATTGAACTCCAACTAACATATAAATCACTGCAAAAATACTTATAGTAAATACACTAACTAAAAGTATGTTCCAAGGTCTTTCACCATAGCCCACACTATATTTTGCTAAATAATCAAAAAACTTAGCAGAAATATAATCAACCTTCCTTGGATAATCCTCAAGTTTCATACACCGAGAACCATAAGCCCTCTCTTTGTAGTAATAATAACCAATCCTTTCGTAATCACCAATTTTAGTTGCTTGATTTTTTGCTATCTTATAGTTTATTTTTGCACTTAGATAATTATTTTTATCATAATCTAAATTAACCATTATAACTTTTGTTGATTCATCAAGTTTTATACCGTCCATTCTAGGTAAATTTTTGCACCTTATTACAGAAAAATTTTGACCTAAAAAATTAGCATCTTTAAAAACCTTTTGATCACTTAAACTTTTATTAAAAATACATTGTTTAAAGATAATATCTTTTTTGAAAGTAGAATTTGTAAAATCTATATAGCCTCTAAAATCACATTCTAAAAATTTAACTTCCTTATTAAATGTAAAATTCCTAAAACTAATATTCTTTTTAAATACAACCTTATAAAATATAAGTTTTCTTGGAGAATAAGTTAATATTTCACTTGCAAAGAATGTTTTTTCAAAAATAAATTCTGAAAATTCCTCTACTTTTCCTTCCTTTATTAAATTTATCATTTTATCATTTTCAAAATTATTCTTGTATTCCTTTTTACATAAAAAACTATTTCTACATTCATTCATATAATCACCCTAAACATTGTTTTATATATTTTTTGTCAAATTAAATATAATATTCATAAAAATTATGATACTATAGTAAAAGTAACTTCATTTTATGCTAATTATAATTAATATAAAAATATGGTATAAATTATGGAAAGGAAACGATATGAATTTTAATGATTTAAAAATAAAAAAAGAATTAGTAGAAATTTTAAATAAGAACGGTATAGTAGAACCAACAGAAATACAAAAAAAATCAATACCTCTAATAAAAAATAACTTAGACGTTATTGCAGAGGCACAAACGGGAACTGGTAAAACTTTAGCATTTTTAGTTCCAATAATAGAAAAAATTAATTTAGACGATAAAAATGTACAAGCCCTAATATTATCTCCAACTAGAGAACTTGCAATTCAAATATATAACGAGGCTAAAAAATTAACTACGGATATAAGTGTTCTTCCGTGTTATGGAGGAGTTGATATTTCAAGACAAATAAAGAAACTTCAAAGTAATACTCAATTAATAGTTGCAACTCCTGGTAGACTCCTTGATCATTTAATGAGAAAAACTATAGATTTATCTAAAATAAAAACTTTAGTTTTAGATGAGGCCGATGAAATGCTTTTTATGGGATTTAAAAATGATATAGAAAAAATTATTACCTTTATGCCAAAGAAAAAACAAATCCTTGCTTTCTCAGCTACTATGGACCCAAAAGTTAAAAAACTTGCATATAGATATATGGAAGATCCTTCAGTTGTTAGTATAAAAAAAGAAAATATTACACTAGACAATATAACTCAAGAAGTTGTAATTACTACTGATCGTCAAAAACAAGATGATTTATGTAAAGTTTTAGAAATTGATAATCCATTCCTTGCAATAATATTTTGTAGAACTAAAGCTCGTGTTGATAAACTTGAGCTTGATCTTGGTAAAAAAGGATATAACTGCGAAAAACTTCATAGTGATGTAAAACAATCTAAAAGAGAAAGAATAATGAAAAACTTTAGAGATGCAAAAATTCAATATTTAATAGCAACAGATGTTGCAGCACGTGGAATTGATGTTACTGGAGTAACTCACATATATAACTACGATATACCCGAAAATACTGAAAGCTACATTCATAGAATTGGTAGATGTGGTAGAAATAAAGAAAAAGGAAATACAACTCTTTTCGTTTCAATAAAAGATATTGATTCTTTAAAAGATCTTGAAAAATTCATTGGAAATAAAATTGAAGAAAGAATACTATAAAAAATAACTCCCAAAATTGGGAGTTATTTTTGTTATCTAGTATCAGTTTTACTTTTATTTATATCGTCCGCACTATTTACACCTTTTCTATACATATCATCAATTATAGAAAATTCTTCATCTGTAATATTTGGAAATATCTTTCTAGTACTTATTTTAGCATCTTCTCTTATATTATCAGTTATTTTATTTGCAATAACCATAAGCGCTGAAATTATTATCGCTACATCATCGCAGTATCCAATAAATGGAGTAACATCTGGAATGAAATCTATAAAACTTATAAAATATCCCATAGCACCAAATAAAGGAGCTTTATTTCGTAGAGGCATTTCTTTTGATTTTAAACTATGATAAAGTAAAAATACTAAATAAATCGGAGTTATACCAATTTTTTTACCGTATTTATTCACCTTATCCATAAATTTATTTTCATCATACTTTTTTTCGTACTTCTCAGATTGTTTTTCAAACTTATTTAATATATCAATAGTTTCTTCTTCATCTAGTATTTCAACTGAATCTTCTTCATTATATTTTTTCATAAATATACCTCTTTAGATAGTTTCAATTTCAAGTTCTCTACAAATTATCTTTGTAGTTTCATAAGCTATATCACCTGTAAAATAAACACATTGTTT
>JAWXUS010000133.1:0-2906 GCA_044426235.1 Peptostreptococcaceae bacterium | reverse complement strand
ATATATGGTGTATCATGATTTTCTAAAGTCCACTCTTTATATATTTCTTCCCATCTATAAATCATTAAATTAGTTGGATTTTCAAATTTATTTACACCTTCCATTGTACGTTCTAATTCTTCACTTGATAATGTTAATAACGATATATTTGTACCATCTTTTACTGCAACACATGTTGATGATGTTCCAAAATCTATTGATACTGGTTTTTTATCTATTAACTTGCATGTATCAAATTCCGTGTTATGAATGTTAATCGATATTGGGAATGAATATTGTTGAATGCTATTTCTATTTTTTACAGTTAATTCAAATGATCCTAAAAGTTCTAATCTTTGAAGTTTCTCAAATTCATCTACGAATTCTCTACCTAATAAATTTGTATCAATATTTCCAAATACTTCAGTATTAGCTTTTCTAGCATTAGTATTTATAAATATATCTTCAAATCTTATTTCTTCAATAAAGTCATTGTTTTTTTTGTTAAATACTATGTTATAACTAAATTCAGTTTCTTCAATATCTCTAATATCTTCAATTAAATTACTTATAGTAAATTTTAATCTACGTTTACCATGATTTATCCATAATCCTTGCTCTTTATTTCTTAAATCTGATTCCTTAATCGGATCAAAATCAAACATATCTACTTCTGATATATCTTCAAAATATACTGAAGGAATTTTTTTATCCGTATTAATCTCTATAGGTGATGCGCTATATTCTAATATATCATCGATAGTATTTTGAAGTTGACTAGCATCTACATACATCATGTTCTCTGATTTATCTATTAATATAATCTTACCTCTTTTAATATTTTCTAATTGTATAGGTAGTGAAAAATTATTATCATTTTCAAATGTTCTTATTAAATTTCCATTTTCATCTTCAGTTGTTACGATTATTTTATAAATATTTCTAAAATCTATATTTCCCATATCATTATCCTCCCATATAAATAACTTTTTTTATTTTGTTTTCTACAAATTCATCTATTATGTTTAACTTTTTTTGTGAAACATCAATAACTTTAATTATATATTTCTTTGTATCTTTATCATTTTTACCTAACTTATCAATAACCAACATATCTATAGATAAAATATCATGATAATTTTTTGGTATAGAATCAAAATATATTTCATTCATATCCTTATCTAAATCATAATTTAAAACTTCATTGATAAAATTAAGTATATCTTTAGAAGATATATTTAATTGTCTTGATATTTGCTCTATTCTACAAATTTGTTCTGCTGTTAAATGATTTTTTGTGAATAAGAAATATATTAATGATTTAATATATTTCTCTTTTTCTACTTCTAAACTACTAAACATTGGATTTACATTAATATTTACATTTACTTTATTATTTAAAATAATTAATTCCTTAATTAATTTGATTGTTATAAATGGAATATTTGTATATATCATATTATTTTCTAGTAAAGATCTTGTTTCATATGTCCTATCTTCAAATTGTTCATAGTTATATTTATAAATATCTTTTTTTAATTTAATATTCATATTTTCATCTATGATCAAATCTTTAATGTATATATATTCTTTTGTATTAAGTAAATTAAAAATCCTAGTCTTAGTTATAGTTATATCGTGCTTTTTTATATTAAATTTTGATTTAATAATAAAACGAGCTAAAATCAACTCATCTTTCCAATAAGTTTCTTCCTTAGGTATTTGATAATACTTTGACTTATATACTTTTTTATCAAAATATTTTTCATCTTTATCATATTTTTTCATTATACGTGAAATAATTATATCTTCTAATTTTAAGTAACTAGAAAAATGATAAAAACCATCCTTTTTAGATAAAATCTCTACATTTTTTTTAACTTTTTCATACATACAATACTCCAATAATTACTTCTTAATTATGTTTATTTTCTTACTTTGATTAGAATTAGTTTTTTGATCTACTGCAGTAACCTGTAAATTATAACTTTCATCAAATTCGAATGTAACTGCTATTTCAGGTATTCCAGCTAAATTATCTTCGATACCAGTTAAATCAAATCCACCATAAAATACATTTTGAGTGGCTACTTCATTTTCTCCTTCATACACACTTATACTTATCGTATCTTGATTATCCCAAGCAGTCGTGTAAATTTCAGTCATTATTGTTGGATATTTTGTCCCCTTTGGTATTATAGGTGAGAATACATTATCTACAATTTTTATACCTAATGAATGTGTTGTTATATCTGATATAATTATTTCTTCTTTACTTATCCCCTCTTTTTTTAATTCTTCTAAATTACTTTTAAAAGCTGCTCCCATTGCAACTAATTTAGAAAGGTCCATATTTGAATAAGGTTCTTGAGCTACTGTTTTTTTAACTATCTCTCTTATGAATGGTATATTAGATGATCCGCCAACTAAAATTACTTTGTCTATTTCATTATTATCCAAGTTTGCATATTCAATGCAATTTACTAATGTTTTTTTTATTTTTAAAATTAAGTCACTACACTCTTCCTCAAATTCTTCATAACTAATATTACATTCTAAAGTAGTATTTGGCATAAAATTAATAAGAGTAACATCTACATCATCAAATTCACTAAGCTGAATTTTTATTTGTTCAGATTTTTCATAAAGTTTATGTATAGTTTTATTATATTCATCTTCTTCTAAATTAGATACTTCTAGTGTACTTAAATCTATTCCAAATGTCTTTCTTACTCTACTTAATAATATATTAAATATTCTATTATCAAAGTCATCTCCACCTAACTTTGCATCACCATCTTTAGCTAATGTTTCATATAATCCATTATTTATATCTAATATGGTAACGTCGAAAGTACCTCCACCAACATCTACCACTAATATATTTTGATTCTTTGATTCTTCAACACCCTATGCAAGTGCTGCAG
>JAWXUS010000132.1:0-2931 GCA_044426235.1 Peptostreptococcaceae bacterium | reverse complement strand
AATCAAAAGTAATTTTTTAAGCGTATTAAATGATAGTAAATTTGGTATTAACTTAAATGAATTCCTTTTAAATGATAAATTTTTATTAGTTTTTGATGAATTATTAAAAGGAAATAAAATTTATTTAAAAGATAATAAATGTTTCTTAGTAAAAGAAGACTTTATTGATCAAGCAGAAAAGTTCTTGAAACCAATTCCACTTATTGTGCTTGTACAAAGATCTATTGGACTTACATTAGAGGAAATTGGATTGCATTTAGGTGTTACTAGAGAAAGAGTAAGACAAATTGAAAAAGCTGCTAAAATAAAATGTATGAATAATATTAATTCCTTTGTAAATGATCAATATAGAGAATTATTTATTAATTACGATATTACTCAAAAAGATTTTTTAAATTATACTAAAATATCATCTTCTGACTATTATTTTTACAACATTATATTTGCTAAGAAAGATAATTTAAGTGTAGAAGTAGAAACTAACTATCCTGAATTAAATAAAATTTTATTGAAAATAAGTAAAAAAAATTATTTCTTATTTGAAAATACATACATTTATGATTCTATAGAAGCAATTGAACTGTATTGTTTAAAAAGATATGCATCAACAATTGTATCAATTGATGAATTTTATGAAAATCAAAAAAATGTATTGTTATGTTCAAAAAAAAGTGTATCTCGTTCAACTAGAGGTGTGAGAACTAGTGAAAATAAATATCGTGAAAGTATGTTTGTATTGTGGGGGACGCATTCTATGATGAGATACTATGATGTTAATAACTTTAATTTCGACTTATTACTTGATAAATTAAATCTTTCTCAATATGAAGATGTTGAAATAACTACACTTAAATTATTCAGAGAAAATACTGAATTGATGGAATCTTATAACATCTTAAATGAGTATGAACTTCATAACTTACTAAAAAAAATAATAGGAGTGAAAAATGAATACAAATTAGAATTTGTTAAGATGCCTACATTAAGATTTGGAAATTGTAATGCTACTAAACAAATTAGAGACTTATTAGAGAAGGATATGCCTATTTCAGCTAATGAATTCCAAGAGTTATATGAACAAACATATGGAGTTAAAGCATCAACGTTATGCGGTGTTCATTTAAAAAACTTTAATCATTACTTTTCAAATAAGGAGTATTTGTGTAATAATCAATTATCTAATGAACAAATAGATAATTTAAAAAAATCATGTGTTAATGATTTTTATAAAATATCTGAGTTAAGTAATATGTTTAAATGTAATGGAATTGATTATAAATATTTAAATAAATATAATTTACATAAGCTAGGATACGATCTATATAGCGATTATGTTATTTCTAATAAATACAAAAATGCAAAATCATATTTTAAATCATTATTCATAAATGGAGTTGACTTAAATGATTTGTCATCTGATGTAACAACATTACAAGCATTTTATAGTGAATTAAATGATTCTAGAATGAACTATGAAGTGATAGAAGTGGAAAATAAAATCTATGTATCATTTAAAGAAATTGAAAAACTTGGAATAACAATACTAGATCTAATTGATTTTGCAAATTCATTTGATATTGATGAAGAATTTACAATTACATCATTAAAAAGAAAGAAAGATCACAAGTTATTTGATTATAATCTATCAGAGTGTTTTTATGCAAATGTATTAATGCAAAATAAAGGACTATATAAATCAGCTAGATTTGGAAAAAATATAATTTTATCAAAGAATGATATTTTAAAATCTAAGTTTATTTCAAATTTTATCGAAATGAATGGTATTCCTACTTCAATTGATAATGTGAAAAACAAAATAAAAGAAATTTATAACATTCAAATAACTGACTATGATATTACTTTGTGTTTAAACGATACAAATTATTATTATGATAGTAATGAAAAAATGATTTACTTAAATGTTATTCAATCAAATGAGTATAAAGAAAGAGGTGTTGCTTAATGGATAAACATGAATCTATAAGTGAATATATTATGGATAATCTAGAATTGATTGCTCCAGTAGAAACTGAAGTTATTGAAAACTGTTTTGATAACATAACAAAATACTTAATTAGTAATATCTTTGAGACTATTAATGACACGTGTGAGCGTCAAACTTTAATAACTAATTTTATTTTAATTGCATCTTTGAGTGAATTATTCACGAAGAAGAAGTTCGATGAAATTAAGATGTTATATGGAGTTGAATTTAATTACAATTATTTGAAAAAAAGTAAAAAAAACATTGAAATTCAATCATTAAATTTCGCTTTACAAATTTATGATATTTCTCAAGAATATGAAGAAATTTTAGCGCCAGGATTTACAAAGTTTTTTATAGATTTCTTATGCTTTGTTGGTAATAGAGTATTACTAGATGATTTTTCATCTATGTTCGCAAATGAAAAGATAAATGTAGTTCATTAAAACCATAAAACAGCAGTGTAACAACATTATATGTAAACATATACGATAAAATTGTTAAATTTGTTTAAATTTGTCATAGAAAACAATCCAATAAAATTGTATAATTATGTTATATCATTTGTAAAGGATGTGATTTAATGATAATAGTAAAAAAATCAATTACAGGTACACTTGATGTATCTTTAATTTTATTAAAGATATTAAAAGAAGAAACAAGTGTAAACTTTAAATATTCTAAGGGTTATTTAATAAGTAGAGTATGTGAAAAGTATAGTAATACTGATAATGAGAATATGAAGAAATTATCTTCTCAGACATTTGATAGAGCGATTGAAAAATTATTAATAAACAACTTTGAAATAAAAATTGATATGAATGGTTATTATTATGATAGATCTACTTTATCAGTTGATGATTACAAAGAAATACTTCTTAATGCTTTATCTGATGTTAAAGTTTCAAAAGAAGATTATAAAAACTTGTTTAGTAATGCTCCAAATG
>JAWXUS010000131.1:0-2932 GCA_044426235.1 Peptostreptococcaceae bacterium | reverse complement strand
AGCAACACTCGGCAATCCATTTCTTTTTAATGAGATAAATGAATATTTAAACAATAATATAATTATTGAAAAACCTTGTTATAAAGCGATTTATGAAACTATTAAAAGACATTTGAATTATTTAAGTGATTTTAAAGACGAATATATTACAATGTTAGAAATGAGAAGACAGATTGGTTATTATATAAAAGGTTTACCTCATGCTTCAAAGATTAAACCATTAATTTTTAAGACAAAAACAATAGAAGAAACGATGTCTTTAGTTGATGATTATTTTAAACAATTAATAGAAGAAAAAAATAGAGGCTGTAAAGAAATACTGTTATGATGGTTTAGGGATTCAATTAGGTAAAGAATTAACTGGTATTGATATAGATCATGTTATAGATGATGACGGGAATTTATCAAAAGAAGCACAAGATATGATAAAAATGGCTAATTAATATACTGAGTATTCACCATCTGGAACTGGAATCCATTTTTTACTTCATTAATCAATATTGAGAAAAACAATCTTATACCTTTCTTAGAAGTTCAATTAGATAATGTCGAATTTAAAAATAAATAAATTTTAAAAGATATAAGTAATAGTATTAATAGATTATTTATAAATGATATACGAGAAAAATTATAAGAGAGCACTAAAATGAATAGTATATTCTATGAAACAATGGAAAATTATAGAAGTGATAGAGAAACATATTTATTCATTCATTATACAGATGAAGATACGGATGAGAAAAAGAGTTTTTATATTTAGAACAAATAAAAGTTGTTCTATATTTTATTAACAAATGGTTTGAAAAAGTGTGTGGGAAAACAGCTAAATTTGATGATGAATTAAATTTAAATTATAGAGAAATTAAAGAAGAGACACATACTTTATTTGATAAGAAATTAGAGATGATCAAGGCAAGTAATACTATCTCAAATGAACAAAAACTATTGCATTAGATACATTAAAACAGTTGCGAACCTATACTGTAGCAAGAGAGAAGTTTTGCGAAAATCGCATTAGAATGAAAAGTTAAAAATAGCGTAAGTAATTGATTTTTTTGTGTATTTTATTGTATAATATAATTGAAATAATAGGAGGTATTGCCATGAACTATAATGAAAATTATTTAGAAGAAATAAGATTAAAATTAATGCCATATCCAAAGGAGTTAGAAGATAAAGTTGAATCCTTTCTAGCAAATGTATCTTTTGCTAGATTAGATAATAATTCTCCTATCTCAGATGAGTCAATCCAAATATTTAAAAAACAATTAAATGGAGAAATTAATGTTATTGAAGCGAAAGAAGAATTAAAAAATAACATTAAACAAAAGTATGTAAAATGAGTTTAATGATAGATTTTATCCTGAAGAATTAGAAAAAGGAAATCGTGTTTTTTAAAAAAATTCGATATTAAAAAATGTAGATGTATTAAATCAAGTTGAAATTGATTTATTTGTTGCTAGTTCACAATAAATTGATGTAATACCGATAGAAGGTAATTGGGACTTTAAACATTTAAAAGCATATCATAAAAATTATTTGATGACTTATATGATTGGGCTGGAGAGACTCGTGGATTTAATGTATCTAATTCAGAGAACATTTTAAATGGTAGATCTGTTAAGTATATTGACGTAGATATGATTCCATATATAACTGAATTTATTTAAATAGATTTGGAGAACAAGATTTAACTAAAAATACACGTAAAGAAAATATAGAGTTGTTTTCTGATGCATTATCAACAGTTTGGGAAATTCATCCTTTTAATGATGGTAATACTAGAACAATTTCTAAATTTATGGTTGATTATGCTAAACATAAAGGAATGAAATTTTATGATGGATTTAAACAAAATAATAACAAAGCTTATCGTAATTCTTTAGTTCTCTCGTGCGAAGGTGATGAAAAAGAATTGTTACAAATATTTGAAAGATCAATTAATACACAAAATTTATTAAAAATAATACAATGGAAGTTATTGATATAGATGACTTAGATAATAATATAAATTATCAAAACTATTTAAAAAATAAAATAAACACAAATCATATGTGAATGAACTTTTCAGTTCATTCTTTTTATTTTTGTATATACTATACAAATTAATATATAAAACAAAAAAGTAGACTTTATAAAATTGTCTACTTTTTTATCGTTGAAGCAGAAAAACTGCTCTATTCTTTTCTTACTAATTTCTAAACTGTACTAGGATATTAATACCAAGAAGGAATAATTGATGAATTACATTCAGTGAACATATTAATTTTACTTGTAAGTAAATAAGTTTCCCAATTTTCTAAATTAAGAGATATTAAAGAACTGCAATAATAAAACATATAAGACATATTAGTTACACTATAGACATCCCAATTACTTATATTAAGAGATATTAAAGAACTGCAATAATAAAACATATAAGACATATTAGTAACATTAGAAGTATCAAAGTTACTTAAATCAATAGATGATAATTTATTACAAGAACTTAACATATAAGACATATTAGTAACATTAGAAGTATCAAAGTTACTTAAATCAATAGATGTTAAAAAATTGCAAGAACTTAACATATAAGACATATCTGTAACATTAGAAGTATTAAAACTGCTTAAATCAATAGATGTTAAAGAATTGCAAGAACGTAACATATAAGACATATCTGTAACATTAGAAGTTTGAAAATTACTTAAATCAATAGATGTTAATTTACTACAATAATAAAACATATAAGACATATTAGTAACATTAGAAGTATCAAAACTGCTTAAATCAATAGATGTTAAAGAACTGCAATAATATAACATACCTTCCATATTAGTAACATTAGAAGTATCAAAACTGCTTAAATCAATAGATGTTAAATATCTGCATCTATAAAACATACCTTCCATATTAGTAACATTAGAAGTATCAAAACTGCTTAAATTTA
>JAWXUS010000130.1:0-2935 GCA_044426235.1 Peptostreptococcaceae bacterium | reverse complement strand
CTTGAATTTAATTTAAGTAAATCAAGGCATTTTTCTTCAACTTTAAAGAAATTAACGCATAAATCTTTATCAAAATTATCCTTATATCTCCATTTAAAGTCTTTTAAGCTAAAAAATATAGTAGTGAAGTATGTTTCATACATTAATCCAACATAAATCCTTTTATGCTCTTTAAAAGTCCAAAACTTAATAGTTTTGATTTTCATATTAATTTCAGTATTATCTCTAAGTTCGATTATAGTTTCGTCTGTTAGGTCAAGACTCAAGCATAGTTCTCTTAATGAATGGCATTTATTTACAACGTCAGATATTTTAAATTCTTGGTTGGTTTTTTTATATATAAATTCAGTCAAATCACCTGTAATATTCATTCTAAGCACATTATTCAAATTCTTTTTAGCATTTAGTAGGTTGTAATTAAACTCAACTCCAAGTCTTTGAAACTCATATTTCAAGAATTTTTTTATAGATGAATCAAAGTAAATTACAGTAGAGTCTTTAAAGTCATTTTTAATTTTTACTATAAAATCATCAAAGATTTCTCCATCTTTAAATTCTTTTTTAAATTCTGAAATTATATTTAACTTATCGTCAACCAATAAGTATGCCATTTTAAGTAAGGGGTTGTCTCTTTTAGGTGTTTTATTTATAGCATAAACATCTACTATTATATATCTCATTTTTTTATCTCCTTAATAAATATTTTATTTTTAGTTATTAAAATAAATTCAATAAAATGTTAATTGCACCCTCCATAACAGTTGCAAATATTATTAAAATAGGTACTATTAGAACTATTCTAATAGCAAGCTCTATTGCAAATTCAAAAACATTTATTTTCTCTTTTTGACTATAAATGCTCGATAATGGTTTTATAGTTTCACAACTTGACTCTTTCTTAAACGCATCTAATATAAAGTTTCTTTTTTCGACTTTTTTAAACATTTTTATTTCTCCCAGTTGATTATTATTTTTATGATAGTAGTATTATAGCATAAATTGATGTTAAGTTGTATTTTTTTTATAAAAAATATTTAAGTAGTTTATTTACCTTGTTTATTTACAAAAAAACAACTCTTTTTAAAAAAAGTCAAAAATAACAACGGCTTAGTGATATTATTTGTTCTTAGATTATATAATAATCAAAAGGCAGTTAATTTAAAAGTTAATTTTTTTATTTTTTTGTTAAGTCGCAATATTGCAGACAAATTTATATAATAAGGGAGATTTACATATGTTTAGTAAAGTAAGCAATAAGGTTAGAAAAATAGCAAAGGTTGTTGTTTCAAATGAAATAAATAATTTCTTAGGTACAAGTGTTTCTGTGGAACATAAAGATATGTTCAAAATGAGAGATATTGAAGTTGGTGATTTAATGGTTAATTTAGCTAATCACAATTCTCAAATGCAAATCGGTCAAATGCTATTAGCAACAGGTAGAGTTATTAAAACAGCTACTATCGTAAATGACAAAGACTTCAGAAATATAGGAGCTACATATGAGCTTAACGAAGAGCTTTTAAGAGAATTTGCACATTTTAGAAATATCGGTAGATTAGGTCACTTAAAGAAATCTGAATACAAGCTTCCTAAAATAAAAAAACCTGCTTCACTTGGGTTAAGTAAGAAAGTTGAGAAAATTGTATTTAAGAAACCTGCTTTAAACAAGCCTGTGTTAAAAAACACGGCTATAAACAAAAGCAACAAGAAATACGTTGGGAGTCTAAGTAATTAGAAACCTTAATGATTTAAATTAGAGAGATTATATATCTCTCTTTTTTTATGAAAAAAAACAAATAAATATTGGCTTATGAGGAATATTTATTTTATAAATATATAATATATTATTAGGAGATTTAATTTATATGAAGTTAAATAAAGAAAAAGTTTGTGTTTTATCAGGTCAAAGTATAGATGAGATGAAATACACAATGAAAAGTAGTAATCTTAAAGAAGTTTTAAAGTTAAAGAGAAGTTTATTCTTTTTAATTAACAAAAGAGGCATTGATACATTTCTTATTACTCCAAATGGAGGTCATGGACTTGATTTTGTTAAATTAATGCAAGAAATTAAGAAAGAGTGCTTATTAGATTTAAGAATAATATTAACTCTTCCTTACTCAAAATTTATTAATAAGTTCAATTCAGAACTTGCTAATGAATATAGTGCATTATTAGAAGAAGTTGAGGTAATAAATGTTGATGAAATAAAGGAGTATGAAGTAAGTGGTTCTACTCCTGGAGTTTTCTTATTTGAAAAGTTTAATAAACTAAATAATTTTTTAATAGATAATTCATCTAATTTCTTATTTGCATTAAACAAAAGTTCTAAAAAAGGTTTAGCTACTAATTTACTTGAACAAGTTAAAGATAGTAAAGATATAGATTTTTGTGCGGTGACAAGTGACATGATGGTAGGTACTGCTAAAAGTAGGATTCTTCCTCAAAAGTCTTTAGAGATTGAATGTACAATTCAAGCACTAACAGCTTACTATGAGGGTCTTAATATTAATGTATATAAAGACTGGCTACTATATCTTAATTTCAGTGAAATTAAACAAATAAACGACTCTCTTAAAAATAAAACTTTTAAAAGAAGTGACTGGTTTGAATTTAATCATGAGATTAATAGATTTGAATTAATAAAATTAAAGAAAGCCTCTTTATAGAGAGGCTTTTTTTTATTTATAAAGGAGATTATTTAACAAGTATATTTTGAACATTATAAAATGCACCATCTTCAATCTCAATTCCATAAAGTCTTCCATTAAATTCGACTTCTGATAGACCCTTAGCTTTAGAATAAAGCAAATTATCTAAGATAAATAAATCATCTGTATTCTCAACTATTTGCACATTAAAATCTGATTCAATTTTAGTTATTTTAAATGGCTTATTTTTAGCTTTTAAGATAATAGTTCCTATTCCATAAGCT
>JAWXUS010000129.1:0-2953 GCA_044426235.1 Peptostreptococcaceae bacterium | reverse complement strand
CAACCCATTCTCACACTCTAAAGTTTCAACTTTATATTCTAAATACTTAATCTTATATTTTAAATCCCATAAATCACCTTTTTCTTTAAGTCTATTGCATTCTCTTATTAATGCCTCTTTAATATTGAATTTGTTTCTTTTATTCTCCATTTCATAACCTCCAATTAGTGTAACATCTTTAACACTATTTTATTTTATCATTTAGGTAGGGGTATGTCAAACTGATTATCAATACCCCATAAAAATTAATGCCCACCTTGATAAGACTTTGAATAACCTGAACCTATCTCTAAATCTACATTAAGTTTAACATTCTCCCCAAAAGGATATATCATACAATCACGTATTATACCTATAGCCTCCTCACAGTTATTTTTAGGGCAAGTAAATAATAATTCATCGTGTATTTGTACTAACATTTCGCAGTCTAACTCCTGTAACCTGTTAGATGCAATAAATGGTACTGAAATATTATTCTCCTCTAAATAGTGTTTAGTTACATAACAAGGATTAGTACCTTCTATCCTATTTTGGGCATTTATCATAATATCTGCTCCACTACCTTGAATACAAGAATTTATACTTAATCTTTCATTGTAAGCACTCTCCCCAAAATTAGAACTATTAATGTTTATTAATCTCCTTTTTCTACCTACTAAGGTATTAACATATTCATTCCTATGCGCAAACTTTTTTTGGCTTTTCATAAAATCTGCTATACCTTTAAACCCTTCAAAATACATATCCATATATTTTTGGGCTACTTCTTTACCATTTTTACATTTTAACTCTTTAGCTTTACTATCTAAATCTTCACCTTGCGAATTAAGTGTTTCATATAAAGTATTAGCACCTCCCCCATACTGTAGTAAGAATGCAATAACCTTTCCTACGTGTCTTAAATTAGGATATTTATTCTTAACCTCATTAGGGTGACAATCTAAATTAAACATCATACAAGCCGTATTTCCGTGTAAGTCTTTATTTTCTGCAAAAGCATTTAAAAGTGAAGGGTCTTTACTAAAATGTGCCATAACCCTTACTTCTAGATTACTATAATCGACTGAAATTATATATTCATCTTCTTTAGTATCCTCATTTATATCACCTATAAAACAATCTCTAATTTGATACTTATCTTCCTCGTGCGCATTAGGTAATTGCATAAGGTTTGGAGCAGAACAAGAAACCCTACCACTATCAGTACCACTAGCATTAAATGATGGGTGAGCTTTACCATCATCATATAACTGAACAAGTAACCCATCAACAAAAGCACTCTTTAATTTATTCAGTTTTTTATATTCTAAAAGTAATTCACAAAATTCTACTCCTTCTACCTTCCTTTTCACCTTATACTCTTTACTAGCTAACTTACCTATAGTAGCATTATTTACTTGTGGAACTCCTTTAGCAGTTACACTCTCAATAGGAAACCCAAAAGAAACGGATAAAATACTAGGTTTTGGGTTTTTAAATTCACTATAACCAAATAACAACTGGGCTAAGTCTTGATTACTAGATAAACTCATCTCCACACCTGCAATCTCTAACATTTGGTATTCTAAATTCTCTAAGTCAACCTCCATATCCTCACCCATTTTAGTTAACTTTTCTATATCAACTCTAATACCCCTTCTCTCCATATTATAAAGAGTAGTTAAAAACTGGGGATATGTCTTAAAGTATATATCCTCCATACCTTCTCTAGTAAGTTCATCTAAAAAGTGAATATATAATTCCCACGTATAATAAGAATCTGCTAAAGCATAAGGAGAACCTTCTTTTATACTAACCATATCAAAAGTGGCTTTTTGGTTAGCCTTCATTCCAACCGACTTTTTCTGTTCTTTAGTAACTGTAGCTAAAGTATCTTTAAAATGTTCTTGGTTAATCTTTAATATCCTTTGAGTGTTATCCTTTAATCCATTACTAGTGTTTTCATCACATATCCAACTAGCAATAACTATGTCAAATATTTTAGGTGTTTTAATATGTATACCCACCCTATCTAACACGTGCATATCAAACTTTATATTAGCTCCTACTATCGTAACATCTTCGCGCTCAAATATAGGTTTTAAATACCTAACCACAATACTTACTGATAGTTGATTTTCATCAAACATATGATTTAAAGGTATATAATAATTATGATACCTACCCCAACTAATACTAATACCCACTAACTTAAAATCTTTATTATCACCAAATACCCTAAGAGTATTAGTCTCGGTATCAAAAGCGAACTCATTAACCTCTAGCATCTCTTTAGCTAAATTTCGTAACTCACTAGCCTTTCTAATAACTTTACTTCGTTTCATCTCAAACATACTCAACTCTCCTCACATACTGATTTTTAATGGTTCGTAACTTTATTATACATTAAAAAAAGAGGTTAGTCAAATGCGACCACCTCTTTTTTTATTATGATTAGTAACCTGTAAATAATCAAATTGAACTTGGTGTTCATCAGATTTAACCTTACTAATCATTTTATTAACTTTAGCATAGTGTAAATATTTTTCACAATAAGTATGACAATTATAATACCTACCCTCACACTTATAACAAGGAACTCTACTATTTACTACCTTATTCATTACCTAAATCAGTAAATAACTTTTTACCTAATTCTGCTTTTATTCCTATCCTTGCAGGTATAAGAGTTTCTTCTTTAGTCTTAGGATTTCTTCCTACCTTACCTTTTCTCACAACTTTTTTTAAAGTTATAGTATCCATTAATTGAACACCTTGGTAATCTTCATCTAATAACCCTAAAGCTAAAATATGTTTAAACTCTCTAATTCTTTCTTCTGCTAAAACTGTAGTTGTATTATATTCACTAGCATATAATTTAGCTAGTGAATTTACTCCGTGAAACTTAACCATTTATAATATTCTCCTTATTTTTTATAAAGGCTTATTTAGTATCTATTAGATTAATAAAGTT
>JAWXUS010000128.1:0-2953 GCA_044426235.1 Peptostreptococcaceae bacterium | reverse complement strand
AAAAATTATAAATTTACATATCAACCTGGATTAATATAATTATTTTATTTTTATAAATCAAGTTTTATATTTTTTTAAATAAGACAAGACTTTTAGTAAATTAAATTATATAATATAATTCTTTTACGGAGAAAAATGGTCCTTTTCTCTATAAATATATATTATAGAGGTTTGACCCAAAAATCTCCGTAAAATAAAAATTATAAATTTACATATCAACCTGGATAAGTAGATAAATTTTTATAGAATATTTTGTTTTACAATTAATTTAGTTTAGACTTATAAAAGAAATAGTGTATAATGTCTTTTACAAATGAAAAGAGAAAAGAGGTGCAAAAATTTGAATAAAATTGTAGTAAATTTAATGTTTAATCCTACAATGGATAAACCACAAGCAACTGAATATGGAAAAATACAAAATAGAATTTGCAATGATGATAATTTAAGAGAATTACCATTAGAAGAATTTGCGGATTTAGTAGGTAATAAGGGAGCTTTTTGGAAAAGTTCTTTAATGATTGGTGGATCTAGTAATAATAATTTTAAAGAAGCTTATGTTATAAGTCTTGATTTTGATGATGGATTAACCATTGATACATTTTTGGGACAAGCTAGAGATTTAGAATTAGAACCAACTTTTATTTATAAAACATTATCACACACAAAGCAAAATCCAAGGTTTAGAGCGGTTTGGCAATTAAAAGAACCAATAACAAATATAGATATAAAAAATATTATCCAAAAAACAATTATGAAGGTATTTGAAGAATGTGATAGAAATTGTAAGGATTTAAGTAGACTTTGGGTTGGTGGTAAAGAATTAAGCTTCTTTGATAAATTTAATTATTTAAATATAGAAAATTTATTTAATGCACTTGTTACAAATAGAACAATAAAATCACCTAAACATTTTACTAGAGATTTGGAAGAAATTGATTGTAAATATATAGGGATTGATATGTATAATAATCTACCATTCGTAATAAAAGAATTTGATAAAATAGATCTTACTAAAATAGATAATTTACATTTGATTGAATATGGAGGATTTACATTCTCAAGATCTAAAACTAATATAAATAAAAATGGTGATACAAAATTTGATCCTAAAAAATTAGAAATAGATAATGATGCATCTAAAAAAAAGATTGATTTTGATAAAGTAGAAGAAAAATGTTATTTATATTTTGATTTTGTGAATGGAACTAATAGTAAGTTAAATCACCACGAGATAGCACATTTAACGTATAATTTGTACGGATTTAAAGGATATAAGACTAAATTATTAAATGCTTTACAGGAACATAATTATAATAATATTTTAAACAAATATAATATTTATAAAAGTTGTGTAGGCTATGACTATGATCCAAGTAGTTGTAATGGTAAATGTAAATATTATAGTCAATGCAATGCAACTAATATAATAAATAAGTGTAAATTAAATGATACTAAAGCTAAAAAGATAGATGATATTACAAGCATTCCATTAGCAGAAGGAGAAAAGCTATTAGAAAATTTCTTTAAAGATATAGATAAATATACTAAAGATGATTTTGTTTTAGGTAAATTCCCAGTAGGTATTGGAAAAACGGAATTTTTAACACGTATGAATTTAGATAATACAGTTATTGGAGTAAGTAATCACAAACTAGGCTTTGAAGTTTTTAATAGATTAAAGGATAGTGGAAAAGAAGATATTTTTTATATTCGACCTTTAGATATGGACAAGTTACCTAAAGAGCTAAAAGAAAAAATAAACCACTTATATAATTTAGGAATGCCAAAAAAGGTTAAAGAGCTAGTTTATGAGGAAATAAAAAAGATTAATAAGGAGTCCCAGGAGGATAACCAAAAACCAATACCAAAACATTTTGAAGATTTAAAAGAGTATGTTGAACAATTAGACCAGGTACACAACTATAATTCTTTAATATTTACACACCATAGATTAAGTAATGGTAATCTAAATACTAAAATTGATACTTTAATTATTGATGAGGATTTTCTAAAAGCTTTTATAAAATATGATACTTTTAATGTACGTAGTATTATGAGGGATCTAGGTTTAATACTAGAATGGTCTTATAGTAAAAATAGTGAAAATTATAAAATATTAAGAACTTTTTTAGAAGACTTTAATAAGAATGTATCGAGTATTGATAATACGTGGGAACCTAATATATTATTAGATTATGAACCTGGTGACATTGATATTATAAAGAACTTATTAATTAGATTTCTTATGGAAAAAGATAATATAAATAAGATTAGTAACAATATATTTAGTGCAATTAATTGCGAATATTATAAAATACACAATGGTATTATGCATTTTGTTAATGGTAGGCGAATAAGTGAATTAGAACCATATAAAGTAATAGTATTAAGTGCAACACTAGACAAGGATATACACACTAGATTTATTGAGAAATATTTACCAAATAAAAAAGTAATATTTGAAAAATGTGATAATGTTGATCTAAAAGGAAATCTATACTGTGATACTACACATTCTATTAGTAGAAGTAGTTTATATTTTGAAACAAATACAGATGATGAAATAGATAATAATTTAAATGATGAAAACAAAAAGAAAAAAACAATGACAAAAAAAATGAAGGATAAACTGGATTATATATTAAGCAGTACAGAATTTGAAAATGTAATTACTTTTAAAAATCATAATTTAGAATTAGAGAAAAACAACAAAACACAAATATTACATTTTGGAGCGGTTGAAGGAATTGACCAATATAAAGGCCAAAATTTAGCCGTGATAGGTACACCGCATATAAATAGTAATTTATATGAAGCTTATGGAGTTCTTATAAATAATGGACAAGGTCCAGTAAGTGAACAATGGAAAGTTAAACAAGTAAAAAGAAATGGATACCTATTCAACCTCAACTCTTATGAGGATGAAAAAGATACCCTTTTTACTGATATACAA
>JAWXUS010000127.1:0-2960 GCA_044426235.1 Peptostreptococcaceae bacterium | reverse complement strand
AACATAACATTCTCCTTTTTTATACATAAAAATACACATACCTAAGTATGTGCTATAGTATTTGCTTTGCTATTTCTATTATAGTTTTAATTCTATTTGCTATAGTACCACGACTTATCCCACAAATATCTTCTATATGCGAATAAGTTAGCCTTCTAGAATATCTAAGATTAAATATCTCAAAAGCTTGCTTACTTTCTTCTTCAAGTCTATTTATAAATAAATCAGCTTTTAGTTTAAATAACTCTAACCTTTTTATTTCATCTTCTTTATTATTTATAAGTTCTTCATTTTTAGAAACTAACCCTTCTAATCCACAAATATCGCTATTTGCCTGAATACCTAAGCTATCATAAGTTATAGCTTTAAGGTTAGTTTCTTGTTTTATAATGTCAATTTCTTGTTTTAGGAAACAAATCTTTTTGTCAGCAGAACCACATAAAAATAATTTTTGTTCTAAGTAATCATTTTGCATTTTATCCTCCTATAAGTATTGTATCCCACTATTAATAATAACATAGAACATAGTATAAACATAGTATAAAATCGTTCAATTTATGCGCAAATTCGTTCAAATTATGTATAATTTTGTTCAACTTTGTATTTTTATAATGAAAAAGGCTTGATAGAAATTAATCTACAAGCCTAGAAACTTAAAGGTAAACTTGAATTTTGTTTTGTTAGACTAAAATTCAATTAATTAACGTCACTTTACCCAATGACGGAATGAGAAACACATTTGTGTCCTATAAGTTAATTCTATCAAAATTTTAAAATCTACGATATATTATTTTTTCAAATTATGTAAATTATAAAAATGACAATGCTTTATAAATATTTTCATCGTAATCTTTAGTAAAATCTATGTCTGGATAATCAAAAGTTTTGTCAATGTACTGGTCAATAGTTGTAAAATCAAATTTGCAATCTATTGCAATCATAAGAACAACTTTAATTAATATGTTTTTTCTTTCATTTTCAAATGGATCTCTTATAAAAAAATTCCCCTCATCTGTTTTTTCTATTATTTTGAATGAATAATCATCATCAATAAAAAATTTCTTGTTCATACTTATCCCCCTAATACTTTCTAATTATAAGATATCTTCCCTTGTACTTCTTATTTTCATACATAGCATTTATAACAGTCTTTCGCTTAGCTTTATCTTTTGGCTCTAAAAAATCAATCATTTTTTGTCTATCATCAAAATTAAATTTCTTATTTTTTAAAGTATCTTCAACTACATAACTTTTTGCTTTTTTATTTTTATTTTTTCTAGATTTCATATAGGAACTTATTTCTCCAAATTGTTTTGGATTTATAAGCCTTTCTATTGCCTCACCAGGAGTTAAATTTTCATTCAATATGCAAGCAAGCAAAGCATGGTAATTTTGTATATATAAAAGACTATTTTCATATTTCATCTAAATATCCCCTTTAACTAAAAATTACATCAACTATGTATTTATTTTTATATGTAATACCTTCATATTGCGTTGCATATTGCAATCTACTTCTATCAGATGCCGAATTATTATCAAATAAATTCATTTCAGTTAATTTTTCTTTAAAATATTTTCGCCTTGAACTAACTAAAATAATTTCATTATTTTTTAAGTCAATAAGTTTAAGCTCTTTAATCTTACCTTTTCTAGGCACTTTCTCACCTTCTGTAATTAATCCCATATTACGTAAAACAACCCCTGGATGCTGTGGAGTAAGTATACAAGCAAGTAATGCCATATAATTATCCTCCATTTTTCTCTCCTTGTTCTTCTAAAATAACATTTCTATCTACCCACTCCGAAAATTTAAGAGTTAGATCATTAAGACCTAGCTGTAAATAAACTTCCCCTAATATCTCTTTTATCTCAGTAGTTTCAACTTTATTCATTTGTCATCATCTCCTTTTTTAAAATAGCATCAATATCTTTAATAACTATAAAAAAGGCTTTTTCATAAGTTATTTTACGTTTCTTAGCTATCTTTTTAGATGCAACATTAATAAAATCTGCAACTTCTAAAATACTAAATTTATCTAGCATCATCATTAGTTCTCCCCCTGTATTAGTCTACTCTATCAATTGTATAACGACCTCTATATTTATATTTCTATAAATAGTATTTCTAACTGTACCTTCAACATAATCATTCTTATCCTTAAAAAATTGCACCATTTTTCTTTTATTAATAAAATAGTACTCCTTATTGTTATATGTATCGATTACCAAGTATGCCCAGTCTCTTTTTCTCCTGGTAATTTTAAAGTGTTTACCACTAAAATCACTCAGTTCAATAATCCTTTCAATAGCTTGGTTTATCGTTAGTTCATCGTTTACAATGCAAGCAAGTAAAGCTTGGTAATTTTCAATGTACAAAAATTCACTCTTCACCCCAATTTACCCCTTTATCTTAAAAAATTACAATAATTCAATTACTTTATTAACTAATTCCTTTGCTTTATCAACTGTTTTAGTAAATGCTTGGACTTCACCACAATTTTTGCATATATAATCATTAACTATAAAAGTTTCACCAAGTAATTCAATTGTTTTTTCATTTTCAAGTACTAGATCCATTTCTTCACAACAGTTTTCCATTGTTTTCTCCTTGGTCATTTTTAACAGATAAATCACCTACTGCTAATCTATGTTTTAGAATTTCAACATTTACGGCCTTTATCTCATCAAGTATTTTGTCAATTTCATCTCTAGACATTTTTCTACCCAGAACTTCCTCTGGACTTATAATTTTTACACGTGGCTTGCAAGGATTATCATTCATTCATTTTGTCCCCTTTTGAATAATTTTATGATTAAAATATGTTGTCCTATGCTAATCCTCTTCCCATAAAGGATCTATGTCACTCTCTACTGTCCAAATCTTGCTTTTTGTCCTTCTAATAAAATTCTTTCAAGTTCATCATCATCATAGTTATCATAAGTAGTTTCAATGTTAT
>JAWXUS010000053.1:0-6586 GCA_044426235.1 Peptostreptococcaceae bacterium | reverse complement strand
TAGTATAACACCTGTTGTACTCAAATTTGATGAAGGTTTTTGGAGAACACATACTAGCATAAAGGAAGTAAAAAGAAGGCTTAAAGAGAACTTAATTAAAAAGTATAACTCTTATTATGAAACTAAGATTGAAGAAGATTTTGAACTGTTTGAATCTATAGTAATAAAAAATAATAAACCAATAAAGGCTAATTATAAGGAAATTGGACTTCTTGGAGATAAATTTGAGATAGTAGTTAGTAAAGATGAATTATCTCAGAAATTAATTAATTTTGCAATTGCTACTGGACTTGGAGAAATGAATTCTAGAGGACTTGGATTTATAAATTATGTATGGATCTAATTAAATATTACGTTATCTATATGACACATTAAATGAAAAAGGTGCTAATCAATAGCACCTTTTTATTGTGAAATAACATATCCTTTTTTAATTAAATCTTTTATGTATGTTTTGTTGTAGGTAAATGCAAAATAAAAATATGCAATAGGTGTAATAAATACTGTAATAGTATTACTACTTGCTAATACTAAGAATAATAGTTGTATAAAGAAGTTCTTAAAATCTAATCTACAAAGTGGAACAAAGTACATAAATAATAAACTTGTCCAACTAAATCCAGTACTACAAACTTTTATCTTTCCAGATTCATTAGTTAGAGTAATTATATTTTTAGTTTTTAGTATTTCATCAGTAGTTAATGTCTTTTTCGTATCAGTAGAGCCTATATTTTCTGAAGTAATATTTTGTTTTTTGATTTCAATATTCTTTTCAGGCTTATAGATCTGTTCATCTGGAGTAGGTTTTATTTCATCGTTATTTACTGTTACTGCATACTCGACATGATTATAAGGAGGATACATAATATCCTTACATTCTAAATAAACTGATGCACAGGCTTTACAATCTTCAAGGGCACGATGAGAATCATAATATAAACATAATTCCTCTTGTAAAGACTCTAAAGAATAGCTAGATAGCTTTTTATCATCGATATCTCTTATATATTTTCTAGAAAGTGCAAGTGTATCGATTACTCTATTAGTTATTTTCTTAAATCCATTAACATATAAGTTATGTTGAATAAATTTCATATCAAATGGCACATTATGGGCTATTAAAGTATATTTTTGAATAAACTTTATGAAGTGAGGTAGTACTTCTACTATATTCGGTGCATCATCCACATCATAATTAGTTATTCCATTAATAGCAGTAATTTCTTGAGTTATCTTTTTAGAAGGCTTTACAAATGTATGAAAACTTTCTACAGGTACATTAGCAATAAACTTAATTGCACCAATTTCAATTATTTCACTACTCTTTGGGCCTAATCCAGTTGTTTCTAAGTCAAATACTATAAAATTACCAGTATACTTATCCTTTAAGAAAAAATGTTTAATAAACTTTTCATATTCTACTTCTTTAGTTTGTTGAATTTTTTTCATAAATACTTCATCTAATTCGATATTAAAGTCGTATTCTTTTACATTATCAAAATCTAACATCAATGTTTCCCCCTTAAATTTAATTCCTACCCAACCCACCCAAAAGTTAGATTAAAAAATTGAAGTCTTATTTATATTTTTGTCTTAGATCTATCCCTTATTTTTTTAATTACTTTCAAAATTCACTAATTTATTAAATACGTAACTACGTAAAATGTGTGTGCGAATACGTAACGTAAGTCGTAACCAAATCCGTAACTTTTTATGTTTATATTTCTCTATTAACGTATGCTTAAGCATTGGTATAACCCATGTTTTATATAAAGATAAGGGTATTCCGTAAGTTGTGGGTACCCTATGCCACTAGTTTGGGATAGGGTTAACACTCAGAATGGAGAAAGAATATATAATAATAAATAACAATAATTAATATATAATAACAATATACAAATTGTTGTTGTTTTACATAAAAAGTTACTTTTATTTTTAATTTAAAATTTATTAATTATTTTTAATATTTTATAAAAAGTTCAAAACCATTCTTTTAAGGTTTGGTTAATCTTATTTAGAAAACTTGTCCAACAAAAAAAGTTAGTTGGTTGTTTAGGATTATAAAATCCAATATATCTAATCTATGTTTTTAAATCTTTTATTAATTTACATTTTTTAAAACTGATGATCCTTTACTCTTATTGTTATTTTCTTTTAGTTTTAATAACTCTAGGTATTCTTTAAGTTGTTTCAAACTATCTTCTTGTAGATTATTAATATCATAATAGAATTCTTCTAAATTATTATTATTTTCTTTTGGAGCTATTTTAAAATCGAACCCACATAAATCCAATAATATATTTATATCTAGGTTATATCCTTTAGATATTAATTCTAAAGTTTCTATAGTTGGTTTTATTGGCATATTACTTTTGGGATCTTTTGCTTTTTCTAATATAGAAATATAGTTATGACTCAAAGAAAGTAAAGTTCCTGCATCTCTTAATGACAATTTTAATTCTTTTCTTCTTCGTTTTAATATTTCTCCTAACTTAATTAAGTTCATTATATCACCTCAATGTAAAGTATATAATACATTTTAATCAAACTAAATAAAAATTATTGTACAAAGTACTTTACAAAATGTAATGTTATATAGTATTATCTAAGTAAAGTGAGGTTTACAAATATGAAAAACTATATAAGAAAATACAGACTAGATAAAGATGTGACACAAGAAGAAATGTGTAGACATATTGGAATTTCAAGACAGAGTTTAATTAACATTGAGAAACAAAGATGTAATCCTAGTTTGAAGATAGCATTAAAAATTTCTATATATTTTGATGAAGATTTAAGAAAAATATTTGAATAAATTGAAGAATAATAGATTTATAAACGTAAGGAGAGTATCAATGAAGAATAGTAATAAATCAACACTAGACAAAGTAACTATGACTGAAGAAAAAATTGAATTAAAAAACGAAGAAATATTTTTTGGGTATATTACACCTGGAAAAATAATGTCAAGTCCTGAACTTACGTTTAAAGAAAAAATTCTATATTCACAATTATTTACTTTGGCACAAGGAAAAGAAGATAGATCTACGTGTATTACTGATGAACATTTACGTATAATTAATCACGTTTGTACTAAGTCTGCTGTACAAAAATGGTTAAAAGGTCTTAGAGATAAAGGTTATATAGTGTCTAAATTAGATTATGAAGATGAAACAAAAAGCACTAAAGTTAGAAAAATATTTTTAACTGATAAATTTAAATAAAAATATAGGGAGATTGAGAAGAAAGGGGATAATCGAATGAATAATATAATTAGATCAACGACAGATAAAGCAAATACAACTAGGGAAAAAATTAAAATGAAAATGGAAGAAGTATCTTTAGCATACTTTACTCCTGCAGAAATAAACGGAAATAATGAACTTACATATAGAGAAAAGATTCTATATTCACAACTATTAAGTTTGGCACAACAAAAGGGATACGTGTATGCAACGGATGAATATTTATGTGCATTAAATGGAGTATTTAGTAAATCTAGCATACAAAAATGGTTGAAAGGTCTGAGAGATAAAGGTTACATATTCTCTCAGCTTATCTACAACGATGTTACAAATAATATCGAGAGTAGAAAGATTTTTTTAACGGACAAGTTTAAGAGTGCAGTATCTGTTGCAAAGGATCAGGTGAAGAAAACTCTTAGAAAAAGAGATGCTTTAACAATTGAAAAGTCGAAAAATGAAGTTGAAATTAAAGAAAAGAAAACTGAAATAAACGAAAACCACCTAAACGTGGATAAAAAAGAATTTATTGAGCTAATTAAGAACTTTAATAGCGATATAGATAGTAAATCTACAAATATTGTATTAAATAAGCTAAAAGCATCTGGAGATGATACTTTAGAATATTTAAAAGATTCGATTTCTAGAGCAAAGACTAAAAATAACAACATTGGAACTTTAATTAGTGCAATATCTAATAAAGATTACTGGAGAAATACAGGAACTAATAATAGTACTACTCCAAAAACAAGATACCATAACATAGAAACTACTTATGATAATTATAGTGATGATGAACTTGAAAGAATTTTATTAGAAGGACAAAAAGCAAGATTTGGACAATAAAGAGGACATAAATCCTTTATGGGAAGAGGATTAGCATAGGACAACATATTTGAATCATAAAATTATTCAAAAGGGGAAAATTGATGAATGATAATCCTTGCAAGCCACGTGTAAAAATTATAAGCCCAGAGGAAGTTCTGGGTAGGCAAATGACTAAAGATGAAATTGACAAAATACTTGATGAGATAAAGGCCGTAAATGTTGAAATTCTAAAACATAGATTAGCAGTAGGCGATTTATCTGAGCTTAATAATGACTAAGGAGAAAACAATGGAAAACTGTTGTGAAGAAACTGATTTAGTACTTGAAAATGAAAAAACAATGTATCTATTTGATGAAACTTTAGTAATTAGTGATTATATTTGTACTAATTGCAGAGAAATTCAATCGATTACTAGATCTTTTGAAGAATATGTAAGATAAATAAAGAGGGTACTAATACTGGGGGAGAACTAATGATGATGTTAGATAATTTTAGTATTTTAGAAGTTGCAGATTTTATTAATGTTGCATCTAAAAAGATAGCAAAAAAACGTAAAATAACTTATGAAAAAGCCTTTTTTATAGTTATGAAAGATATTGATGCTATTTTTAAGGAGATTATGACAAATGAATAAAGTTGAAACTACTGAGATAAAAGAGATATTAGGGGAAGTTTATTTACAGTTAGGTCTTAATGATCTAACTCTTAAATTCTCGGAGTGGGTAGATAGAAATGTTATTTTAGAAGAACAAGGAGAGAAAAATGGAGGATAATTATATGGCACTACTTGCTTGTATACTTACTCCACAGACTCCAGAGGTTGTTTTACGTAATATGGGATTAATTAGATGTAATGCAAGAATACCAAGAAAAGGTAAGGTAAGAGAATTTAGATTAGTAGATTTAAAAACTAATAAAATTATTTTAATAAGTCACAAAAGAAAAGATTTTAGAGAAAAGTTAGCTAAAATAAATTTATTTGATTATTCAGTAGAGGATAAAAGTAGATTACAATATGCTACGTACTACGAAGGAACTACATACAAAAATAAATATATCGTTGATATAAGTTTTAGTTAAAGGGGATATTTGATATGAAAGATGATGATGAGTTTTTATATAAACTTAATTATCATGCTTTGCTTGCTTGTATACTAAATAAGGATTTGACTCCTGGTGAGGCAATAGAAAGACTTATAAATCCAAAACCATTTGGATTTATAAGTGCCAACATGAGCTTAAATAAAGATAAAAATAAAAAGACTAAAAGTTATGTGATTGAAGATACTTTGGAAAATAAAAAATTCTATTTTGAAGATAGAAAAAAATTAGTTAAGTTTTTTGAAACTAAAGATAACTTTGATAAATCAGCCCTTTTTAGTGCAATGTACAGGAAAGTAAGATATAGAAAAAGATATTATATAACAAGAAAATTTTAGGGGGGTAAGTATGAACAAGAAATTTTTTATTGATGATGATTATTCATTCAAAATCATAGAAAAAACGGATGAGGGGAATTTTTTTATAAGAGATCCATTCGATAATGAAAGAAAAAATATATTAATTAAAGTAATTCTTATATTTGCAATAGATTGTAAGTTCGATTTTACAACTATTGATGAATATATTGATAAAACTTTTGATTATCCAGATATAGATTTTACTAAGGATTATGATGAAAATATTGATAAAGCATTGGCATTTTTTAATTTACATAATTTAGATGATTGGTATATGTAGGAATTTAAATTTTTGATATAATTAATTTAAGGACTGTAGGAATGTTCTCATTCCGTCGTTGGGTAAAGCGACGTTAATTAATTGAGTTTTAGTCTAACAAAACAAAATTCAAATTTACCTTTAAGTTTCTAGGCTTGTAGATTAATTTCTATCAAGCCTTTTTCATTCCAAAATACAATGTTGAACAAAATTATACATAAATTGAATGAATTTGCGCATAAACTGAACGTTTTTATACTATGTTTGTACAATGTTCTATGGTATTATTAATAGTGGGATACAATACTTATAGGAGGATAAAATGCAAAATGATTACTTAGAACAAAAATTATTTTTATGTAGTTCTGCTGACAAAAAGATTTGTTTCCTAAAACAAGAAATTGACATTATAAAACAAGAAACTAACCTCAAAGCTATAAGTTATGATAGTTTAGGTATTCAAGCAAATAGCGATATTTGTGGGCTAGATGGTTTAGTTGCTAAAAAGGAACAACTTATAAATAATAAAGAAGATGAAATAAAGAGGTTAGAGTTATTTAAACTAAAGGCCGATTTATTTATTAATAGACTTAAAGAGGAAAGTAACCAAGCCCATGAGATATTTAATCTTAGATATTCTAAAAGGCTAACTTATTCCCATATAGAAGATATTTGCGGGATAAGTCGTGGTACTATAGCAAATAGAATTAAAACTATAATAGAAATAGCAAAGCAAATACTATAGCACATACTTAGGTATGTGTATTTTTATGTATAAAAAAGGAGAATGTTATGT
>JAWXUS010000126.1:0-2974 GCA_044426235.1 Peptostreptococcaceae bacterium | reverse complement strand
AAAGATAAACTATATTTTGGCGAAGATGCTGCAAAAAGATTAAAATCAAATCCTGAATGTGGAATCAAATTATTTAAGAGGATGCTTAATACACCTAATGAATCCAAGAAAGTAATGTATAAGAATATATCTAATACTAAGGAAGAAAAAATAACTAAAAGTTACGTTATAGATACCAATGTTTTTATAAATATTCCAAATATACTAGATAGATTATCTAAAGATGAAAAAGCGATTTTATCTGTAACTGTTTTAGAGGAATTAGAGTACAGATGTAAAGATTTAAATACAAAGTATACAGCAGAAAATGCTATTAACAATATAAATAAGCATTTAAATGGTAATATAGAGTTTATAAAAAGCGATACTAATGTTTTGCCTAAGGATTTCTTTATTCAAAGAGGAAGTATAAATGATCAAAATGATAATAAGATATTATCTATAGCGAAGATTTGCAAAGATAGAAATGAAAAAATAACATTAATAACAGATGACAAGGGGCTTCAAAATAAAGCAAGTAGTATTGATATAGAGTATATAAATTACGAAGAGTTTAAAGTATATAATAATCTAGTGGTATCAGAAAGTGATGAATATATAGAATTAACAGGTCAAAAAGCAAGCTCTATATTCTTAGAATTTTTAAGAATAGAGGCTAGTAAAAAATTAGAAATTGATATTAAAAAGGCTGTAATTACAGTTCCAGCAAACTTTAATCAAGTGGAAATAGAATCAACAAAAAAAGCAGTACTAGATGCTGGATTTGAAGATATCAAGATATTAAAAGAGCCAGTTGCAGCAGCTATTATTTATGGATTAGATTCAAATACTAATCAAAATATTTTAGTATATGATTTTGGTGGAGGAACTTTTGATATTTCGATAATTAATATTAACGAAAGTGGAAATATGGAAGTTATAAGAACTGGTGGTGACTCTAAACTTGGTGGAGAAGACATAACAAACCAAATCCAAGAATACATATATGAAAAATTAGAAGATGATCATGATTTATGTATGTTTGATAAAGATGATAGTGATTTGACTAATGAACAATTTACATATAATGAACAAAAAATAAATGAAAAAGCAGAACAATTAAAAATAGCACTTTCTGAATTTGAAGAACAAAGTGTTAGTTTAATAAATATATACGTAAGTAAAGATGAGCAAAAAACCATAGAGTATACTTTTACAAGAGAAGAAATTGAAGATGAAGTATTAAGGAGTATAGATGGTAAGGTTAATCAAAAGGTAAAAAATTGTATTAAAGGGGCAGATCTATTAAGTGATGATATTGATGTAATTGCATTAGCAGGAGGAACATCATCAATACCGTTATTCCAAGAAGGAATTTTAAAGACATTAGCGAAAAAACCTAATACGACAAAAAATTTAGCAACTATAGTTGCAGATGGAGCAGCTATAAAATCAGAAATAATATGGGGGGATAAAGAGAAAAGTACAATAGTAAAAGATAGCGTTATTCATGATTTTGGTGTTAAATTACACGATACTACGTTCGATAAATTAATAAGTGCTGGATCAAAACTACCTGCATTTGCTAAAAAAGTATATGTACCATCAGCAGAAAATCCTACTAAGTTAAATATAGAAGTATTCTTAAGAGAAAGAGAATCTAAAGCAACAAAAACAATTCATCCAGGAATTGAGTTTTTAGATAGTATATCTATAGATAATTTACCGAATGAAAAATTAAAGTTAGAAATAATTTTTGAAATAGATACAGAATATACACTACATTTAGATGCAAATATTTTAGATTATGATAATAATCCAATTAAAAATAGTAATTTAAAAATAGAGAGAGCAAGTAAGATGATCTAAGGAGATTGATAGGAATATGGAAGAGATTATATATGATAGAAAGAGATGTGAAGATTTATTTAGAGAAGTAAATAAATTATTTAGAGAAACTAGTAATTTAGAATCAATAAAATCAAAGGAACTGGATCTAGCAAAAAGTAGTAACAACATTATTGACTTATTTAAAATAGAAAAAATAAATGGAGATATTTTTGATACTATAGTTGATTTTAATAGTTTATTAAGTATTAGACAAGATATATTAGATAGATTGAATAAATTAAACATGAGCCTAAAAGATTTATTAGAAAATGACAAAAGTATAGACGAACAAGTTTCTAAAAGTATAAAAGCTATGTACAAAGAAATTAGAGTACTTATTAAAGATTTTGAAAAAGATAAAAAATTAAGAAAAGATATTTTAGATACTGATAGCTTAGAAGTTATTAGAGAAAAATGTATATCAAATTTAAGTAGTATGATAAATCGAGTAGTTATATCAAATTTAATACATTCAGTTTTTGAGGGTATTAAGCATAGCAATGATTATAATTATGAAATCGTACTTAACATGATAAATGATTTTTTAAGTGAACTTGGCATAGTAACATATTTATTATTTGAAGGTGAAAAATTAGATAATGATAAATATGATTTAGTTGATATTGAGGAATTTGGAAGTGAAATTACAATAGATTATAATAAAAAAGAATGTATAAAATCAGTTTTACAATATCCATATATATTTAAGAAATATAATCATATTGTTAGTGAAGGAAAAGTAACTGTTTGGAGGGTTAATGGGTAATGGAAATATATTTAGGTATAGACTTTGGAACAGCGACTAATTATATTGTTAGATGGGATAATGACAAAAAAGATATAAAAGAAGAACAATTTGGGGAACATGGATCGAGTAACGTATTTGATAATGTAATTTACTATACATCAACAGAAACTGTAATAGGAAATATAGCAAATAAAAGAGCAGTATCTGATAATCCATTAAATTTAGTTAAATATATTAAAAGAGAGATAGACAAAGATAATTGGAGTACATATATACCATCTAGAAATAAGCATTATACATCTATGCAAATTTCAACTGATATATTTAGAGAAATTAAAAAAAAGGTAGAATCAAATC
>JAWXUS010000125.1:0-2978 GCA_044426235.1 Peptostreptococcaceae bacterium | reverse complement strand
ATTGAATTTTACAATAACGATCGGTATCATTTGTTAACTTTTATATATGAAAACAAGTATTAGATAAAATTCATATACATTTTAACTATTCAGCACACATCATTACCCCACCAACAATATTTAACAACTTAAGTACTTAACACGGTATTTAAGCAAAATAAAAAACCACTAAAATTAGTGGTTCGTACTTAAAATTTAATATTTATGTTATAATAAAAATACGAGGAGTTGGAAATATATGAGAAGAATTTTTGATAAATTTAGTAATAACATTTTCACAGGAATATTTGGTTTTTACTTCATAGTAATTAATCCATTAGTTGTTTATCTATTAGCATACGCTCAAATTCAATCGAATTTTAGTGAACTGACTGAGTTATTTTATATAACTTTTTTCTTGTATTGTATGTTGATTATAGTGATGGATATTTTATTAATACAATCCGAAGTATACTATGAAAAATTATCAAAATATGATTTTTTTCAATTATTAATAGGCAGAATATTTTTAAAAAATATTTTATTTATTTTACTAATAATGGGGGCATTAGGCTTTAATACTCAATACTTCTACAAAATACCTGCTTATTACACTTTACTAAAATCTACTTTTATTGTTATTAAATTAATGATTACTGCTTTCATAGAGAAAAGAAATGAATAGTTTGAAATATTAATTTTTATTTAAAAAATTATTTATTTAATTCTCTTACTAGCTATTTCAAAAAATTTCTTATCTTTCTCTATCCCAACATACCCCCTATTTAATTTCTTAGCAACATAACAAGTTGTTCCACTTCCCATAAATGGATCTAATACTATATCACCTTTTTTAGTACATGAAGATATTATTCTTTTTAATAATTCTTCAGGTTTTTGTGTTGGGTGATAACCGAACTTCTTCTCATGCATTTGAACAGCTGGAATTGTCCATACATCTTGCATTTCATCATTATCGACATCAAACATGTCTTTATAATTAAAACAATGTTTACCACCTTTTTTAGCCCAAATAATAAGTTCATAAGAGAACTTAAATTTATTTTTATAAATTAATGGTGGTGGATCTGATTTATGCCACACTATTATATTTATAATTTTAAAACCTACTTCTTTTAAATACTTTTGTATATCGAAAATATTATGTGATGTCCCACTAACCCATATAGTACCTGTATCTTTTAATACATTGTAACATTGTTGTATCCAATCCTTAGTAAATTTATCTGTATCTTCATAATTTTCTTTTTTATCCCAATCACCTTTATTTACAGATACAACCTTTCCACTTTTAATACTTAATCCATTATTAGAAAGAAAGTATGGTGGGTCAGCAAATATCATATCTATACTTCTTTCTTTTAATGTTGGTAAAACTTTTAAACAATCGTTATTATATAACAAAATAAAACACCTCCAGTAATATTATTACTAGAGGTGTTTTATTTTACTAAATTAATTTAAATTTATTATCATGTTTTTTCATTTTATGGGATGCTTTTAATTTCAATTGCAATGACTCTGCTGCATTAGTTCCTATGAACCGATTAAGGATTTTATTGTTTTTTAAAATTACTGTTTCCTCTTTAAAATCTCCTAAAAAAGATATTCTAAATTCTTGTTCATGCGACCATTCCTTATATTTTGTAAATATTGATCTTTGCATTTTCTCAATCATATCTATAATGTCAAAATATGTTGGATTTTTGCACATTATAAATGTTACAGGTGGTCTTCTAGAACTATATTTAACCTCACCATAAAAACAAACCAAGGGTAACTTAGATATTTTTTCGTTTTCAAAACTATTTTTTTTTACATTATCTATAATATTAGAAAAGGAGAATTCCTGGCAAAGACCCTTATGTTCTTTAGCATAATATGACCACATTAATATATTATCATGTTTTTTTGTAGTACTCAAAATTCGAAACCACTCCGAAAATTCAACTAAGTTTTCAATTAAATTACTTATACTCCTCTTAACTAGACTATAATCTACATGATTAATTTTATCTTTTTCCAAAATTGAAGTTATTTCAATATATATTTCATCTATACATTTATTTTTATTATCTTTCCCTTTATATTTGAAAAAATCCCTAAAAAAAAGATGCAATTTTTTATAAATCAGTTCATATTTAAATGAACTAATAGATAAATTTATTTTTAATAATATAGTTTCAATCAACGCAACATAAAAGTTCGAATCAAAAGGATCATTGAACTCATCAGGTGCTGAAAACTTCAAACTTCCATTCATAATATCATTAAAATGTCCGACAAATTCAAAATTATCTTTATATGGGTTATAGTATTTGAACAATTTTATATCATTAAAAATGAAATCTATTTCACAAAAAATCTCTGAAAATTTATTCGTACATAATTTATTTCCACTTAAATTTGTATTTAATTCACTTAAAAGTAACTGGAGTTTATCGTTAATACCAGATTCACTATTAATGTATAGATTAGAATTAAATTTTATTGTTTTATATATACTACTTTTCCTATTATTTCTTGTGAATGCAATAACATTTTCATTTTCAACTACTATATTTTTTTCTTTTAAAAATAGTTTATATTTTTCAATCTTTTTATTCTTTAGTTCATTAATTGATATAATCTTATAAACGCCATCTTCTTTTATTAAAAAAATATTTGGATTTTTTTGAAATTCTACTAATTCCCACTTAAATTCTTGTATCAATAATGAGATCTTTAAATATTTATAGAAATATTTACAATTTTCTTGCTTAACAAATATCATGGTTATTCACTCCTAATCATAATACAACATTCAAAATATTAAGTAACATATAAAAAATCACTTTAATTTTTTAATTATTTCTCTATCTAAATCATCAATTGAATATAAATGTTCAAGTACATCAAATGTTTCTTTAAGATTATTTCTAGCAGAAATCCACCCTTTACCATCAGTAAACCAAACAAACTTAAATCCCTCAATGTCT
>JAWXUS010000124.1:0-2982 GCA_044426235.1 Peptostreptococcaceae bacterium | reverse complement strand
ACTCTTAAACTTGTCCGTTAAAAATATTTTTCTACTCTCTATGTTGTTTGTAACATCGTTATATATTAATTGAGAGAATATGTAACCTTTATCTCTAAGACCTTTTAACCATTTTTGTATGCTAGACTTACTAAATACCCCATTTAATGCACATAAATATTCATCAGTTGCATACACGTATCCCTTTTGTTGTGCCAAAGCTAATAATTGTGCATATAAATTCTTTTCTCTAAGTGTAAGTTCAGTACTCATCTGTATTTCTGAAGGAGTAGTAAATGTTAAATTTACTTCTTCCATTTTTAGTTTAATTTTTTCCCTAGTTGCATTTGCTTTATCTGCCGTTGATCTAATTATATTATTCATTCGATTATCCCCTTTCTCAATATCCCTATTTCAATCGCATAAATGGTTAAATATTCACGTTATGAGTTTTTTTTAATTAAAAAAATATCTTTTATATCGCATTCTAATATATCACATAATTTTATTGCTTCTTGTACTGTAAATTTTCTAGTACCAATTTCTTTACTTGAATATGTGGTCTTTGGCATATTTAATAAAATAGCCATTTGCTTTTGATTAATCTCTTTTTCAGTTCTCAATTGTTTAATTAAATCTGAATTCATAATAATATCTCCTATTTTTGAGTATTTTTATAATTATATAATAAAACTCTTTTTGAGGACTGTCAAGGATTTTTTAATAATTAATTTGAAATTTATGAATTTTAACACTCAAGTTGAGGTTTTTAATATAAAATACATATATAAAACCTAGTAAAAGGAGATTATATAAAATGAGATATAATGGGTTTTCTTATATGTTAAGAATCGAAAGAGAAAAATTAGGTATTACACAAAAACAAATGTCTGAGAAACTAAATCTACCACCAACTACATACAATGGATATGAAACAGGTAAAAGAAGTCCTCATTTAGATATTGTTAGAGATATTGCAGAGGTTTTAAATATATCAGTTGACTATCTTCTTTCTATTGATCAAATGAAGTTGAATGAAAATACTAATATTATACAAATTTTAGATGATATAAAAGATTTAGATGAGAAGGATATTAATAAAATAAAAGAATATATTCAGTTTATAAAATTAACTGAAAAGAAAAAATAGACCTATATATTTAAAAATTAGAAATAACTAATTGAATAATATGGAAGGGGTATTAAATATGTTTGGTAAAAGATTAAGGGATCTAAGAAGAGAAAAAAAATTAACTCAACAAAAATTATGAGAAAGCATTAATGTTTCAAGTAGAGTTGTTGGTTATTATGAATCAGATGAACGTTCACCAGATAAAGAAACATTAGTATTAATTGCAGATTTTTTTGATGTGTCTTTAGATTACTTACTTTGTAGGAGTGATATTAAAAATAGTTCTCATCTCAAAAAAATAAAAAATTCTGATGTGGTTAATGAACTTTTAGAATTAGAAGAAGATAATATAAATCAAATGAGAGAATACTTACAACTATTAAAATTAAAAGAATATATGAATAAAAATTAAGGTCATAATTACTATAACTTATAGACTAAGTAATTATTTTTAAATTTAAAGAAGAGGTGATAAACATGCAATTAGGTAATATAATAAGGCAATTAAGAGAAAATAAAGGTTTTACTCGAGATGAAGTAGCTAATCAGCTAAATATAACCTATTCTGCCCTATCTAAATATGAAATTAACGATAGATTCCCAGATAGAAAAATATTAATAGATATTGCAGATTTATATGAAGTCTCTCTTGATTACTTACTTGGTAGAAGTGACTTTAAAAGTAGTTTTCATTTTAGAAAAATTAAAAACTCTACTATCGTTGAAGAGATTATGGACTTAGAAGAAGAAAATATAAAAAAGGTTCAAGAGTACATTGAGTTATTAAAATTAAAACAAAATAGCAATAAAGATAAAAGCAAACTATAATTAGCTCAGATAGATATAAACTAATAAAAAATTTAAAAACTTAGATTGAATGAATCTATATTGAGGTGAGTTAATGAATTTAGTTAAATTGGGAATTATTTTGAAACAAAAAAGAAAAGAACTAAGATTATCATTAAGAGATGCAGGAAATTTACTTTCTTTAAGTCATAATTATATTTCGATACTTGAAAAAGCAAAGGATCCTAAGAGTAATATGCCAATAAGACCAACAGTAGAAACTCTTAACTTAATTTCTAAGGGCTATAACTTGGATATAAATATGTTATTAGATTTATCTGGATTTGATTTTAAAATATGCCCAAAATACAATGATAATCTAGAAGATATTTATTACGATATCAATAATTTACAACAAGATAATTTAAATCGTCTTAAAGATTATATAGAATTATTAAAATTAAGAGAAAATAAAAATAAGACATTATCACTTTAATAATGATGTTTTATATGAGTAATTATTTAGGAGGTGAATATTTTTGGATATAATGTTTGCAAAAAGATTTAAAGAACTAAGGTATGAACTAAATTTAAATCAACAAGATTTAATCGATAGATTTAATAAAAGATTTAATTATAACTTTACTAGAGTCGCTATTTCTCAATACGAAAACTCAAAAAGGATACCAGAAATCGAGGCATTAATATGTTTTTCAGAATTTTTTAATGTTTCAACTGATTATTTACTTGGTAAAAGTGATCTAAGAAATATAGATGAAATTGTTAATGCTGTTAATAAAATAAATTCTAACAATGAATTAAAAATAGATACTGAAAATTTAAGTCAAGATAGTATAAATCAAATTAAGCAATATATAGAATTATTAAAACTAAAAGAAAATAATGATAAAGGTAAAGGATCATCAGCTTTAGAAAATGTAAATTAATAAAAGATTTAAAAGAATAGGTTAGATATATTTGATTTTATAATCCTAAACAACCAACTAACTTTTTTTGTTGGACAAGTTTTAAAAATAAAATTAACCAAACCTTAAAAGAATGGTTTTGAACTTTTTATAAAATAC
>JAWXUS010000123.1:0-2983 GCA_044426235.1 Peptostreptococcaceae bacterium | reverse complement strand
AGTAAAAGACTTATCACGTTTCTCTAGAAACTATCTAGAATCAGGCCATTATCTATCAGAATACTTCCCAAGTAAAAATATTAGGTTTATAGCATTAAATGATGACTATGACTCAAATAATGAAGAAAACATGGACTTACCGATAAAAAATTATCTTAATACAATGTATTCAAAAGATATAAAGAATAAGATTAGAAAATCTATTGAATTAAGAGCAACAAAATCTAAATTAATAAAGATACCTAAATATGGTTATCTAAAACAAAATAACAAACTTACTATTGATCCATATGCATCTACTATCGTAAGACAAATTTATGAATTATCTCAACAAAATTTTAGACCTAAACAAATAATTGATAAACTAATAGAAAATAAAATTTATTCTCCACAATTTTATAAATTAACAGTATTGAAAATTAATGTAAATAAGAAACATACAGATGTTTTACTTAATCCATATAATTGGACATATGCTACAATAAAAGGTATATTAAATGATTATGAATATTGTGGACATACTATTAACATAAAAAATAAAAATTCTATAAATAAAGAAAAAAATATCTTAATAAAAAATACTCATCCAGCAATTATAAATGAGAAAACATTTAAAGTAACACCAAAACATTTTGAAATTTCTAAGCCGAGAAAAGTAAATTATCTAAAACAGTTTTTTAAATGTAGTAAATGTAATAAGTCTCTTGCGTTAAGTGAACGTAAACAAGTCGATAATCATGTGTATTATTGTCCAGGATGTAATCAAAAAATCAATAAAACAATATTAGAAGAATTAATATATAGTGATGTAAAAAACATAATTAAATTGGTTATACATGACAAAGAAACATTAATTAAAACTATTGGTAAAAATAATAATAATATAAAACTAAAACAGTATAATCAAAAACACACAAAACTTAAAAATAAAATAGAAAAATTAATTAATGATAAAGTATCTGATAAAATAGACTCAATAGTTTATTCTAATAAAATGGAAGAAACTAAACAGCATTTGCAACAACTAGAAGAAGAATTATTATCACTTAGATTTGAAGAAGTAAAAGCTAATCAAATTATAAAAGAAATAGAATTATTAGCTAATAATATAGATAAACTTAATTACTCTAAATATGAACTAATTAAAACACTTGTATCAGATGTTATAATTACATTTAATGATAAAGTGGATATAGAAGTAAATTACAAATACTCCCAAAAACACCCTATGTAAAAGTAGGGTGTTTTCATTCTATTCAATATACTTTAAATAGATTTTAAAAAAGTAATATGATATAATCTATTTAAATAGTAATGCATAAAGTATATTAAAGGAGGAGCAAATGTGGGAACTTATATTAATCTAAAAATAGGTGATTACTGTATTGATTTTGGAGCAAACGAAAATTATAGAAGTCATTCTATTTTATTCAAAAATGGAAGACTAATAAAAACTGATTATCATTATTATGACAAGAATGAAAACTTAACTACTATAAAAAAAGATTCGTATAGCATTAAGTTGTCTGAGTTAACAGATGTATTACAATTATTAGGTTACAATCTAGATTCTTTAAGAGAAGATTATGAAAAAAAATATAATGAATATAAATTAGATTATGAAGTATATAATGATGAGTATAAGCAATACGAATTTAATTTTAATTTGCTAGAGTATGATTCTTTTATTAGTTTATTTCGTAATTTAGATTTTAACTTTAAATTTAAAGATTGCACGATGCTAGATTCATTTGTGATTCAATGTATTAGTAGTCATTATGAAACAAGTTTTTCTGATGAATCTTTTTATAATGCAATAGATTGTTATTATATATTGCTACTTTTATCAGAGAATTCTAAATTTAATGAATTAGATTTAATTTGGGAAATATCAGATCTAATAGAAAGTGGATATGCATCATTAGAAGATTTTAGTTATAATAATGAAACTTTAGACAAATTTTTGATAGTTACTGAAGGTAATTCTGATACATGTATTTTAAAAAAGGCATTTGAAATATTGACTCCAAATATTAATCATTTCTTCGATTTTATTGATATGAAAGTCAATTATCCATTTTCAGGTGTTGGTAATATGACAAATTTTTATAAAGGATTGTTAAAAGTAAAGCCAAATAGAAAAATTATATTTCTATTTGATAATGATACAGCGGGAGTACAAAAATATAATGAATGTATAAAAATAAAAAATGGAATAAAACAAATAAAATTAATATGTTTGCCAGATCTACCTGAGTTCGATGAATTTAACACAAAGGGTCCACATGGAAGTAGTATTTGCAATATAAATAGAAGAGCTGTTGCTATTGAGTGTTTTTTAGATTTTAAACAAGTAAAGGATACACCTACAATAATTTGGAAATCTTATATTGATTCTATGGATGAATATCAAGGAGAACTTTTATATAAAGAGCAATATAGTAATAAATTCTACGGATGTACAGATATAAATAACTATGATACTACCAAGTTGCAAAAATTAATTCAATATATTATTAATGTAGCAAAACAATAATATTACTATTTAAGATAAAAGATATGTAGAATTATTCATGTTTATATTTAATATTGTCCAATATCTACAAACCCTATAATAAATCTCATCCATTTCGGCAAACCCAGATTAACAAAAATAAACATAACTCTGCCAAGTTCGCGAAACCCATAAATTTAACTTATCCAATTCTCGGCAAACCCTAGTACTTTTAGCCTACCAGTTATGTGAAACCTCCACCTATTTATCCCTATTTCGGCAAACCTAAAAATACTGTAAATGAGTATATAAATATAATGTTTTTGGCTTAGTTACAATGGAATTTCCACATCCAAATCTCGCGAAACAGACTTTATCTTTGCTGTAATATTTGAAGAAGTAGGTTTAATAGGTGCATCTATTCTATTAATGTGTTATCTATTATTATTTTACTATTCAATTAAAATAGCATTAAAACAAATAACAACT
>JAWXUS010000016.1:35424-42438 GCA_044426235.1 Peptostreptococcaceae bacterium | reverse complement strand
ATTATTGCAACTATTGTTGCCCCAAAATAACCTAAATTATGTACTTTATACGACCTTATAAAGCAAATAGATGCAACTAATGAAGTTACTAAACTTATATAACTTCTACTTTCATAACTTGAACAAACTTCTTCTATATATCCTGTACCCTTTGGTACAAGCTCTGATTTATCGATATTTTCCATTGTAACTTTTTCTTGCTTTGATAAACCTTGAAATTGTTGTATTGCTACTGCAAAAAATGTAAGTGCAGAAAATTCTTTATCAAGTAACGCCGGAAATGCAACTGCTCCAAGTGATGCAGAAAGACCTGATATTATAATTTGTTCTAAAAAATCTTGAGACTTAGAAGGATATTGCTTATCTTTTACTCTAAGTACAAAAGTTCTACAAACAATCCCAATTATCATAGCTACTATAAAAGATCTTCTAAATAAATCTTCGTGTAATAAACTTTCATTCATTTTCTCACCTTCCTTTTTTAAATTGTATTTAGTTTATGCAAAAATAAGAAAATAATTAATTTTGTAAAAAAATAATAAAAAAAGACCAAGAATTTTAATTCTTAGTCTTTTTTACTCTATCTCTTTTTATTCTTTGGAATTGAAACTATAAATTTACTTCCAACTCCAAGTTCACTCTCAACTCTTATACTTCCACCTAAATTTTTGATTATATGTTTAGTAATTGCAAGCCCAAGTCCCGTTCCTCCAATTTCTTTACTCCTTGCCTTATCAACTCTATAAAATCTTTCAAAAATCCTATCAATATCTTCTTTTGAAATTCCAATACCCTCGTCCGATACAACAAAAGATATACTATTTTTCTTTAATTGAAGGTTAACGTTTATCTCTGTATCATTTGCAGAATATTTTATTGCATTTTCTATTATATTAATAAATATTTGCTTAATATAATCACGATTAGCATTCATCATCATTTCATCAGAATTAGTTTCATAGTGCATTTCAATATTTTTATTTTTAGCAAGTACATTAGTTATCTCAAATACTTCCTTAAAAACTGTATGCACATTTATTTCTTCTTTATCTATCTCATTTTTATTTTCAATAAATGATAAAAGTAAAATATCATCGATTAACCTTTTAAGTCTTTCCGATTCAATATTTATAATATCTAAAAATCTATTTCTAGTATCCTTATCAATATCTTCATTAATTCTTAAAGTTTCAACAAATCCACTAATTGAAGTTACTGGTGTTTTTAATTCGTGACTAACATTTGCAACAAAATCACTTCTCATATTCTCAAGCATAACTCTTTTAGTAATATTTTTTATATTTATTATAGAACCAATAATTATTTTTTCATTTGCCTCGTGAAGAAAAATTGGATCTATATAAAGATTATAAACTTGATCATCTTTAGTTCTAATTTCTTTTACAACACTTTTTTTTGATGCAATAAAAGGAGTTATAGTCTTTAAAATTTCAGTTTGTCCAATAATAGTATTTATACTTTTTCCCTCAAGCCTAATAAACCTCTTACACTGTAGCATTGACTTTGCATTAGAATTTATAAGTATTATATTTGAATTAATATCAATTGCAAGTATTCCGTGAGATATACTTCTTAAAATTGATTCAGTTTTTAAACTACTACTTTCAAGTTCTGTAATTGTATTGTGCATTATTTCAATCATTTCATTAAAATTTCTACTTAGTTCTCCAAGCTCTCCTTTAGTTGTTATATCAAGCCTTGCGTGAAATTCTTTTTTACTTACTTTTTGCGAAATATTTGCAAACTCCCTTAAATAACTTCTAATATTTAGTGCATATCTCATACTTAAAATTGCAACTATAATAGCTATTAATGTTATTAATAAATATAAGTTTTGTAACTCTATATTAATCAATTTTATATCCAACTCCTCTTATCGTTTGAATATACTTTTCAGAAGAACTATCTCCTTCTATCTTTTTTCTTAAATACCTTATATGAACATCAACCGTTCTAGTTTCACCATAATATTCATATCCCCAAATCTTATCTAATAAATGATTTCTTGATAAAACTTTCCCCTTATTTTCAAGTAAAAGTTTTAATAATTCAAACTCTTTAAGAGTTAAATCAATCTTTTCATCACCTTTTATAACTTCATGCTTACTTAAATTAACAGATAAATTTCCACTAACTAAAATATTTTTAGTTGGCAATTCATTAACATTATATCTTCTAAGAACTGAAGTTATTCTTGCAAGAAGTTCTTTTATACTAAATGGCTTTGTAATATAATCATCTGCTCCAACTTCTAGGCCTTCAATTTTATCACTTTCCATATTTTTTGCAGTAAGCATTATAACTGGTACATTTCTTAAAATTTCATCTTTTCTAATCTTTTTTAACATATCAATTCCAGTTATTCCAGGTAACATCCAATCAAGAAGTATAATATCTGGTGTATCATCTTTCATCTTAATAAAACCATCTAATCCATCATATGCAAAATCAACTTCATAACCATTAACATCCAAATTAAATTTTAATAATTCTACTATATGAATTTCATCGTCTATTATAAGTACTTTAGTTTTCATATTTTTCTCCTTTGTTTAAAATAAAGTGCATTAAATAATTTCCACTACAGTTCCAATTCTTTTTGGTGTTTGAACATCTTTTCTATAAGAATAAAATTTATCATTATTACAAACTGTACATAATTCTAAATTTATTATCTCCTCTACTCCACATTCAAAAAGAACATTTTCATTTACTTTCCATAAATCTAGTATATACTTTCCATCAACTATTTTATAGAATTTTTTTCTTGGGTTTGTAAAATTCGTGTTAAATTTTTCAACTAACTCCTCAGACACTTCATAACAGCATCCTCCAATAGATACACCAATAATCGCTATAACATCTTTTTCATGAGTATTATACTCTTTTTTCATCATATCTAAAGTATTCTTTACTATTTTATCATAAGTACCTCTCCATCCTGCGTGAATTAATCCAACAGCTTTATTTTTAGTGTCAATTAAAGTTATTGGAACACAATCTGCAGTAAAAACTAAAAGAGGTACATTTTTTAAATTAGTAATCAAGGCATCTCCCTCAATTTTTTGACCTATATTATTTTCATCAATTTTATTTACGATATTTGAATGCGTTTGAATATTGCTAGTTAATTTTTCTATATTCATACTATTTTTATTAAGAACCATAGTCATATCTTCTCTATTTTTTGCATCAACTTCTTTTGTAGTTATAAAATAATTTACAAAATCAATTTTATCTTCTATAATTTTATACTTTTCAAACATAAAATTCTCCTTAATAATAGGCTAAAAATATTTAATTTTTAGCCTTAATTTTTATCTGAAATTAAACTCATCAAGAGTAAGTTCAGATCCTATATTCACAATAATCGTGTCATATCCCACTTTTAATATATCATTCCAATGTATTACTTGTCCATCATTTCCTCTTGCAAAAAAGCCTTTACCATCTCCACCTGAAATAGTAAAAGAAATTACTTTACCTTCTAATACATCTAAATCAACATCAATTACAAATCCAAGTCTTCTTCCGTTTTTTACGTTTATCACTTCTTTATCCATTATATCAGATACTCTAATCATAAATTTTCCTCCTACAAACAGTTTCTATTTATAATTATGATTTAAAACAAAAAAAAATGACCTTTTTTAAAGATCATTTGATTTATTTATATATTTATATGTATTTCCTCATATTTTTAAGTGCTGTTTTTTCAATTCTTGAAACTTGTGCTTGTGATATTCCAATTTCATCTGCAACTTCAATTTGAGTTCTCCCTTTATAAAATCTAAGATCAAGCACTAATCTTTCTCTAGTATTTAATTTCTTAATACCCTCTTTTAAAGTAATTTCTTGTAACCAATTTTCATCAGTATCCTTCTTGTCTTGGACTTGATCCATAACAAAAATTGCATCTCCATTATCTTGATATACAGGATCAAAAAGAGATACAGGATCTTGAATTGCATCAAGTGCCATAACAACATCTTCAACTGGAAGTTCTAGTTCTTTTGCAATTTCACTAACAGTTGGTTCTTTAGAGTTTTCCCTAACCAATCTCTCTCTTACTTGAAGTGCCTTATATGCTATATCTTTTAAAGATCTACTTACTCTAATTGGATTGTTATCCCTTAAGTATCGTCTAATTTCTCCTATAATCATTGGAACTGCATAAGTTGAAAATCTTACATTTTGACTAAGATCAAAATTATCAATAGACTTTATAAGCCCTATACACCCTATTTGGAATAAATCATCTATATTTTCGCCGTTGATTAATACTTATAAACATTTATAAAAAGTATATTCCTTCTTCATAAAATCCTATTTCAGATAAACCTACTCTAGTTTGATACGACTCTTAAAAGGCTTAAATTCCCGTACAACGCACGGTACATATTAGTGCTATCTTTTTAGAGTAATACTCACTAATCTTACTTAATTTTATATAGCTTGGTTTTCACTATATTAGAATTAAGTATACTTTTTATTTATAATTTTTCAATAATTTATTATTTTTATAAGTTATAATCGTTTACTTACAGTCGCTACTCTGTAAATGCAACTTCATTCACACTAAGTTGCCACACCTTCTCAGGTCGTGCGCAGACTATTTCTTCATCTTCACCATTACGTGCTAAGAGCCACCCGTTTCCACTACCATCGCTTGTAGTGTACTCTCTCTCAAGATAGTCGTTTGACCTTCCTATTTCTAGGCTTGGCGACCAAACATCCATTATAAGCACTTAGGCTCTCGCCATATACCATCCTAACTGTTGTTTCCGAATTTCTTCACATTCATAAAGGTTTCTTTCTATCCTCTATTGTAGTCGTTAGGCTTTAGGAGTTACTGGTTTTAAAGTGGTGTCCTACGTAAATTTCTTTACGTACGAGGCTACAGTTTTATTTTTATATACTAAATTATACTTTATAAAAAACTTATTACTGTTTGTTACCTCTATTATTAAACTTTTGTATAACACTTAAAACTAGTCTTAAATTACCTCTAACAAACTGTTGTCTAGCAACTTCGTCGCCACCTTTTACTTTTAACAGTAGTTCTGTCATTTGATTTCCTTTTATAACAGGTAACTCTGACGTATTAACTCCACATATTTCTACTTTGTTAATTTGCATAAAAATTTCGTCCTCTCTCAAAAGTATTCTTATATGAAATTATTTACACATAATATAATTTTATACTAATAAATATAAAAAAAAATTATTTATACAAATTTTTTTATTTCTTTTTTTAGCCTACAAATAATTTTTTTCTCAAGTCTTGATATATATGATTGAGATATTCCAAGCATACTTGCCACTTCTTTTTGAGTTTTTTCCCTAGAACTATTATTTAAAGAAAATCTGAGTTCCATTATTTGTTTTTCTCTTTCAGACAAACTATCAAGTGCCATAACTAGTAAATCTCTATCAATTTCTTCTTCTATTATTTTATATATTTCATCATTTTCAGTTCCCAATATATCAGAAAGTAAAAGTTCATTTCCATCAAGATCTATATTAAGTGGCTCATCAAGAGATACTTCAACTTTTTTCTTACTATTTTTTCTAAGATACATTAATATTTCATTTTCAATACATCTTGACGCGTAAGTTGCAAGTTTAATATTTTTGTTTAATTTAAATGTGTTTACAGCCTTTATAAGACCAATAGTTCCAATAGATATTAAGTCTTCAATATCTATTCCTGTGTTTTCAAATTTTCTTGAAATATAAACTACAAGTCTTAAATTTCTCTCTATTAAGGTTTGTTTTATGCTTTCATCAGTTTCTAATTTTTGTAAAAGTTCTAATTCTTCTTGTTGATTAAGAGGAGGGGGTAATACGTTTGTTCCTCCCATATAATAAATTCCTTTAGCCTTTAATATTCTAAATTTAATAAGCATCATTACTATCTTGTTTTTTATTTTATTCATTTTTATCCCCCTAATTAATTATCTTCGGATTTAATATTGCATCATAATAATCTTCATCAAAATTTGACAAACAAACAACAATATTACCTATTTTTTTATCATCAATCTCAACATAGTTTGCTTTTATTCCAAGTAAAAAGTTATTTTGACTATCTGTAATATCTTTATATGGAATAAGTTTTATCTTATTTGATAAACTAGAATCTAAAAAATCTATACTTTTATAAATATCTTTTTCATCAAGTATTCTATCATCTATTATTCCTCTTAATAACTTTGGTTTTACAATAATAATATCTGATGAACTGACTGGATCTTTAAGCAAATTTCCACTATCAAGAAGTGCCCTACATTGTATTTTTGTATTTAACAAATCTATGTTTATATCTTTTTTAATATTATCTATGTAATGTTCATTTTTTAACTCGTTATATATAAACTTTAATAACTCACAACTAAAATATGCACAAAATATTATAAAAGAAATTTTTGTATTATTAATCCCGGTAAAATACATTATAAAAAATGTAGTCCCAGATATAAAAATGTTTACCATATAAAATATTATAGAAACTTTTATGAATTCTTTTTTATTTTTAAAACCAAAAGTAATTAAAATTATAAATGTCATAATTATAAATTTGGCTTGTACAGTAAATAAAAAATCAAAAAATAGATAAATATATGCTAAAGAATATATAGTTCCAACTATTGAACCAAGTATTTTTTTTTTAGTTTGAATATAAACTTTTGTTAAAATCGTAGTACAAGATATTAGAATATAGTTTATAATCAAATTTTCTAGAATATAGTATTCTATATAAATTTAAATTCACCCCTCTAAATATTTTCTTTCTTAATATTATACTTTAATCCAAAAATTAATTTTGTCGTTTTTAATGGTCGAATACTAATAAATTTATAGTAAAAAAATACAAAAAAATAAGAAATCATCTTTTTTAACAGATAATTTCTTATTTTCTTATAATGTTATTTGGTGAAATTTTATAAAAAAGTAATTATTTTAATATAATTTTTGTTGCATAATTATTTT
>JAWXUS010000016.1:0-35324 GCA_044426235.1 Peptostreptococcaceae bacterium | reverse complement strand
TAATTATTTTAATATAATTTTTGTTGCATAATTATTTTCTTATGTGTCCTTCAACTCTAAATATCTTCATTCCTTGTGACATAAACTTTTCTTCATACTCAGTAGTCACGTTTTCTTCAAAATTACTTTCAACTAAATTTAATGTTATATTTTTAAGTTTTAAATTCGCCTCTGAAAATTCATTTAAACTAAATTCAAAAAGTTTCTCATTATCAGTTTTAAAACAAATTTGTCCATCTTCTTTTAATAAACTCTTATATTTCTCTAAAAAATTTCTATGTGTAAGTCTTCTTTTTGCCCATCTTGATTTTGGCCAAGGATCACAGAAATTAACATAAACTCTTGATAATTCTTCTTTATCAAAGTATTCTTCAATCTTATTTACATCTCCCCAAACGAAAAGTACATTGTCTAAATCATTTTCAAATGCCTTCTCAACACCCTTAACAAGTACTTCTTCTTTTATTTCCATTGCTATAAAATTAATTTGTGGATTTTCTTTTGCAAGGGTAGTTATAAATTTACCTCTACCACTTCCAAATTCAACGTGTATTGGATTATTATTTTCAAACTTTTCATTCCAGTTTCCATTAAAATCTATTTCTTCACCCTTTATAACGTAATCTGTGAAACTCATTAACTTCTCATCTGCACCTTTTACTTTTCTTCTTCTCATAAGTTCTCTCCTTAGTTTTAAATTAACCTAAATATAATAACATAGTATTTTGAAATTAAAAAGAGTGTAGAAAATCTACACTCTTTTAATCTATTATTTTTGTCTACTACTTCTTCTTAAAAACATTGGTATTTCAAATTCATCGTTTTCTTTAGTTTCAGAAACTTGAGGTTGTTCAACAACTATTTCTTTAACTACTTGCTTTTCTTCAATTTTTATTGGCTCTGGTATATGAGTTCTAATTTGAGGTTTTGGCTCTATTTTATCATTTGCAAAAACTTCATCAAAACCCGTAGATATAACTGTTATTCTTATATCCTCTCCAAGATCTGAATTTATTGTTGCCCCAAATATAATATTAACTTCAGGGTCACAAGATTCTTGAACTAAAGTAGATGCTTCACTTATCTCAAGAAGTGATAAGTTATCTCCACCTGTAATATTTAATAATACAGATTTTGCACCTTTTATTGAAGTTTCAAGAAGTGGAGATTGAATAGCTTCTTTAGCAGCTTCTATAGCTCTATTTTCACCACTAGCATTACCAATTCCCATATGTGCAAGTCCTTGTTCTTTCATAACAGATTTAACATCTGCAAAGTCTAAGTTTACAAGACCCGGAACCATTATTAAATCTGAAATCGATTGTATACCTTGCTTTAAAACATCATCAGCAATAGAGAAAGCATCTTTTACACTTGTATTTCTTTGAACTAATTGAAGTAATCTATCATTTGGTATAGTTATTAATGTATCAACTTTTGATTTTAATTCTTTTATACCTTCTTCTGCATTTTTCATTCTAACTTTACCTTCAAATACGAAAGGCTTAGTTACAACACCAACAGTTAATATACCCATTTCTTTAGCTATTTGCGCAATAATTGGTGCGGCACCAGTCCCAGTTCCTCCACCCATTCCTGCAGTAACAAATACCATATCTGCACCGTCTAATACTTTAACTATTTCATCTTTACTTTCTTCAGCAGCTCTTTTACCAACATCTGGATTAGCGCCTGCTCCAAGACCTCTAGTTAATTTTTCTCCAATTTGTATTTTATATTCAGCCTTTGACTTTTGTAGAGCCTGCTTATCAGTATTAACAGAAATAAATTCTACCCCTTTTAACTGATTCTCTATCATAGTATTTATGGCATTGTTTCCTCCACCACCAGCTCCTATTACTTTTATTATTGCTAATTCTCCAGATTCTTCTACATCAAATCCTATCATTATTAGTACCTCCTCTTCGTTATCTTTATATATAAAAATATTTAATTTTATTTAACCCTTTTTAATTTAATTCAATAAAAAAATATATTTTCCCTTTTAAAAATATATTTAAAAAATAAGATATCGGGTCTATTATCTTTCTTTGTAAAGGGCATATCCATTACTTAGATCGATTACCCCTTTTGTCTTATTTTTACTTTTAAGATCAACCAATATAGAACTTATCATACTAATATTATATCTTAAATTATTATCAAGTTTAAGATACACTTCTATATAATCATCAGTTATGATTTTTGCTAAATTTTCATTTAAATCAATAGTTCTAATTTTGTTATGTAAATTTTCGTTATATATTGAGTCTATAAGTAGTATTACGTTTTCTTTATCATCTTTATCAGAATAATTTATTTTACTACTAATTATATCATATTCTAATTTTATTACCAACATATTCTCACTATATTTCTCTAAATTTTTTACTTCTTCTATGATTTCACCTTTATTATCTATAAAAAAGTGCTTTTTTTCATTAGTAATAATTGCTTTTTCTTCTCTTTTAGAAATATTTATATTAAATGTGTTTGGTAATTTTATCTTAATATCTACACTTTCAATATATGGATCTTTAGATAATTCCTCTTTCATATCTTTTATGCTATACATAAAAATATTTCTATTTTCATTTATATTTAGTATTTCTCGTATTTCACTTTCTTCTATTTTTTCATTTCCACTAAAAACTATGTGCTTAATATTAAAATTTTCACTTGTAAATATCATATACAAAAAAATTAATACCATACTAAATAAACTAAGTATTAAAGTTAATTTCGAAACATTCTTTTTCAAAAAATCACACTACTTTCTAAATCAATATACATATTATATACAACATAAAAAATAAAAAACCTACTTATTAAATCAAAAAAACTACCCTAAGGTAGTCTTTTTATATCAGCACCAAGACTTTTTAATACTCCTTCAAAATCTTCATACCCTCTTTCAATATGATAAATATCATCTATTTCAGTTTCTCCAAAAATAGATAGACCTGCTAAAACTAAACTTGCACCACCTCTTAAATCTGGAGATTTTACTTTTTGTCCTATAAGATTTTTTACTCCTTTTACAACACAGAAATTATTATTTAAAATGTCTATATTAGCACCCATTTTCTTAAGTTCACTTGCGTGCATAAATCTATTTTCAAATATTGTTTCATTAAAAATACTCTCTCCAGAACTTAAAGTCATTAACGTCATTAATTGTGACTGCATATCCGTTGGAAAACCTGGGTGTGGAGTAGTTTTTACAAAGTCTATTGCTTGTATATTTTTAGGAGATTTCATAATAACTTTTTTATTTAGAATTTCAAACTCACAACCTGCAAGTTCTAATTTATTATAAATTTCATTCATATGTGAATGAACTACATTTAATACTTCAAGAGTACCACCTGTTATTGCAGATGCTATCATATAAGTTCCAATAGCTATCCTATCAGGTATAACACTATGTTCTACTGCATTTAATTTTTCCACACCTTCAATTATTATTTGATTAGTTCCTGCACCATAAACTTTTGCCCCCATTTTATTTAAGAAATCTTGTAAATCCTCTATTTCAGGCTCTCTTGCAGAATTATTTATTATAGTTTTTCCTTTTGCTTTTACTGATGCTAGCATTATATTTTCAGTTGCTCCAACACTTGGAAATTCAAGATCTATAATATTTCCAACTAAATTTTCTCTAAAACACTTTATTTCATCTTCGCCATCACAAACAATCTTAACTCCTAATTTTTTAAATCCTTTTAAATGAAGATCTATTGGTCTATCTCCAATTTTACAACCTCCAGGATAACTAATTTTTGCGTAATCACATCTACCAATCATAGCCCCCATAACTATTATTGATGATCTCATTTTTTCAACATACTCTTTTTCTATTTCGCTTGAAGTTATATTTGTACTATCAACTGTCACAGTTCCATTTTCATAGCTTACTTTACAACCAACACTTTTTAAAATATTAATCATTAAATAAACATCAGAAATTCCAGAAACATTATGAATTATACTCTTATTTTCGTTTAATATAGTTGATGCAAGTATTGGTAAAACAGAGTTTTTTGCACCCCTAATATCTAAAACTCCTTCTATTTTATTGCCACCATTCACTAAATATTTGCACAAAAAAATCCCCCCTATTTTGCATAAATCATAAATGCTTATAATTTATAATTTATGTAAAACAAAGGGGTTATGTTACTTCTTCTTTATTCCAATAACTTTTTGATTAGTTTGAACTGCAACATCTCCAACAACTTCCACTTCTGGTACTTTTGCTTTTTTAACTTTTTTCTCTTTTTTGTTTGATAAAACAACTTTCGATACTTCGTCATATATTATATTTATTGAATTTGGAGTTCCAATATTTTTACTATTTTCACTCATTTCAATTAATTTTTCTTTATCATTTAATAAACCAAATATAGCAGTACTTAAAGAATCTGCCGTTAATTCTTTTTCTAATATACAAATTCCTCCACCTTTTGATTCAACACTTTTAGCATTGTATTCTTGATGATTTTCTGCAGTATATGCCTTTGGAATTATTATTGAGGGCTTTCCAAGTGCCGTTATTTCAGATATAGAAGTCGCACCCGCTCCTCCAATTACAATGTCTGATGCCGATAAAGCATTAGCCATATCATCTAAATAAGGCATAACTTTTTGGTATGGTTTAAGTTCAATATCTTTTATACTTTCCATAAAATCATCGTAGTATCCTTTACCTGTCGCAATTATAAATCCAACATCATCTTTAACTAAATCTTTAATTACAACTTTCATACTATCATTAATTTTTTTTGAACCACCACTTCCACCATAACAAAGTATAACTTTTTTATCTTCAGTAAATCCAAGTTTCCTTCTTGAAACATTTTTTCTTGCAGTTAAAATTTCTTTTCTAACTGGATTTCCAACAAAAACTAACTTATCTAAACTTTCCTTTGGAAATCTTTGATGTGAATCTTCAAATGTTGTAAGTATTTTAGTAACAACCTTTGATAAAATTTTATTTGTAACACCTGGGAATGAATTTTGTTCGTGTACAATAGTTGGCACCTTTTGAAGTGATGCATTAAAAAGTACTGGACCACTAACATACCCACCTGTTCCAATTACAACATCTGGTTTAAACTTTCTTACTATTTTTCTAGATTCTTCAAGTCCTTTAAAAAGTTTAAAAACTCTTTTGACATTTTCTAAATCTATCTTTCTTCTAAATCCTTGTACTGTAACGTATTTTATTTCATATCCATATTTCGGAACTATTTCAGATTCTATACCAGTTTTAGTTCCAACAAAGAGTATTTCTGCATCTGGATTTTCTTCTTTTATTTTATTTGCTATGGCGATTGCTGGATAAACGTGACCTCCAGTACCTCCGCCTGATAATAAAACTTTCATAAAATTCACTCCTTAATTAATCTTGACGTGCTTTGAAATGTTTAAAACTATACCTATTGCACTCATAAATATTATTAGTGATGTCCCCCCGTAACTTATAAATGGAAGTGCAACTCCAGTAACCGGCATAGAAGAAGTTGCAACAGCTATATTAAGCGCTGCTTGAATTCCAATTTGTGCCCCAATTCCAATTACCATCATACAAGTAAATATATCTGGGCATTTAAGTGCAATTATTACACATCTATAAACTAGTAAAATAAAAAGTAAAATCACAACACTACAACCAACAAGACCTAACTCTTCTCCAATTATAGCAAAGATAAAGTCATTTTGTGGTTCTGGTATATAAAACCACTTTTGTTGACTCTTACCTAATCCCATTCCGAATAAACCACCAGATCCTAATGCGTAGAGTCCTTGTATTACTTGGTAACCACTTCCAAGAGGATCTTGGAATGGATCTAAGAATGATAATACACGTTTTAGTCTATATGGACTAGTAAGTGCAAGCCCTAAAAAGGCAACTATACCAGTTATTAAAAGCCCTATTACAACTTTGATATTCATTCCTGCAACAAAAATCATAACAAATGTAACTAATATTATAGTTCCTGCAGTAGACATATTAGGTTGTAGCATTATTATTGAGAAAAATAATATTGGAACTATTAAAAGAGGTATAACACCTTTTTTTATGGATTTAATATCACTATATTTCTTTTCTATTAATTTTGCAGTAATAACTATAGTTGCAAACTTTGCAATTTCTGCAGGTTGAATAGTGAAAGAACCGACTCCAAGCCATCTTCTAGCACCATTTGCTTTAATTCCAAGTGGAGTTAAAACCAGTATTAAAAGTATCGTTGAACTTATTCCAATCTTAGTTGCATTATCTTTCCAAAATCTATAATCTATATTTGATATAGTAATCATAGATATAAATCCAATAATTGCATATATTGTGTTTCTTTTCAAAAAATAATAAGAATCATCATGCTTAAATGCAGATTGCACATAGCTTGCACTAAATACCATGATAATTCCTATAAATACTAATGTTATTGTTGTGTAAAAAATTACATTATCAAAATCTTTTTGTAATACACTATCCTTTTGTTTTTTAGCGAATACTTTTCCCAAACTTACCCTCCATCATTGTAGAGGTTATCTTAAGTTGTATACATTTTCTTTAAAGTCATTTCCCCTTACCTCAAAATTTTTATACATATCCCAACTTGCACAAGAAGGAGATAATAATACTATTTGACCATTTTTTGCTACTTTATATGAAGTTTTTACTGCTTCCTCCATACTATTTACTACAAAAATACTTTCAAATCCTTTTTTTGTAGCTTCACCTTTAATCTTTTCTTTAGTTTCTCCAAGTAAAACTAGTGATGAAACTTTTCCCATACAGTTATCAAGCAGTTCATCAAATTGACTTTCTTTATCCATTCCTCCAAGTATCAAAACAATCTCTTTATTATAAGAATTAACTGCTTTAATCGATGAATCAGGATTTGTGGCTTTTGAATCATTTATAAATTCAATTCCATTAACCTCTTTTACAAACTCTTGTCTATGTTCTACTCCACTAAAGTTTTTTAAAGTATATTTTATTGAATCAAGACTTATTCCACAAATATAAGAAATTAGAGTTGATGCTAATATATTTTGTAGATTATGTTCACCACATAATCTAACTTCATTTTTGTTAATAAGTACTGTTTTCTGATCTAAATTTATTACTATGTTATCGTCTTCTAAATAAATTCCTTTTTCTAATTTTTCTCTAGTTGAGAAAAATAATACTTTAGATTTTATTTTACTTTCTAAGTTTCTAACTACTTCATCATCATAATTTAGTACACAAAAATCATTTTCATCTTGATTTAGATATACATTACACTTTGCATCAATATAATTTTGCATAGTTTTATGCCTATTTAAATGATCTTCACTAAAGTTTAATATTGCACTAATTTTTGGTCTAAATTCCTTAATACTCTCAAGTTGAAAACTACTAAGTTCAGTTATTAAAATAGAATCTTTATTGGTACTTTTTACTGTATCTATAACAGGATTTCCTATATTTCCAACTTTATAACAATCTTTATTTTCCTTTTTAAAAATTTCATAAGTTAAAGAAGTCGTAGTTGTTTTTCCATTAGTTCCAGTTAATGCAATAAACAATGGACTATTATTAAGTCTATATGCAAGTTCTACTTCTCCAATTAATTCAGTATTACTTTCCTTTATCTTAAGTATAAAAGGTAAATCAAGAGGTACACCAGGTGATACTACTACTAAATCAAAATCTGATATATTTTCTGGGTGATACCCTAGTATATAAGATATATTTTTAATCTCTTTTAATTCATATAATATATCAGTTAAATCTTCTTCTTTTTTTATATCATTAACAGAAACTTTTGCTCCAAGTTCACTAAGAGTTTTTATTGTTGAAACTCCAGTTTTTGCGAGTCCAATAAGAAGTACATTTTTATTTTTAAGTTCCATTTTTCCTCCTAAAATACTGCTATCATTCCAAACCAACTAAGCACAACAGTTATTATCCAAAAAGTAAATACTACCTTTGTTTCTGGCCAACCACATTGTTCAAAATGATGATGAATTGGTGCCATTTTAAATACTCTTTTACCTGTTAATTTAAATGATAAAACTTGTATTATAACAGATATAGCCTCTGCAAAATATATTCCTCCAACTAGCGGTATTAATAAAACTGAGTTTGTAAGAACTGCAAATGCAGAAACTGCTCCTCCAAGTGCCATAGAACCAGTATCTCCCATAAATATCTTTGCAGGGAATGAATTAAATCCTAAAAATCCTAAACAAGCTCCAATAGTTGCTGCTGCTAAAACTGCTACTTCTTGATTCACATTTGCAGAATATGATGCAAATAACATAAAGAACGTTGCAACAACTAATGTTACTCCCGATGCTAAACCATCTAAACCATCAGTTAAATTAACTGCATTAACAGTACCAACTATTACAAATATCATAAGTGGTACATAAAGAGGTCCAATATTAACTATAAGGTCTGTGAATGGAACCATAATTTGTGATGCACTTGCAGATGAAGTATATTGATAGTAAGAAACGTAGAAAGCTAATCCAAATTGAAGTGCTATCTTTTGCCAAGCACGAAGTCCTAAAGATCTTCTTTTTCTAATTATGATAAAGTCATCTAAAAAACCAATAAGACCAAATCCACATATACAAATAAGTCCTACCCTTAAATCATCTCCAACCGTAGTTCTTGTTATACCCGTTATTAATATAGCAAGTATCATTAGTATTCCACCCATTGTAGGTGTTCCATTTTTCGCTAGATGACTCTTTGGACCATCATCTCTTACTGTTTGACCAAACTTAAACTTTGTAAGCATTGGTATAAAAATTGGTGCAAGTATTACAACTATTAAAAATGAAATTAATGCTGTATATATTAGCTGTTTTATTCCTAACATAATATTATCCTCTCCCTTTATCTAATTATTAAGATAATTAACTATTTCTTCAAGTTTCATTCCTCTAGATGCTTTAACTAATATAGAATCTTCACTTTTTATTATTTTATCTAGATTGTTTATAGCATCTAGTTTTGTATCAAAATGATATATATTTTCTTTATTAAATCCATTTTTTAGAGCTTCATCACTTATATATTTTGATGAATTTCCAATGGTAATTAGTAAATCACACTTAGAAACTAAATGCTTTCCAACTTTTCTATGTCCTTCTTCTTCAAAATCACCCATTTCAAACATATCTCCCAAAATACAAAGCTTTCTAGTTTTATAATTTGTTAAAATATCAATAGATGAAATCATTGATTCAACACTTGCATTATATGTATCATTTATTATTGTTATATCATTTTTTTTGGTAATATCAAGTCTCATCTTAGTAAGTTCAAAGTTTTCAAGACCTATCTTTATATCATCTATACTGACTCCTAAGCATTTTCCAACAAGTATAGCACTCATTGCATTATAAATATTGTGCTTTCCTGGAGTTGGAATTAAAAATTCATAAATCTTTTTATCTATTAAACAAGAAAATTTAGTTTTATCCTCAAATATTTCATAATTTACACAATGTATATTATTATTTTCTCCAAATCCAAAGGTTTTTAAATCATATTCTAAACTTTTTTCTTTTAAAGTTTGTAAAAATTCATCGTCACCGTTCGCTATTAATATATTATCTTTAGTAAAATTCGATATAATTTCCATTTTTGCCTTAAAAATACCTTCTCTTGATCCTAAGTTTTCAATGTGAGAAGATCCAATATTTGATATAACAGAAATTTGGGGATTAACTATACTTGCTAAATACTCAATTTCATTAAACCCAGACATACCCATTTCTATTATAGATGCCTCATATGTATCATCTAAATTAAATAGTGTTAACGGAACACCAAAATGATTATTTAGATTTCCTATAGTTTTTAAAGTTTTATATTTTGTGTTTACAACTGAATGAATCATATCTCTAGTAGTTGTTTTTCCAACACTTCCAGTTACTGCTACAAAAGGTATATCAAATTTTTCTTTATAATACTTTGAAATAAGACCTAATGCCTTTTCTGTACAATCAACTTCTATTATATTTATATCATTTTCATTTATATCTATTATAGAATTTTTATTTTTTATGAAAGTTTTACAACCATTTTCATAAGCATTACTAATAAACTTATGTCCGTCCAAATTCTCTCCAATAATACAAATATAAACACTATTTGTAGTAGCTTTTCTACTATCAATTACTATGTCTTTTATTTCTATATTTTCATTTCCAATTTTCAAATATCCATTAGTAGAATATAATATTTCTTTTATTTTCATAACTTCCTCCTTTTTCTTTATTAATATATGATTAGATTAATAGTTTTATTTAAAAAAATATTTTTGCGAACAAAAAGCAATGTATGAATACATTGCTTTATAATTATATACTATTTTATTGTTTTTTTAAATATTTTTATTCCTATATAGATTTTTTGTATTTTTATTGTTACAATCTATTCAAAATAAAGTATTACACTAGATCCCTCAGAAACTTTAATACCTGACTTTGGAAACATATCTTTAATAACTGTATTTTCGTCCATCTCAATATCTGTATTAATATTTATTTTTAGATTATGTTCTTCAAGCGCCTTAGTTGCATCTCCAATATTCATCCCAACAACGTTTGGAACTACAACTTGTAATTTTTCAAATTCTTCTTTTTCTTCTTCTGTATATTTCTCCTCAACTCCAAGATATTTAAGTGTATCTTGTAAAACTTCTTTTACAATAGGTCCTGCAGTTGTACTACCAAATGCCGCAACTCCTGTTGGTTCATCAACTATTGCTAAAACTACAATTTGTGGATTATCAGTTGGTGCAACTCCTACGAATGAACAAATATATTTTCCTTGTGCATATCTTCCATCAATAACTTTTTGCGCCGTACCAGTTTTACCACCTATCTTATATCCCGGAATATATGCTGCGTGCCCTGAACCATCTCTAACAACACTTTCTGCAATTTCCATAACCTTATCTGCTGTTTCTTCTGATACAACTTGTCTTTTAACTATTGGATCTATTTCTTCAATAACATTTCCTTTATCGTCTGTATATGCTTTTACTACTCTTGGTTGCATTAGTTTTCCATCATTTGCAATAGCACCTATTCCACTTATAAGTTGCATTGGCGTTGTAGAGTTTGATTGACCAAACGAAATTGTTGCAAGTTCTACTGGACCAACATTTTTTTCATTATGTAGTATTCCTTTTCCTTCACCTGGAAGGTCAATACCTGACTTTTCCATAAATCCAAATCCTTCTATGTAATCATAAAACTTTGAAACTCCAAGTCTATTTCCAACCTCAATAAAAACTGGATTGCAAGAATTTTGAACACCTTCGGCAAAACTTTGTTCTCCGTGTGGTTCATAATGTCTCCAACATTTTATTTTTCTTCCAGCAATAGTCACACTTCCTGTACAAGTAAATACTTCATCATCTTGTATAACATTTTCTTCAATTCCAGACGCCGACGTTATAAGTTTAAAAGTAGAACCTGGTTCATATGTATCGCTAACTGCAGGATTTCTCCACATTTGATAGTATCCATTTAATTTATCACCATCATCATAATTTGCAAGTTCATCAACAAAGTATGGATATATAGGCTCTCTTGGATTATTTGGGTCGTAATCTGGCTTCGATGCCATAGATAATACATCTCCAGTTTTTGGATCAATGGTAACAATAGTTATTCTTTTTGCATTATTTATTTCGTATGCTTTTTGGGCTGCTTTTTCAGTATAGTGTTGAATTACTTCATCAATAGTCAAAACAACTCCATTTCCTTGAGTGGGTTCAAAATATTGTTCCATACCGTGTGGAATTTCACGACCTGATGCATCTGTACTTATTATTAATTTCCCATCAGTTCCTTGAAGCTTATCATTATATTGCATCTCAACACCTGCAATCCCTTGAGAATCATCTGAAGTATGTCCAATAACGTATGGTGCAAAATTTCCATATGGATAATATCTTTGATTATCCTCAGCAACCCAAATACCTGGAATTTTAGCCTCTCTAACTTGTTGAGCTATATCATCACTCACCCATCTTTCAATTTTTACAAGTGCCATATCTCGTCTACCAACTAATGCTTCAACTTCTGAAACTTCTTTTTCAAGAATTACAGATAAAGATTTAGATGCCTCATCTTTGTCTGTAACTTCAACTGGTTTACACCAAATAGTATATTTTGTGGCACTTACTGCAAGTTCTTTCATATTTGCATCATATATTGTTCCCCTTTTTGCAGGAATGGGAACTTCTCTGGTTTGTTGATCAATCGCTTTTGTACTTAACCAATCTCCTTTTATTAATTGTAAATATGCAGTTCTTGCGGTCAATGCAAAAAATAAAAAACAACTTGCTACAAGAATAATTACTATTCTTTTTTTACTCATAATCTTTACTTTTTTGTTCATAATTCCCCCTTTTAATTATCAACTATTATGTATCTTATTTGGTCTTTTGTTGGATAGTCCATTCCAAGTTCTTCTCTTGCAAATGTCTCAATCTCTTTTATTGACATATCAATATTAACTTTTTCTTTAGCTTCTCCAAGTCTTATTTCTTCTTTTCTTAAATTTGTTTTTAAACTATTTACTTCGTAGCTTAGTTTTGATAATAAAACTTCCCCCATCATATTTGAAAGAATAGTTAAAAATAAAATTAATACTAAACTAACTCTTTTTAAGATTTTTTTTAGCTTAATTAATTTATTTCTTTTATTTTTATTCTTTTTATCTTTTTTATATTCATTCATACTCTTAACTTTTACCATATAAAACTCCCTTTTTAAAAAATCTATACATTATTAATTTTATAAAACATAGTTAATACCTTTAAAAATAATTAAATAAATATAAAAAAACTAGAATAAAAATTCTAGCTTTTTTCGTTCTATGCAAATAAATCTAAGTTTATACCTTTTTGTGTTTCAAGTGCCATATCTAGCATACTAATTGATAATTGAGCCATTACAGAACTCCCACCACCAGAACCTTCTCCAGTAGCTATAGCCTCAATAGTTTCTCCAACTGCTTCATAATTTCTAGATGCAGTAGCTAATAAATCACTTGATGAAATACCACCTATAGTCATACGTATTCCCTCCAAATAATATTTTGTACTATTTAATTATATCATACTAATTAAAATTCTACTTAAATAATATTTTTAATTATATAATTGTAATCTTCTTTATTTGGCTTTATATTATTTAATATATAAAAACCTTCAAACGCTTGATTTATAAGCATATCAATTCCATAAATAACATTCAAAGAATTACTTTTTGCCCACTTAATAAATTCCGTTTCGTGTGGTTTATAAACTATATCACAAACAAGTAAGTTTTCACTTGGAATAATACCTCTACTAATTGGACATTCATCACTTTCCATTCCAATTGAAGTCGTATTAATTATTACATCTATATTTTCTAAGTCTAATTCTTTTATTTTCTCACTTGATACTAAAGCTTCAGTTTCAAAATTTTCATCAATTATATTTTTTATATCTAAAGCCTTTTCTATAGTTCTATTAAATATTTTTAAAGTTTTAATTTTTTGATTGCAAAGTGATATACAAATACTTCTTGATGAACCTCCTGCACCTATAACCAAAACATTTTTATTTTCTAAATTATAGTTAGTATCTAAAATTGATTTAACAAATCCATCTCCATCTGTATTAAATCCTTTTAATATTCCATTTTCGTTTTTTATAGTATTAACTGCACCAACAAATTTTGCATTAAAATCTATTTCGTCTAAATAATTAATAACTTCAACTTTATGAGGTATTGTTACGTTTATACCTTTGAAATTTAGGACTTTTAAACTATCAATGCCCTCTTTTATGTTTTCTATATCAAAGCACGTGTATATACTGTTCACTTTATATTTTTCGTATAAGTAATTATGAATAAATGGCGACAAACTATTTTTTACTGGACTTCCAAATAGTGCAACCAATCTAGTTTCTGAATTTATCATTTTGTGTCCTTCCTTATAACTTTTTTATAAGTATAACACAGCTAAATTTTATATTATTACTTTTTTATATATTAACTATAGTATACAAATTAATTATTATGTTAATATTCATAATAAATTAATTATATAAAATTTATATCATATTATGACATTTTTCAACATATACAATATTATATACTGCAATAAAATGTACTTATATAGAAAAAGGGAGGGTATTTTATGAGTGAAAAAAGATTTTTTGACTCAATGGAGTCAGATATATTAAATGCTGACATAAATGAGACTGAAAAAAATAAGTTAATGAAGAATTTTTTAAGATTAAAAGATGAAAAAATCAATCTTATGATAACAGGGGCCACTGGATGCGGTAAAAGTTCAACTATTAATGCATTATTTAACACAGAAGTTGCAAAGGTTGGTGTTGGTGTAGATCCTGAAACTATGGATATATCAAAACATGAACTAGATAACCTAATCCTTTGGGATAGTCCTGGTTTAGGTGATGGTAAAGAGGCTGATAATAGACATGCAAAGAACATTATAAACAAACTCCACAAAAGAGATTCTAATGGTAATTTATTGATAGACTTAGTTTTAGTAATTTTAGATGGAAGTACTCGAGACTTAGGTACTTCATATGAATTGATAAATAGTGTAATTGTGCCAAATCTTGGTGAAAATAAAGAAAATAGAATACTTGTAGCAATAAATCAAGCTGATGTCGCTATGAAAGGGAGATACTGGGATTATGAAAATAATAAACCTGAACCTAAATTAGAACTCTTCTTAGAAGAAAAAGTTAAATCCGTTAAAAATAGAATCAAAGAAGGTACTGGCGTAGATGTTGATCCTATATACTACTGTGCTGGATTTAAAGAAGATGGTGAAGAACAAAGACCTTATAATTTATCTAAATTATTACACTTTATAATCAGATATACTCCTAAAGAAAAAAGGCTTGCATATGTAGAAAACATAAATCAAAATCAAGAAATGTGGAAAGATAACGATGAGCTACAAGATTATAGTAAAGGTTTGTTAGAATCATTCGCTGAAACGATCTCAGATTGTGCTGCTGAAGGTGCTGATATAGGTGGTGATATCGGTTCTATATTTGGCTCAACAGGTGAAGCTATTGGAAGAGGAATTGGTACTGTTGTTGGTGGAGCTATAGGTATAGCAAAAGAAATTGGAAAAATAATGACTCCACCAATATTTAGAGGTGGTGGTGGCGGAGGTGGTGGTTGTTATATAACAACTGCTGTATGTAAAACTCTAAATAAACCTGATGATTGTTATGAATTAACTACACTCAGACAATTTAGAGATATTTGGTTATCTAATCAAATTGATGGAACAAAATTAATAAATAACTATTATGAAACCGCACCTAAAATAGTAACAATCATAAATTATTTAGATAACTCAAAAGACATATATCATAATTTATACAATAAATATATATTAGAGTGTATAAACTATATTGAACAAAATAAATTTGATGAATGTAAAAATACATATATTAATATGATGAACTATCTAATAAAGGAGTATCTTTAGATGAATACAAATTGGTCAGAATATAGATGTCATGATATAGATAGTAAGCTTAAAATAGCAAAATTTTATCCTTTAGATGTTATGATTACAGGAGTTACTGGTGCAGGTAAATCAACTACATTAAATTCATTATTCCAAAAGAATGTAGCAAAAGTTGGCTCTGGAGTAGATCCTGAGACTATGGAATTAGATTCATATAAATTAAATGAAGTATTTAGAATTTGGGATACACCTGGATTAGGTGATTGTGTAGATATAGACAAAATACATGAAAAAAAACTAGTTGATTTACTGTATAAAACTTATTCTCTAGATGAAAATACTTATGGATTTATAGATATGGCTATAGTGATTATAGAAGGTGCAAATAGAGATATGGGTACCACTTATAAATTATTAAATGAAGTTATTGTTCCTAATATTCAAAATGATAGAATATTCATAGTAATAAATCAAGCTGATGTCGCTATGAAAGGTAGACACTGGGATCATGAAAATAATAAATCTGATAATAAGTTACAAAAATTCTTAGATGAACAAGCTTTATCAATAAAAAATAGGATTAAAGAGGCTACTAACATAGATGTTATAACACCTATATATTATTCTGCTGAAAAAAATTATAATGTAAATGTTTTCTTTGATTTTATAATAGATAACATGCCTTTATCAAGAAGAAACTTAATAAAATAGACAATAAAAATAGACAAATATAGTATTAATACTTTGTTTGCCTATTTTTATTTTATATATTTAAACATCTATAGTATATATCATTATCGTTTTGATTTTTCTCTCTAGTCTTATAATCAAAAATATCTTCATATAACTTCATTTCAAGCTCTATATCAATACTTTTACTCGCAGTAGTTTTTATATCAATCTTTGCATCATATATATTTATTATTTGATTTACTATATCAAGACCTATATCTAAGCCTCTTCTTTCTCTATCGTTAATATATTTAGTATAATCATATTTTCCTTCATTTTTTATTTGAATTAAAAGAGTTTCATCTCCTTTTTTCATAAGATCAACATTTATTATACTTTCTTTATATGAATACTTAACAATTAGAGTTAATAGTATAGATATCGCCCTTTCAATATATTCTGCATCAACCTTTATAACTCTCTCTTCTTCATCTGTATCAAATATTATTGAAATATCACTTTTTTCAATATAATTATTAAATTCAATAACTAAATCTTCAACCAAATTAACTGCATTATATAATTCAACTTCATTTTCATAAAGATTAAGTTCAAGTCTTGCAAGATCCATTATATTATCAACTAGTCCCATAATTATATTTGAATACTTTTTAACAACCTTAACAGTATTTGAAATTATCCCATTTGGACTTTCATTTATCTCTTCTTTATGTAGAATTTCAAGAAGTTGATTTGATGATGAAATAACATTAAGTGGAGTTTTAAGCTCGTGGCTAATATTTACAAAAAATTCTGATTTCATCTTGTATTCAGCTTTCTTCTTTTCAATTTCAAGTTCTACAAGTTCTGATTTTACTTGTTCTGAAATATCTCTAACTATTCCAACTATCTTTATTTTTTTATTAATATCAAGTAGCATACAAGCAACTTCTATATTAAGTTCTTTCTCTTCATCCTTAATATATTTTCTAATAAATTTAACTTTTTCATTACTAGTTTGGGTTATCGCTACACCTTCATTCATTTTTTCAAAGTCAATTTCTTCAACACTGCTAACTCCAAATATTTCAAACATACTTTTATTTATATAGCTTAAAGATTTATTCTCAAAGTCTTGAGTATATATTCCCTCTGGAATTAAATCTACTAAATCTTTATATCTTTTTTTACTAATTTTAAGATTTTTAATTGATTCTCTATATTCAGTTATATCTTTTAGTGCAATAACTTCTTTTTGCCCTTCTCTATCATAAAAAGTTGCCTTTTTTGTGCTAAGGATCATATTACTATCGCCAAATAAAAGATTTATTTCATCATTTTCGGATGAATTTAAAACCCTTCTTCTAACTAACTCTTGAGTAAAATCAATGTAATTATTATTATTATAAATAATATCTTCATCGTCGACTATAAGAATAGAATATGGTATATTATCAACAATATTTTTGTATTTAATATCATTTTCTTTAATCTTACTTTCTGCATTTCTTTTATATGTAATATCTTCAATTTTACACATTATCCCCATATTAGTATCATTTATCACTAATTTTGAAAAGCTACCTATAAAGTATCTATTAAAATTATCTTCAAATTCAATTTCTACTTCATTTCCTACTTCCCTACATTCATCAAATGATTTATAAAATAAATCCTTATCTTTTATACTACTATTTAAGAATGATTCTAAACTCAAACTCCCTTTAAATGAATTATAGTTTGTCCAAATATTTATAAAGTTTTTGTCCTTCGTGCTTATATGCTCAAAATCATCTATTATTATTATTGATTTACTTGTAAAATTAGATATTTCTTCAAGTAAAACTTGTTTTTTTGTAAGGCTTTTTCTCATATTTGAACTAATTTCTTTTTTAAGAGAAACTTTTTCACCAAATCTTTCAAGTTGAATACCACTAATTTGAACATTCCCTTTTAAATTTATATTTTTTCTATTAATTTCAATCAAATCATCATTTATTACTCTAAGTAAAACTATTGATAAATTAAAAATATTAACTACATTAGTAATTACATTCAAGTAATATATTTCCCCTAAAAATAAGTTTAAACAAACACTAAAAATATAAAATACTGTACAAACATCTGCAATATCTTTAAAACTCTTTTTATTTACATAGCTTGTAATTGAAAATATATAAACACTAAGAAGTAGCATAACTATTACTAAAATATCTTTTATTATTGAATTTGTATTAATAATTAGGATGCAAACTGAAATTAAACAGTTTGTGGTTATTGCAATAGATATTTTTTGATGTTTTTTATTGTTTAAAATTGTAACAAGCGTTATTATTAATATTTGATTTATAACATTAAAATCATAATCATTATTAATAATCGAAAAAACTTTATTAACTAATATTAATGATATATTCATTAGTAATATACTATTTTCTAATGATTTTTTTATAGCCCATTTTGAAAAGGCAAAATTAAATATCATAAAAATTATTGAACTAACTATTAACTCCAAAAAACTCACCCCTATACACTAAAATAAATATCTGCATATTCTATATCAACTTTTTCTTTATCCATTAAAATATTTTTAACTTCTAAACCTTCATCAAATATTTTGGGTATTAAAATTTCAAACTCACTTCCAACACCAACTTCACTACTCACATTTATTTTTATATTATGAATATCTGATAATTTTTTTACTACTGCAAGTCCAATACCTGTTCCCTCACAACCTCTTGATAATGTAGTATCTATTTGAGAGAAATCTAAAAATATAGTATCAAGTCTATCTTTTGGAATTCCAACCCCTGTATCTTTAATATTAATTCCAACTTCACCTTCATATTCACTAAGACAAATATCTATTTGACCTTTTTTAGTGTATTTTATTGCATTTGAAAGTATATTTAAAATTATTCTTTCTACTTTATCGCTATCTATTGAAATCATACTATTTCTAATACTATTTTTAAATGAATAATTAAGATTATTATCGTTGATATATTCACTAGACATATTCAAAATATTTTTAACTAAATCAACAATATCTGAATTTTTCTTTTCTAGCTTCATATATTTTTTATCCATTGAAATTTCATTTATATTATTAAGTAATCTTCTTAATCTATTAGTGTTTTGGTAAACTAAGTTAGTATAATTGTCTATATGATCAGACTTTTCATCAAGTTCTAAAATATCATTTTTTGCAGACCAAATTTGATTAAGTGGATTTTCTATATCATTTGCAATACTTATCATAAGATCAGTTTTAAATTTATTATCTTTTTCAACGTTTTTAAGCTCTTCATTAATCTTATTAATTTTATATTCATAATCAAGGGTTCTAAACACTACAACATAATTATCTTCTTCTTCATTATTTATTATTGCAAGAAGTATATCTAAATTCTTCTCTTTACTAATTACAAACTTTTTAAATACGCCAAATTCATCTTCTTTTAAATATCTTTTTATATGTAAATTAAGATTATCATAACCAATAATATCTATTAATTCTTTACTCGATTCATTTTTGTATAATTTAGTATTATCAACCTTATCAAGTATTATTATTCCCTCTGGTAGTGTTTGAATTAATGATTTATAAATTTTCTCACTTTCTTGAGTTTTAAGAATTGTATTTTCAAGTTCAGTAACATCTATTGTAATTATTAATACATAATTTTTGTTATTAATCACCATATTAACAATTATTAAATCTAATATCTTATCATTTTTAGTTTCAATCTTCAACATTTTTTTATTATAAACTCCATTTTCTACACTACGTAGAGTTTCTTTAAACTTGTCCAAAAATTTAAACTTAGTTTTGTTAAGTAAACTTTCATAGTCAACATTTTCTATACCAAAAAGTGTAATTGCTTTATCATTTATATAATCGACTCTTGACTCTGATAAAATAACTATTCCTTCATCAAGAACATCCATTAACTTTTTATATCTTTGTTCACTATCAAATAGTCTATTTTGAATTAAAGTACTTTGAGTAATATCTTTTATTGTACAAATAGTTACAATATCATTTTCGATTTCATCTAAACTATAAGTAAATTTATAAATCTTATTATCTACACCTTCAAGATTGATATTATCATTATTATTCTTATTTATATTTATGATTAATTCTTCATAATTTTTAAACATTTGTGTTAAATACTTATAAAAATCAAAGCTTTTTTTATCTATCTCACTTTCAAAAGTATCTAAAAAACTTTTATTATAACTTATTAACTCCTTATTTTTATCTAATATAAATGTTGGGATTTCAGACTTATTAATTGCTCGTTCTATTTTTTTAATCATATAACTTAGATATTCACTATACTCTTTTTGTTTATTTTCATTTTCTTCATATACATTTTCTAAAGTTTTCTTATGACTTATATTTTCTCTAATTTTAGATTTATTGGTTACAAATATTTGATGAACATCTTTTAAATTATTAATAATAAAATTATTATTAATATATAGATTAATAAATAAATTTGTATATAATAACAGTTCATTTTTAGTTAATAAAAATACACAACTACAAACTATAAGTGAAATACTTAAATATTTTGATGCAAAAATTAGAGCTTTAAGTATTAGAAGTGATGCTATCATATATATAAATATACTTTGATTTATAAAAAATATATTTATTACAATCTCTGATATGAATATATATATTATATTCTTAAAATTTTCATCATTTTTTATATTTAGTATGCTAAAAGTAACTATTGGTATAGAAATTACAACCATTAAATTTAAAATATTTATTGTTTCAACATTTTCCATAACATATCCCCCACTAAATAACTTATTTTATTTTTTAACTTCAATTATTTTATTTTTTTGATAATTTATTTTTATTTTTACAGTAAATACCGATGCTTTTTATTTATATTAGTAATAATATCATATACTTTTCGCTTATTTTGTCGTTTTTAGTACCTTAAAACCCCTTTTTTTACTACTTTTTTAGACAAAAAAATACTCTATAGAAATTATCTATAGAGTTTTAAGACCTTTTTGTAGCTTACCTAAAGCCCTTTTTTCAATCCTTGAAACGTAGGATCTAGATATATTTAATTTAGATGCAATCTCTCTTTGAGTTTTGTATCCATTAACTGTCAAGCCATACCTTAACATTATTATTTCTTTCTCTCTTTCACTAAGAAGTGAATCTATTTCTTTATAAAGTTTACTAACTTGAATCTTTAGTTCTACTTCATCTAAAATATAATTTATATCAGTTCCCAAAATATCAATAAGATTTATTTCATTACCTTCCTTATCCATACCAATTGGGTCTTGAAGAGATACTTGAAATTTATTTTTTTTATTTACTCTAATGCTCATAAGTATTTCATTTTCAATACATTTTGATGCATAAGTTGCAAGTTTTGTTCCTTTATCTACATTATAGGTTTCGATAGCCTTAATAAGTCCTATCGTTCCTATTGATATTATATCATCTTGATCCTCATTAGTATTATTGTATTTTTTAGCTATATGGGCAACTAATCTCATGTTCCTTTCAATTAATACTTCTTTTGAGTGTTCATCTTTTTCTTCTTTGAATTTCGTTAGATACTCAATTTCCTCTTCAGGGGTTAATGGTTTTTTAAATGATTTCGCAGTAGTCATACGTCACCCCCATTAATCTTTATATGTCATTGTAAATTATATGATTTAAATGGGGGTAACTTGACTATTATTTAATTTTAGTTTGATGTAATATTTTTTTAATTATATACTTATGTAAATATATTTAACTTATTCTATAAACTTTTATCTAAATATAAACATATATCTTTAAATATTGGAACTGCTGACTTTCCTTCATCTTGTGAAACATCTCCACTTCCTTCAACAACAACTGTTATAACATACTTTGAATTATCTTTTGGATAAAATCCGCTAATTAACCAGTTATTAGTACTAACTCCATTTACCTTAGTTTGAGAGGTTCCAGTTTTTACTCCACTTTCATATTTTAATTCTTGAAGATCTTTTGCTGTACCACTAATTGATACCTCACTCATAATATCTTTAATATTCGTAACAATATATGGAGATATTATTTCACTTTGTTTTTCATATTTAAAAGTTACTTTCGTATCTTTATTATTATCAATAACACTATCATACAAATAAAGTGGTTTATATGTTCCATTATTTGCAATAATTTGAGTCATTTGATTTAATTGAAGTGGAGTTATTTCAATTGATCCTTGACCAATTGGTAAGTTTCTTGAATCAGTATTTTCTTCAACATTCCCTTTTATTTCTTCAATTCCAATATCAATTGTATCTCCAAGTTTTAATCTTTTAGCAGTTTCAATTATTAAATCATCATTCATTTTATTTGCAATATCCATAAATGCACTATTACACGAATTTGCAAAAGCCTCTTTTAAAGTTTGATCTCCGTGAACTGCATTATTAACACAGCTAATTTCTTCACCACTATTTTTCACACTTTCGTGACCTATACAAGTATAGGTATAGTTTTCATCTATTATTTTATTTTCAAAAGCGGAAAATAATACTACCATTTTAAAAGTCGATGCTGGTTGATATGAAACTTGTGTTACTCTATTTATTAATTCTTTATTTTCTGAAGTTAAATAGTTTTGTATATTATATTGATCAAAATTTGGTCTTGATGACATTGAAAGAATTTCTCCAGTTTGTGCATCTGAAATTATTACTGCACTTGGATTTTCTTCTTTATCTACTATTTTTTCTACTTCTTCTTGAAGTTTTTTATCTATTGTAATTTTTATATGACTTCCTTCATCTTCAATAACTTCAGCAGTTGAATCTAAACTTCCAACATATTGATTATCAACATTTCCTCCAGCTTGACCTGCCTTAAACACAGAAATATATCTTTCGCTTGAATTATCAAGAATATCTTTTTGGTATTTTTCAATACCTGATACCCCTTTGTTCTCATCTTCATTTATATAGCCTATAGTATGGGCTAAAAGTCCTTCTTCACTATATCTATAAGTCTTATTTTCAATTATAGCTCCATTTTCTTCTAATTTTTTTTCTAAATTAAAATCTAAATGATCTACTTCTATATTTATATATTCACTAGAAATATTATATATAAAATTTTCATTATTTATATAACTATCAGTTAAATCAACTATCAAACTATTAAGTTCATAATTTGCCAGTACATCTTTTTTATCTATCATAATAAGTTTTTTAGTTTCTGTATCTGTTAATAAATTATTATTTCTATCATAAATACTCCCCCTCGAAGAATTTAGTGATACTTTTATAGTACTTTGCTTTTCTAATTGCTTGGTATATGTTTCGCCTTTCACAATTTGTATATCATATAATTTATATATTAATCCAAAAAGAATAAAAATAAATATCATATTAACACAAAATATTCTTCTGTGAAGTTGTTTTGGTAAAATAGTTTTTCTAGACATAAAAAATCACTCCTTAAAAATGATTATTGACAATTTTTAAGGAGTTATACTTTATTTTATAAATGAGATTTAATTTTACTTAGAACTAAATCTATTGCAACTTGATTAGCTCCACCTTCTGGCATTATTATATCTGCATATTTTTTATATGGCTCAACAAATTGATCGTGTGCAGGTTTTACAGTTTCTAAGTATTGACTTATTACTGAATCTACACTTCTTCCTCTTTCTTTTATATCTCTTTGAATTCTTCTTAAAATTCTTATATCATCTTCTGTTTCAACATATATTTTTATATCTAGTTTTTCTCTTAATTTCTCATCTTCAAGTATCATAATTCCTTCGACAATTATAATATCTGTTGGTTCTAAAACTACTACTTCATCAGTTTTTCTTGTATGCATTTCATAGTCATAAACTGGTTTTTCAATTTTTTCTCCATTACATAAATTATCCAAGTGGCTAATTAGTAAGTCATTATCAAAAGAAAATGGATGATCATAATTAGTTTTTAATCTTTCCTCAAAAGTTATATTCGATTGGTCCTTGTAGTATGCATCTTGTTCTACAACAGAAATTTTATCACTTGGTATATTTTGAGTTATAGCCTTACAAACTGTACTTTTTCCAGAACCAGTTCCTCCTGCTATTCCTATTATCAATGGTTTTTTCATAAATTGTTCTCCTTATAGACGTCTTTATTAATGTAATCTATTTTATCATAATAAGGCTAATATATCAAAATTTATTCTTCAGTTTTTATTACTTTCTTAATATAAAACCCTGAAGTATAATTTCTTGTGTTTATATCATCTAAGTTTTTGATCCATTCTGAATCAAACTCCCAGTTTTCTTTTTTAATATAATACTCTTTTATTGCTTTTTTATATGCTATTATAGCTTCTATAGTATATTTTGTATCTTTTAGTCTTGTATCAACTTTTAAAGAATCTATTCCACTTTCTATTAACTCTGGTATAAATTCTATCATACACATATCTTCAGTATTAAATAAGAAAGTTCCTCTTTCATCTTCATAAACTGGGAAATATAATCCTTCTCTTTTTTCTTCAACTAAGTTATATTTAACATTCTTATCTATTTTAGCTTCACCACTCTTGTCTTTTAAGAAGTTTGATAATAATTTTCTGCCTGAGTGAGATATTAAAAGTGAACCGTGTGCAATAAGTTCAAATTCTAAATCATCACTAGTTTTTAAAACTATTTGTGAAACGTCTTTTATAGACATTTCTTTTGATAAGACTATTCTTCTAACTCCTTCATTGTACCAAAAAGATGCTGTTTCATAGTTTATAACGTTTGCTTGTTCACTTAAAAATACTTTAGTATTTTTCATATATTCTTTAACTAAATATAAAACTCCAGGCTCTATAACATATATTCCATCAATATTAATATCTTTTATATTTTTTAGGAATTCTTCAATATTTATTAAATCTTTTTCGTGAGGAATTTTATTAAATGCAAGATACATTTTTTTATTGTTTTCTTTTGCAATTTTTGATGATTCTATTATTTCCTGTATTGAAAAATTAGCTAATCCTTCTCCAATTGTAAAAGCATCAAATTCTTCATTTATAATTTCTTTTAACGTTTTAAAATCTAATATATCGATTAATAATTCTACTTGTTTCATAACTTTCTCCTTTACCTAAACAAATTATTTTTTGTAGCTAAGTGCCACTCCATCTCCTATAGGTATTAAAGAAGTATCTAAGTAATCACAACTGCAAATATAATCTAGATAAGTTCTCATTCTATTAACTATAGTCCTTTTTCTTCTTACCACAAAATCATCGTGTGCAATCATTCCTTTATATAAAATGTTATCAGAAATTAAAAGACCATCCTTTTTTAGATTATCAATTATCATATCATAGAATAATTTATATTGCCCTTTTGCAGCATCTAGAAAAATCATATCAAATTCACCTTCAATATTTTTAAGTATTTCTTCTGCATCTCCTTCAAGAATAGTAATTTTTTCTTCAAGTCCTGCTCTTTTTATATTTTCCTTCGCCTGTTTAATCATTTCTTCATTTCTCTCAACAGTTATTATTTCAACATCATTGTCTAAAGAGTTTGCAAATAATATCGATGAATATCCTATTGCACAACCAACTTCTAAAATTCTTTTTGGCTTATTAATTTTAAGTATAACTCTAAGCATTTCTGCAACTTCTTTGTGAACTATCGGTACATTATTTTCCTCTGCATATACTTCTAACTCTTTTAACAATCCTTTTGTTTCACACAATGTATTTCTTATATAGTCTTCTACTAATTCATTAACAATATTACTCAAAATAACCACTCCTTTAAATTAATAAGGATTACACAAAAGTATAACCCTTATTTTTTTTCTATTCATTTTCTTGTTCTGCTTTTAACTGTGCTCTTTCTTCTTTGTATTCTCTAACATAATCTAAATGTTGTTGATATGTTGTACTATAGTTATTTCCACCTTGCATAGTTGCAACAAAGTATAAATAATCCGTTTGTTTTGGATAAATTACTGCCTCAATAGATTCAACACTTGGATTTGAAATTGGCGTTGGAGGTAATCCACGATTTTTATAACTATTATATAAAGAATCTATTTCTAAATCTTTATATAGTACTATTTCTTTTCTTTCCTCAAATGCATATTGAAGTGTAGCATCTGATTGAAGAGGCATATTAATATCTAGTCTATTAAAGAATACACTTGCAATTATCGGTCTATCTTCATCAAATATAGCCTCTTTTTCAACTATAGATGCTAAGTTTACTATTTCTTGAAGTGTCATATCAGTATTTTCAATTTCATCTACTAAAACATCATTATAAACTTTTTTGAACTGATTTAACATAACAGTTAATATCTGTTTTTCATCACTTTTTTCATCAAAATAATAAGTTGATGGATATAAAAATCCTTCAAGTGTAGTTATATCTTCTTCATCTAAAAACTCGAAATCATCATAAAATTCTTCTGGAGAATAAATATATTCTACAAATACTTCTTCATCCCCAAGATCATTTTTAACTAAAATATCAATAGTTTCGGAATATGTTAAACCTTCTGGAAAAGTAACCTTTATTCCTTCAACTACAACCCTTCCACTTGCTATTATATCTATCATCTCATTATTTGTTTGAGACTGATTAAGTGAATATTTCCCTGCCTTAAAACTTGATGCTTGTCCACTTATTTTTGCATTGTATGTAAATACCATTTCATTTTTTATTAAACTGTTATCTGCTAAAATTGTTGCTATAGCTTTAGTACTTGAACCACTTGGTATTTCAACAATTACTTCATCATTATTACTTTTGTTGTATGGACCTATTTCGCTATATACAAAATATACTCCACCAATACCAACTATACTAAGAATAACTACTAATATCAAAAATATACTTGGCTTTTTCTTATCATTTTTATTATGTAAATATTTTCCCATATCAATCGCTCCTTATCATTTTCTGTCTTTTATATTATAAGTGTAATAGTGATATTTTACAATTAATTTTGAAAAAAACTATAATTTATAATTTTAACTACTAAAAATAAAAAATCACCTCTATTAAAAGTGATTTTTAATACATTTATATTTCTTTTCATATTTATTCTTATACATTGATTTATCTGCTATTTCTAATAATTCTCTTATACTTATATTCTTTTCATAATCATTTGAATAAGCGCATCCAACTGCATAAGAAATTTTATATACTTCATTACAACAATTAAATGTTTGAACTAATTCACAAACTTTATCTAAAAATACATCTGCAATATCTTTATTATTAGTGAAGAAAAATACTATGAATTCATCTCCTCCAAACCTACCAACAAATGAATTATCTAAAATTTCACTACTACACATATTTAGTATTGTAGCAAAATCCCTTATTAAATCATCACCATATTTATGGCCAACGTTATCATTTACTTTTTTTAAATCATTCAAATCAAATATCAAAATATAACTACTACTTGATTTAGTAAATGGTGTAAACTCTTCAAATAATTTTTCACACCCTGATTTATTATAAAGTCCCGTGTGTAAATCAGTATACTTTAATTTTGTTTCAAGTTTTGAATTCTTTAAAAAACTCATATATTCTTTTATATAAGAAAATTCAAGAAAAATCAATATAAGAACTACAACGTTATTATTAAAGCTTTTTATATTACCATTAACGTACAAAGCTACATATAATATAAGCGCTAATATAGTTATTATATTTGATATCCTAAACATTCTTTTTCTTTTGTAGCAATTATTTTCAAAAATCACATAATCACCCTCTAATTATAATCTTAAGTTGCCCTATGTTATATAATATATATATATGATTTTTCAAGTATATATGATACCATTCTCTAAAAAATAACAAACAAAAAAACCTACTAAAAAGTAGGCTTAATATTTTATTATTTCATTTTCTTTAACTACACCATATATTAACTTTTTTGGAGTAACTTTTTCATCTACAAAAGTATATGCACCAATTAATTTTTCTTTTGAAACATCAATTCTATCTTTTTTGTTATAATAAATAGTTGCTAAAAGTTCACCTTCATCAACATAATCTCCAACTTTTTTGTTAAGAATTATTCCTGCAGAAAAATCAAGTACATCGTCTTTAGTTTCTCGCCCAGCACCTAAAAGTAATGCACTAACTCCAATGTCCTCAGCTTTTATATTTTTAATATATCCACTTACTTCAGATTTAACCTCTAGTTCATTTGATGCCTTTTCAAATAATGAATAATCATCAACTACATTTTCATCTCCACCTTGATTTTTTATAAATTCTTTTAATTTTTCAAGTGCTAATCCATTTTCTATAACTTCTCTAACTTTTTTAATTCCATCATCAAAATTATCTACAACTTTTGCTAAAACTAACATATATGATGCTAAGTATTCACAAAGATAAGTAAAATCTTTCGGTCCATTACCTTTTAATGTTTCAATTGCCTCAATAACTTCTAAACTATTCCCAACTGCATTTCCTAACGGTTCGTCCATATCTGTTACGACTGCAATAGTTTCCCTTTTCATAATATTTCCAATATCAACCATAGCCTTTGCAAGTTCAAATGAATCATCAATAGTTTTCATAAATGCACCATCACCAGTTTTTACATCAAGTAAAATACTATCTGCACCAGATGCTAATTTCTTACACATTATGCTAGATGAAATTAATGATATATCTTCAACGGTTGCAGTAACATCTCTTAGGGCATACATTTTTTTGTCTGCAACTGCAACGTCTGCAGTTTGACCACAAACTGCAATTTTATGAGAATTAACAGACTCTATAAATTCACTTGAACTCATTTGAACATCAAAACCTTTTATAGATTCTAATTTATCAAGTGTACCACCTGTGTGACCAAGGCCTCTACCTGATAATTTAGCAACTGGTGCTCCACAACTTGCAACTATTGGTGCAAGTGTAATAGTTGTTTTATCTCCAACTCCTCCAGTGCTATGCTTATCAACTTTTATACCTTCTATTTTTGATAAATCCATAACTTCCCCAGAATTCATCATAGCCTCTGTTAAATATGCAGTTTCATCTTTATTCATTTTATTTAAAAATATCGCCATTAAAAATGCCGATGCTTGATAGTCTAAAATTTCATCTTTTGAATATTTTTCAACAAAAAATTCTATTTCTTCTCTAGTTAATTCTTTTTTATCTCTTTTTTTCTTTATAATATCATAAATTCTCATACCATACTCCTTTAAATTTATTAAGAGTGTATACAAAAGCATACACTCTTTTTTATATTATATACTTTTAACTACAGATTTAACTAAACTTAAGAATTCACTTCTAATCTTAGTTGTAGTTTCTATAACTTCTTCGTGATTTAATGGTTGATCAAGTATTCCAGATGCCATATTAGTTATACAACTTATACCGATTACTTCCATTTGCGAGTGAGATGCCACTATAACTTCAGGAGCTGTAGACATACCAACAGCATCAGCACCTAAAACTTGTGCCATTTTAACTTCTGCCGGAGTTTCATAAGTTGGTCCACTAAAGTATGCATAAACACCTTCTTGAAGTCCTATGTTTAATTCTTTTGCACTGTTTCTTACAATATCAAAATACTTTGGAGTATATGCTCTTGACATATCTGGGAATCTTGCACCTAATCTGTCATCATTAGTTCCAAATAAAGGATTGCTTCCACTTAAGTTTATATGATCTGTTATAAGCATTAAATCTCCTGCATTAAAGCTAGTGTTTGCACCACCTGCAGCATTAGTTACAACTATAGTTTCAACTCCTAAAGCCTTCATAACTCTAACTGGGAAAGTTATTTGTTCTTGAGTGTATCCCTCGTAATAGTGGAATCTTCCTTGCATAGCTACTACTTCTTTACCTTCTAAAGTACCAAGTACTAAACAACCTTCGTGACCTTCAACAGTTGAAACTGGGAAGTTAGGTATTTGATCATAGCTTATTCTAACTGGGTTCTCTATTTCATCGGCTAAAACTCCAAGTCCCGAACCTAATATAAGTCCTACTTGTGGAATTTTGTCGAATTTAGATTTTATAAAGCTCGTGCTTTCTTGAATTCTTTCAAACATTTTGTAATTCTCCTTTAGTTTAATATTTCATTTTTAAAGCTTATACCATTTTGTGGCATTTTTATATTTAAGATATCAGTAACTGTTGCACCAATATCAGAAAAACTTTTTCTAATCCCAAGATTTACACCTTGATTTACTTTTTTTCCATAAACTAAAACTGGAACGTATTCTCTTGTGTGATCTGATCCTTTATATGTTGGATCATTTCCATGATCTGCATTAATTATTAAAACATCATCTTCTTTAAGAGAATTCATTAATTCTTCTAATTTAATATCAAACTCTTCTAATGCATTTTTATAGCCTAATACATCTCTTCTATGACCATACATAGAATCAAAATCAACAAGATTAGTAAATATTAATCCATTATTTTCTTTATTTATATAATTTATAGTTTCTTCCATACCGTGCATATTGCTCTTTGTATGAATAGCCTCTGTTATACCTTGTCCATTAAATATATCTTCTATTTTTCCAACAGCAATAACATCAAGTCCACCATTTTTTATATTATCAAGAACAGTATCTTCAAATGGATCTAGTGAATAGTCACGTCTATTTGAAGTTCTAGTAAATTTACCAACACCTTCTCCGATATATGGTCTTGCAATAACTCTAGCAACTGCATTATCACCCATTAAAATTTCTCTTGCTATTTCACACATTTTATATAGTTCTTCAAGAGGTATTATTTCTTCGTGCGCTGCAATTTGGAAAACACTGTCTGCTGAAGTATAAACTATAACATCTCCAGTTTTCATTTGATGTTCACCATATTCATCTAATATTTCAGTTCCAGAAGACGGTTTATTAGCAACTACTTTTCTTCCAGTTCTCTTTTCAAATTCTTCTATAATTTCTTTTGGAAATTCTTCAAAAGTGTTAAATGGAGTATTAACTAAAACTCCAGTCATCTCCCAATGTCCAGTAGTAGTATCTTTTCCATTAGAAACTTCATCACATTTACCAAAACAACCAATAGGATTATTTTCTTTTTCAAAGAAATCAGTTTCATCTATATTTCCAATTCCTAATTTTCTAAGGTTTGGAATTTTTATATCAGGAAAATTTTTAACTATATTTCCTAAAGTATTAACGTTTATATCTCCAAACTTTTCAGAGTCTAAAAGTCCACCAACTCCAACACTATCAATTATTAACCATACAACTCTCATAGATATCTCCTTTTTTGTCTAATTCTTTTTGTCTAGTTCTTTTTGTTTTTTCTGCTTTTTATTTTCAACATAAGATTGTAAACTAGCTACATTATTATTACCAAGAATCTTTCCAACAGATGATGCTTTAGCACCTTTGTTTAAAAGATGAATTGCAAAAGAATGTCTTAACATACTTGGATTTATACTTTTTTGTGTTCTTAAGTTACTTGCATAACTTTTTATAATCTTCCAAATTCCCTGTCTTGAAAATTGGTTTCCTTGTGTGTTCACAAAAAGATATTTTTGATTTTTATTTGCAAATTTCTCCCTACTATCCATTATATATAGTTGCAAATACTTTTTAGTTTTTTCTCTAAGAGGAATTATTCTATGCTTTTGTCCGCATCTTATAAAGTCAAACTCTAAATCAATATCAGTAACTTTTAAAACGGCTAATTCAGTTACTTTCATTCCGGTTCCATACAAAAGTTCAAATATTGCTTTATCTCTTATTAACTTTGGTGTATCTAGGTTTTTAAATTTAAGCAACGAATCTATTTCTGACTCGCTTAATATGTCATTTTCTTTTTTAGAAACAACTGGTTTTTTTATATTCGATGAAGGATTTTTCTTTATTATTTTATTATAGAATAAAAAATCATAAAAAGACCTTATTGATGATATTTTTCTTGAAATTGTTGAAATAGATTTTTGATTTTCTTCTAAGTATCTAGAATACGCTAAAATATCCCCTTCACATACATCAAGTGGATTAATATCTTTATTCTCAAAATAAATGATATAATCCTTAATATCTGCCTCATAAGAGTTTATAGTATTTTGGGATAGTTTTTTATTTTCTTTTATGTAATTTATATAATGATTTAACCACTCCATTAAAAACTCCTTTTTTAATTAAATAACTTTAATAGCCCCATAAAACAAAAATTAATTAATGCTTGGGATATTACTATTACTAAAGATATTAACAAAGTATTAATTAAATATCTTTTTGATAAAAATAATATATTTGCTTTTCTTTTTTTGTCAAATTGCACTTTCATTTCTCTAAAGTATTTAATGGTTACTATGATTATTATTATCATTCCAGGAATTATAATTATATTTTTTGAAATAGTTAAAAATACCATTTTAAAACTCATAAGTTTAAGAGATAAAATCATACTATTCATAGTGTATCCAATAGATACACCTTTTATAATAAACAATAAAATACTAAATGGAAATAAAATCACCACTACAGATAATATGCTCATAGCAATCAAATAAATAAAATCTACTTTTAAATTAATAAATACATTACTAATAAGTGAAACATCTTGACTATAATATTCTATAGTTAAGTTTAAATCATTTATTGCATTTTGTGAATAGCTTGGCCACATTTTGTTTAAAAAACTTCCTAAAAAGACTGATAAAACAAAAATTATACCCATAATGATTATTTGACTATTTATATTTTTTAGTTCTTTTCTATCATATTTTACTCTCATAAAAACCCCCTCTTATACAATTAATTAAACATATGTATAAAAAGGGCTAATTATTCTATATTAAATTTCTTTAATTAATTTTTTTGAAAATAGTAAACCTATACTGCTCTTTGCATCTTCAATTTCATTTTTAACTACCATTTCATAAGCCTTATCAAAATCCATAGTAAACGTTTCAATATCTTCTGAAATTTCAAGTTCTGAATTTGATTTTGAAATATCTGTCGCTAAATATAAATATATTTTTTGATTTGAAAAACCAGGTGTCGTATAAAACTTATGAATAAGCCTTATATTATTTGCTATGTATCCTGTTTCTTCTTTTAATTCTCTAAGTGCCGTTTCTTTTGGAGTTTCACCAGACTCAATTTTTCCTGCTGGTATTTCCCAAATAACTTTTTCTATAGCTTTTCTAAATTGTTTAATTAACACTACTTCTTTATTTTCATTAATTGCAACAACTGCAACTACACCACCGTGTTCTATTATTTCTCTTTTTTGATAACCTTTATTATTAGTTTCAACAGTATCAATTCTTAAAGAAATATTTTTTCCCGTATAAATTTTATCACTACTTATGGTTTGTTCCTCAAACATACTTCAAATTCCTCCCTAACATAACAAGCGCTTGCACTTGCTGTATCAAAAAATTCTTTATCCTGTTTATAATTTCGTCCCATAGTTTTAACTTTTAAATCAAAATATTCAAGATTTTTTTCACATAAATTATCATTAATATATATAATATTATGTTTTTTATCTATACTATATTTTTCAATTTGATTTTTTATTATTTCTAATTTATCTTTTTCATAATTTGAAAAAATAACATCTACTTTAGTATTAACTATCTCATCTAAAATAGTTATACTATGGTGAGAAATTCCGTTATGTCTTTCTCTTTTATCTTCAAAACTTATCCTTGGGATAAATATTGGTTGTCCACCAAGTTTTTTTACTGAATCTAAAATATAACCTTGCTCAATTCCTGTAAAGCCATATTTTGTTCCAGTGCCTGCAATTCCAGGTCCCATACTAATAAAAACTACATCTGCATTTAAAATTTCTTTTGCAGTAATTAAAGCAGTATAAATATTTATACATTCAAAATCACCACCAAAAGAATTTCCAATAGTTATAGTATTATCTATTAATTTTTTCTCTTTTAACTCTTCAACAGTTTTACTAAGTGGTAAAAATAATGATGCACCTTCAGTCATAATATATATTACGTTTTTATTCATATTGTCTTTTTTATAACTTGAAACGAATGGTGTTAACATACTATGAAGTCCACCTACTACAACTGGTAAATTTTCTAAACTTTTAAATTCATTTATCTTTTTATGATATATGCTATCTTGTTCTTCAACTGAATTTACTTTTATTTGAAGTGGTGTATATCTAAGTTTCATTATGTGCCCATCTTCCGTAAAATTTGATTCTAAATTATTTAAATTAGCTATTACAAAATGATATCCACCAGTACCAAGGCTAAGCTCTACAGCAGTAGTATTAAGTAATACTTCATCTCCAATATTTAAATTCCCACTTATTTTTTTATAATTATACGCTTTTTCTATTTTTCCATTTATATTAACTCTAATATCATCAATATCTTCATTTGAAGAAATAAAACTTTCAACGACTCCAATTTTTTTACTAAGTAGCATAATATAAGTCCTCTAATCTAAATTTTAATTTCTACCTATTTTATCGATATAATTTAATACTTTATTATTTTCAATTATTTTAGTTAATGAATATTTTTCAGTTACTCCGTGAATAAATATTAAAAATAAAAGCCATAATAATCTAGTTTTTAATGTAAATCCCATAACAAAAAATATACCGAGAGAAATTCCTAACACATTTGAACCCGCATCTCCCATCATTGCTTTAGCCTTTAAATCTATTCTAAAATAAGATAATACACTCGGTATTATAAGAACTACCATATTTCTAAAATCACTGGTAGCTTTAATAAAAATTGAAAACATAATTAAAAGATAAACTTTTATCGCTCTACCTGGCCTTAAATCTAATATATTCATAAAATTTGTTGAAAGTGCAATTATTAAAGTATTAACAACAATATCTACTATATTTTTAGATATTGTAACTGAAATTAATAATCCAACAAATCCACCAAATAAAGCTTTAAATCCACCTGTAGTTAAATTCCCATTTAACAAACTTCTAAAGTGACCACCTAAACCACTAACATCGCGATTTCCTATAGTGTCATCAATTATTCCCGCAAAAAACATACTCATAATACCAAATAAAAGTATATAAATATGTATTTGATTAGTACTTGTAAAAAA
>JAWXUS010000015.1:0-43158 GCA_044426235.1 Peptostreptococcaceae bacterium | reverse complement strand
GTAATAAGTAAAGGTTCATTAGAAGTTTATGATGCATCAAATGATGAAGTTGAAGAGTATATTGCTCCAGTTGAGCCACCAAAAGAAGAAGTTGTAGAACCAGAGGTAGAGCCAGAACCATATATTCCACCTAGTATAAATATTATTGGATATACTTTAGAACAAGCTGAAAGTATGCTTACTAGTAATAGCTTAAAACTTGGTAATATAAAATATGAAGATAATTCAGAATTTGATAAAGGGATAGTTTTTAGTCAAACTCAAAATAATGATACTTATGATGTTATTGTTAGTAATGGACCAAAACAAAATTCTCTTTTAGGTAATTTATTCAATAAAGATGAAGAAGAACCAGAAGTTGAAACATCTACAACAGATGATTTAGAAAACGAAAGTCCTCAATTTGAACTTCCACAAGAAGATATTGTGGCACCAACTGTACCACAAGTTGAAGAAACAATACCAGTACCTGAAGTTTCAGAATCTATAGTTCCAGAAATAGAACAAGAAGAAATAACACCAGAAATAACTCCGGACCCTGCACCACCAATAGTTATACCAGAGCCAGAAGAAGAAATCGTACCTGAAGAATTACCAGAAGAACAAGTAGTACCAGATGTAGTAGTACCAGAGGTTAATGAACCTGAAGTAACGCCAGAAGTTCAAGATAATGTACTTAATGAAGAATATGTTGAACCAGAAAATAATTCAGAAGAAATATAAAAATTAAGGAGTGATTAGATGATAGAAGGAAAGATTTTAAAAGGTATTGGAGGATTTTATTATATAGACACTAAAGATGGTTTATATGAATGTAGAGCTAGGGGTATATTTAGAAAAAATAATATAACTCCATTAGTTGGTGACGATGTTTTAATGAGTGTGGTTGATGAGGAAAATAAAAAAGGTGTATTAGAAGAAATAAATGAGAGAAAAACCGAACTAATAAGACCACAAATAGCTAACGTAGATAAAGCATTCATAGTTTTTGCAATAAAAAATCCTTCTCCAAATCTTTCTTTACTAGACAGATTTATAGTTCTTGCTGAGAAAGAAAATTTAGATATTGTAATAGTATTAACAAAAGTTGATTTATGTGATGAAGAAGAAGTTAAGAAGATAAAAAGTATTTATGAGCTTAGTGGTTACAACGTTATTGAAGTTAGTAATAAAACTAACTTAAATATAGATAAAATAAAAGAAGAATTAAAAGAAAATGTTGTTGTTTTTGCAGGACCTTCTGGAGTTGGAAAATCTAGTTTGTTAAATAGAGTTGATGAAAAATTTGATTTACAAATTGGGGAAGTTAGTGAGAAAATAAAAAGAGGAAAGCATACGACAAGACACGCAGAGCTTTTAAAATTAGAATGTGGGGGACTTGTTGCAGATACTCCAGGATTTAGTTCACTTAGTTTAGATTATATATTAGAAAGTGAATTAAAGGATTATTTCATCGAATTTGATAATTTTGATGAATGTAGATTTGGTCACAAATGTATACACGAAAATGAACCGAGTTGTGATGTTAAAGATGCAGTTGAAAATGGAGAAGTATCAAAAGAAAGATATGAAAGCTACATTCAATTACTAAATGAAAAAAGAAATGGGAAAAGGAGATACTAAATATGATAAAGTTAGCACCATCAATATTATCGGCAGATTTTAGTTCGCTAGCAAATGACGTTAAAAAAGTTGAAGATTCAGGATGTGAATATTTACATATAGATGTTATGGATGGACATTTTGTGCCAAATATAACTTTAGGTCCAATGATTATAAAGAGTCTTAGAGATAAGAGTAACATGTTTTTTGATGCACATTTAATGATTGAAAATCCAGATGATTATGTTAAAGAATTTGTAGATAGTGGTTGCGATATGATAGTTGTTCATTATGAGGCTTGCACTCATATTCATAGAACTATTCAAAACATAAAATCTTATAATATTAAAGCTGGTGTTGCAATAAATCCGGGAACTTCAATAGAATTAATAAAGCCAATACTTGAAGACATTGATATGGTGTTAGTTATGACTGTTAATCCTGGATTTGGGGGGCAAAGTTTTATAGAGTCTACTCTTGATAAAATAAGAGATCTTAGATCTTTAATAAATGAGAAAAATCTTAATGTAGACATTCAAGTTGATGGTGGTATAAAACCTGATAACGTTAAAAAAGTTGTTGATGCAGGGGCAAATATAATAGTTGCAGGTTCTGCGATATTTGGAAGTGACGATATACAAAAGACTGTAGATCTATTTAGAGAAAATGCAGAATAAGAAAGCATTATTAATTTTAAATGGAGAGTTAAAAAATAGTTTCGATTTAGAAAATTTAATAAAAAGTAAAAATTACGATTATATAATTTGTTGTGATGGTGGATTTAATCATTTATACAAAGATGAAAAATTAATAGTAGAGCCACATTACATAGTTGGCGATTTAGATTCAGTAGATAAAGACTTATTAGATAAATTTGATGATATCGAAATAAAGCGTTTTAAGAGTGAAAAAAATGAAACCGATACAGAACTTGCAATATTGCTTTGTGAGTCTTTAAAATGCAAAGAAATTGATTTAGTGGGGGCATTAGGCAATAGGATTGATCATACTATTTCTAATATAAATATTTTATACTATATTAGAAAATTAAATATTTATCCAAGAATACTATCAGGATCTGAAACAATTTATTTAATTAAAGACGAAAATGTTAGTTTTAATATAAAAAAAGACAGTACGGTTTCAATAATTCCGATAAATGGAGATTTAAAAAATTTAACTCTTAAAGGATTTAAGTACGATGTGTGCAATATAAATATTGATTTTTCAAGTCCAATCGGAATGTCAAATATAATTAAAAGCGATAAAGTGTTTATTGAAATAAAAAATGGAAGTTTATTATTTATAGTTAATAATTAGAGGCGATAGGCCTCTTTTTTGTGAGAAAATAAAGGTATTTAATATATTTTATTTAATATAAAATTATAAAACTTAATGGGAGGGGACTATGAGTACATTAATGTTATATACAACTAAGTACAACACTACAAAGTTGTATTCTGGATGGATAGCTTTAAAAATTGATGCAGATTTATATGAAATAGATGATTTTGATACTTCAGATTTTAAACTTTATGACACTATAATTTTGGGATTACCAGTTTATATGGATAAAATAAAAAAATTAGAATTTTTGATACAAAATATTGATAAACTTGAAAATAAAAGGGTAATACTTTTTACTGTAGGTGCAAAAAAAAATAAATATATTTATGTCGATAATTTAGAAAGAGTAGAAAAATATCATTTTAGAGGGAAATTAAATTTTAGCGAATTGTCTATTAAAGATAAAATTTTAATTACTTCACTAAAGCAAAGAATGATAAGTAAGGATATATTACTCGATGAGGAAAGAGAATTTTTAGATTTTATAAAAAAAGAAAATGATTTTGTTGAAAAAAAGAAGGTTGAGGAGTTTTTAGAAAACTTTAATTTGGTAGAGTTAGTGTAAATTTAATAATATATAAATATTTTTATGAAAATTATTCTAAAAGTAAAAAAAACTACATAAATTTATAAGGTAAATATCCAAATAGGAGGTATAAGATGAGGCGAAACTCAAAGGTATTATTAGGGTTATTTTCAATTTCAATAGGTATATCAACAATACTATCGTTGTTACTTCCAAATTGGATGTGGACCTTAGTGGTTGCTGGAACTCTTATAGGGTGTGGAGTTTTTAGTATTTACAATTAATTTTTTAAGGAGTGATTTTTATGAAAATGGTTACTATAAAACTTCCAAAGTGGCTATCAGGAATTATATTAAAATTTATGAAACCAGTTAAAAAAGACAAATAGTTACATAAGATGCTAATGATTAATTATTTTAAATAAATGGTAATTTACTAATGAATATTAATTTTTTAAACATAAAAAAGGCCTACTAATTAAAGTAGGCTCTTTAGAAAGATTAAGCTCTTTCGATTTTACCAGAACGTAAACATCTAGTACAAACTTTAACTCTTTTTGGAGTTCCGCTAACTATTGCTCTAACGTTTCTTAAGTTTGCAGACCAAGTTCTTTTACTATGTCTATTTGAGTGAGATACTTGGTTTCCTGAAACCTTTCCCTTACCACATACATCACATACCTTTGCCATTTATGTGCACCTCCTTAAATTTCATACAATTAAAGACTAAAAACATATTTATATTAACACAAATATAAAAATGATGCAATAGAAATATATACTTTTATAATATTGAATAATTTATATTTATAATATAAAATAAGATATAAATACATAAAATAGAATAGGTATATTCAAAATAAAACCTAAGGAGATTAATTATGAGTGTTAAAATATCTAATCAATTTGGTAATATAGAAATAGATAAACAAGTTATATCTCAAATAACATACAAAGCCGCAATGGAGAGTTACGGTTTAGTTGGACTAGCTTTTAAATCAAAAGGAATAGTTGAACTGTTAAAGGGAGAAAATGCTTTTAAAGGAGTTTCGATAGACGTAATTGATGAAAATGCAATAGAAATAGAATTATACGTTATACTGCAATACGGAACAAATATATCAACGGTTGCGAATAATATAATAGATAAAGTAAAATATACAGTAGAAAATATGACATCTGTACAAGTTAGCAAAATTGACATTAATGTACAAGGTATTAGGGTTAAGTAAGGAGGAGTAAAATGAAAACTATAAACGGTAAAAATCTAAAAGAGATGTTTATATCAGGTGCAAATAATCTTCAAAATCATAAGGATTTAGTTGATAAATTAAATGTATTTCCAGTTCCAGATGGTGATACAGGAACGAATATGTCACTTACTATATCTTATGCAATAAAAGAACTTGAAAAAGTACAAGACATAAGTATAACTAGTGTTGGAAAATCTCTTTCAAAAGGTTCTTTAATGGGTGCTAGAGGAAATTCTGGTGTAATTTTATCTCAAATAATAAGAGGAATTGCAAAATCTATTGAAGAAAAAGAAGAATTAGATACTAAAGACTTCGCGGATGCACTTAAAAATGGTGCAGATACTGCATATAAAGCGGTTATAAAGCCAATTGAGGGAACAATTCTTACAGTTATTAGAGAAAGTGCAGATTATGCGGTTAAAATCTCTAAAAAAGAAACTGATATAATGGAATTTTTAGAACTTGTGATAAAAGAGGCTAACGAAAGTTTAAAAAGAACTCCAGATTTACTGAAGAGTTTAAAAGATGCTGGAGTGGTTGATTCTGGAGGTAAAGGTCTAGTACTTATGTATGATGGATTTTTAAGTGCTCTTAGAGGAAATATAATTAGCTTATCACAAAATTCTACTTCTACTGAAACTGTTGAAGTTATAACTCAAGCAAATTATAATGTTGGAGATATAGAGTTTGGATATTGTACAGAGTTTATTCTTGAGAGTGATAAGATTGATGAAATACAAATGAGAGACCTTATGATGCCTCTTGGAGATAGTTTAGCAGTGGTTGGTGATGAAGGAGTTATAAAAATTCATATACACACAGAAAACCCTGGTAAAGCTCTTGATTTAGCACTTCAGTATGGTCAGTTATTAACTATAAAAATTGAAAATATGAGAGTACAACACGAAAATATACTTCAGATGAATGAAGAAGTTGCAACTTTTAGCGAAGAAGAAAAAGAATACGGATTTATTGCTACTTCAATGGGTAAAGGATTAAACGATATTTTTAAAGATTTCGGAGTAGATCACATAATAGAAGGTGGTCAAACTATGAACCCAAGCACTGAAGATTTTATAAAAGCTATAGATTCAGTTAATGCAAAAAATATATTTATATTCCCAAATAACAGTAATATAATAATGGCTGCAAATCAAGCTAAAGAAATTAGTGATAAAAATATAGTTGTAATTCCAACAAAAACTACTCCGCAAGCATTAACGGCTTTAATCGGATTTAATAGCGAAGCTAGTGTTTTAGAAAATGAAGAAACGTTTAATGAAGCTCTTACAATGGTTAAGAGTGGTCAAGTAACATTTGCAGTTAGAGATACTGTGATGAATGATATTGAAGTTAAGAAAGACAATATAATAGGTATTTCACAGTCTGATTTAGTTTCAGTTGGAGAAGATGCTGAAGAAGTAACTTTTGAAATGGTTAGTAAATTAGTTGATGAAGAAAGTGCAATAATAACATTATTCTACGGTGAAGACACTAAAGAAGAAGATGCAGAAAAATTAAAAGAACAATTAGAAGAAAAATATGATGAATTAGATGTGGAACTTTATTATGGTGGTCAACCGCTTTATTATTATTTAGTTTCTGTTGAATAATTAAAAAGTCCTGAAAAATCAGGGCTTTTTTAAATATATATAATTAGGTGATATTATGTTAAATAAAGAACTTACATATGTAAAAGGGATTGGACCTTTGAGGTGTCAAAAATTAAATAGGCTTGGATTATTTAAGCTAGAAGATTTAATTTATTATTTTCCAAAAAGGTATGAAGATAGAAGTAATATAAAAAAAATCGGATTTTTAGAAGATGAAGAAACTGCTTGTGTTGTTTGTAAAATAGATAGTATTAACGTTAAGGAAGTAAATTCTAAGATGAAAATAACTGAAATAATTGTTAGTGATGAAACTGGATTTATGAAGTTATCGTTTTTTAATCAACAATATTTAGTTAAAAAATTAAGAAAAGATATGAATATTGTTTGTTATGGAAAAGTTAGTTTGGATCTATTTGGAACCAAAATGAAATCTTGTGATATTGATATTTTATCAAATGAGAGTATACAAATTAGACCAATTTATTCTCTAACTTATGCTTTAACAAAAACAGAATTATCAAATATTATAAGTGGAGTATTATCGACAGAATTATTTAAAGTTGAAGAGTATATACCTAATGAAATAATAGATAAATATGGACTTTGTGGAATTGATTTTTGTATAAAAAATTTACATAATCCAACTGATAAAAAACATTTAAAAATAGCACTTTATAGAATGATATTTGAGGAATTTTTAATTTTACAATTAGGATTATTAATGTTTAAAAATGTTAATAAGAATCAATTTGGAATCGGAATTAATAAGCATAAAGATTTGGAATTAATACAAAATAGTTTGAAATTTAAATTGACTAATGCACAACAAAAAACATTGGACGAAATACTTATTGATATGAAAAGTGAAAAATCTATGAATAGATTAGTTCAAGGAGATGTAGGTTCTGGAAAAACTGTTGTTGCATTATTATCTCTTTGCAATGCAGTTTTAAATGGATATCAAGGGGCTTTTATGGCACCAACTGAAATATTAGCTACTCAACATTTTGAATCTTTTAAGGAAACTTTAAACGATTTTGGTATAAGGGTTGAATTATTAGTTGGAGGAATGACTAAAAAAAAGAAAGATATCGTACTTGAAAAATTAGAAAACAATGAAATAGATATATTAATTGGAACTCACGCATTGATTTCTGAGAATGTGAATTTTAGTAATTTAGGTATAGTTATAACTGATGAACAACATAGATTTGGAGTGAAACAAAGAAAGAAACTTTCAGAAAAAGGAGAAAGTCCTGATATTTTGGTTATGACTGCGACTCCAATTCCAAGAACTTTGAGTTTGATCTTACACGGAGATTTAGATATTTCATTAATTGATGAATTACCTCCAGGAAGAAAAAAAATAGAGACTATTGCAACTGAAAGTACAAAAAGAAATAGTGTTTATAAAACCTTAGCAAGAGATGAAATAAAAAAGGGTCGTCAAGTATACGTTGTTTGTCCTTTGGTTGAAGAAAGTGAAAGTTTAGATGTTAAATCTGTTGAGGAATTAACTAAAGAATTAAAAGAAAAATATTTTAACGATGTTTCTATTGAATATCTTCACGGAAAAATGAAAGCCAAACAAAAAGATGACATTATGAAAAGGTTTAAGAATAAAGAAATTGATGTTTTAGTTTCAACGACTGTAATTGAAGTTGGAGTAAATGTACCAAATGCCAGTCTTATGATAGTTGAAGATGCACAAAGATTTGGTTTAGCGCAACTTCATCAATTAAGAGGACGAGTTGGTCGTGGTGAGTATAGTTCTTATTGTGTGTTAATTTATAAGGGTAAAAATAAGATTACCAAAGAGAGAATGGACATAATGGTAAAGAGTAATAATGGTTTTGTAATTTCAGAGAAGGACTTTGAATTAAGAGGGCCCGGAGAAGTTTTTGGAACTCGTCAACACGGACTTCCAAATCTTAAAGTTGCAAATATATTTATTCATACAAAAATTCTAAAAATGGCACAAGAAGAGGCGCAAAATATTTTGGATAAAGATCCTGAATTAAATAATTTAGAAAATGAAAAATTAAAAAAATATATATTAAATAAATTTGAAGATTTAATAAAAGAGTTATCTATGAATTAAAATTTAGTACTATTTTTAATTTAAAATTATGTTAAAATATATTTGAGGTGAAAATATGAGAGTGATATCTGGAAAAGCGAGAGGACTTAAATTAAATCCTCCAAAAAATAACGAAATAAGACCAACAACAGATAGAGTTAAAGAATCTATGTTTAATATAATAAATGAAGATGTATATGATAGTGTTGTACTTGATCTATTTGCAGGAAGTGGTGGACTTGGAATTGAGGCCTTATCAAGAAATGCAAAGGAATGTGTTTTTGTTGATTTAAAAAAGGATAGCATTGAAGTTTTAAGATCAAACATAAAGAAAGCAAGAGTTGAAAATGAAAGTAAGATATTAAATTGTAGTTGTTTTGATGCAATTAAAAAGTTAAGCGGACAAACTTTTGATATAATATTTATGGATCCTCCATATTTTGAAAATCTTTTTGTACAAACACTTGAAGAAATATCAAATACAAATTTACTTAGTGAAGATGGAATGATTGTTGTTGAACACGATTCAAAAGAGAAGTTAGATGATGAAATTAATAATCTAGAAAAATATAAAAGTAAAAAGTATGGAAATACTACACTTAGTTTTTATGCTTTAAAAGATGGAGAATAGATTATGAAGGCAATTTTTGCAGGAAGTTTTGATCCTATAACTAATGGTCACTTAGACATTATAAAAAGAGCATCTAAACTTTTTGATAAATTATATATAGGTGTTCTTGTTAATCCAAACAAGAAAAGTTTTTTTGACCTTGAAGAAAGAAAAGATTTGATAATAAAGAGCACTAAAGAGATTAAAAATATTGAAGTTATTAGTTTTGAAGGTTTATTAGTTAATTTTTGTAAGCAAAATGATATATCGGTACTAGTGCGTGCAATTAGAAGTGGACAAGATATAGATTATGAAATTCAAATGGCTAATATGAATAAAGAATTATCTAAAGATATTGAAACTATAATTTTAACTACTAATGCAAGATATAATTTTGTTAGTTCTTCATTAGTAAAAGAAGTACTTTATTTTGGAGGAGAAATAAAAAATTTAGTACCACCTATAGTACTAAGTGAGCTAAAGAAAAAATATAAATCTTAAAAATTAATTTTTTATGAGGTGATAAATATGAAAATAGATACAAGAGTAATGGACGGATTAGATCAGTTAAAAGATATGCTTGAAAATGCACCAACTGTTATGTTTTCACAAAAAAGAACTATAGATGTTGAAGATGCACTTTCTATACTTGATATGATAAGAGAAGAAATACCTGAAGAATTTAAGCAAGTTCAATGGATAAATATTGAGAGAACCCAAATAATGAGTGATGCAAAAAGAGAGGCTAGAGAAATAGTAGAACAAGCACAAATTGATGCAGCTAGATTAAAACACGAATATGAAGAAAGATTACAATCAATAAATGAAACTTCAAAAGATATAGTAGATCAATTTGTTATGGAAAGTGAACCTATGGCACTTGCAGAACAAAGAGCATCAGAAGTTAATATTCAAGCGGATATGATAATTGAAAATGCACAAAAAACTGCAGAGGAAATAAAAGAAGGTTCAATTTTTTATGCAGAAGAAATGCTTTGTGAAGTTGAAGAACTATTAACTAATATGTTAAGAGAAATTGAAATAAATAAAGGCACATTAAAAAGATAAGACTAGTCTTATCTTTTATTTGCTATTAATCTATTATTTATAAAAATTAATAATAGAAGTAAGTATAATATTATTAAAAATGGAACAAAATCTGTAAAATTATTAAAGTATAAACTTAAACTTTGAGTACTAAAAAGTTGTGTTCCATAAAAAGTAGAAATATCTATTTGAAAAACTGGATATAAAATAAAAGTTGATATACTTGCAAAAATTCCGTGTAAAAACTTTGAAACTATGTATAAATTAACTTTGATATCACTAGTAGATAAGAAACTACAACATTGTGCTAAGATTGAAAGTCCACTAAATCCAATTAAAAAACTACAAGCACTAGCTTTTATAATTTCAGGAGATGCAGTTTTTGATACTTCATTACAACCTGTGGTTATTTCAAATAATCCACTAACTATTGCAGTTACAATTTCTTTTTCAAATCCAAATATTGAAAGAGGTAATAATAAAATTGAAGAAAGTAAATTAATAATATTAAATAATGAAAGTATTCTAAATACTACTGCAAAAATTATTACAAAACCACAAACTGTTAGAAGTGTATTTATTCCATTAAAAATCGATTCTCCAAATAAAACAAAGAAACCTTTACTATTATTACTTCTTTTTTGTATTGAATTTTTAATAGTTTCACTAAAAGTAAGATTTGAATTTTTTAAAGTATCATTTCCATAATTTCTAAATATTATTCCAACTAAAATTGCGCCAATATAGTGGCAAATTAACATTAAATATCCTAAACTTTCGTTAACTAACATTCCAGTACAAACAGAACCTATAATAAATAATGGACCAGACGTTGAGCAAAATGAAACTAATCTTTGAGATTCAAAATGTGAAAGTTTATCTCGATTTCTAAACTCTGATGCAAGTTTAGTTCCAACTGGATATCCTGAAAACATAGAAATTACAAATATTAAAGCACCTTTTCCTGAAACCCTAAATAAAATACTAGTTATAGGATTTATTATAAAACCCAAAATATCAACAATTCCAAGCGAAATAAGAAGATTTGCACCAATTATAAATGGAAGTAGTGACGGAATTAAAATGTCATACCAAATCCTAAAACCATTTTTTGCAGATTCAATCGACTCACTTGGGAAGATAATTACCCCTACAATAAGCGAAAATACTATAAATATAGGAATAAAAAACATTAAACTATTTTTTTTAATAAAACTCACCCCCTATTAACTAAGGTATGAATTATAAAATTAAAATATTAACTTCAAATAAATTATTTAATATATTTTGGTGAAATATAATAATCCATTGCGCCCTTTAATAAATGTCTATTATTTTTATAATAAAGATTATTATATATATTAGTTGCTAAAACATCATATTTAAGTAAAGTTTTTGAAATATCATCAGTTAAATATTCTGTATTTGAAAATTTAGTTATAATATTAATTTGACTATTTTCTTTTATTTTTTTTATTATTTCTCGACCACGATCATTAAAAGCTAAAACTCTAACGTATGGTATAGAATTTATGTTTTTTATCTTTTTAATATCTTCTTTAGTAATTCCAAGTAAAATATTATTTAAAATTCTCTTTATTTTAGTTAAAGTATACCTTTTTGATTTAATACTTAATAAATAAGAGTTAAAATCATTATGTTTAAATACGTTTGAATAAATTTTATTTTCAATTCCTTCGTTAACTTCAAATATTTTATTTAAGTTATCAAAATCTCTATAAATTATTGAAGATAGTATTTCGTAATAATCAGAGTCAAATAGAGGGTTAAAGTTATTATCTATTTTTTCTTTTATCATTTCATTTGTAAATTTTGGAGTAACAAACTCTAAGAAATCTAGATTATTATTTTCCTTTAAATTTTTTCTAATTGCAGTTGCCGAACAAATAGTGCTATCAATAGTTTCGCTATTATACGAATTTGAAATTCTAGTTATAGTTTTAGGATTTATTGAGCTATTTAATTTTAATAATGCTTTTATATATTCAATTCCTAAAATATTGTTTGATGAATTTAAGATATTAAAAAGTTTTTCTTTATTATAGTTAACAAAAACATTTTTTAAACCATTATTATTTAAGAAATTATTTTTTATATAATCAAAAAGTGCATTACTTCTAGCACTTGCAAATAAATTTCCTTCATCAATATATTTTTTTAGATTTTCTTTAAATTCAAGAGGTTCAAAATTTAATATTTTAGAAATTTCTTTTAAAATTTCAATGTTTCCTTCTTCACTTCCAAAACAAACATCATCTACAATATTTAATGAGTTTAAAAGATTTATTGCACCAAAAGAAAATAGTTCTGCACTTTGAGTTGAAAATAATATTGGAAGTTCAACAACTAAATCTACTCCATTTTTAACGGCCACATTTGCACGAGTAAATTTATCAAATAATGCAGGTTCTCCTCTTTGAAGAAAATTTCCACTCATAACTGCTATTGAGTGAGTTGCATTAGTTATTTCAAGTGATTTATCTAAATGATATTTGTGACCATTATGAAATGGATTATATTCTACTATAAGACCAACAGTCTTCATAAGAAACCTCCTAAGTATTAATTTAATTTTGATTAAAAAATTTTATATGGGTATAATAAAAAATAATACTGTAATTATTAAGAAAATGAAATAAAAATATGTACTTTTTGTAAAAAAGATGATATTATAGATATTAAGAATATTGTATACAATCTACAATAAAACCGAATATATACAATTATGGAGGATTTTATAATGAAAGTTTTAGTATTAAACTGTGGTAGTTCTTCTTTAAAATATCAATTAATAGATATGTCAAATGAAGAAGCATTATGTGTTGGATTAGTTGAAAGAATAGGAATAGAAGGTTCTCTTTTAAAGCAAGAAAAAGAAGGCGTTGAAGGAAAACTTAAAATAGAAAAGCCAATGAAAGATCACCAAGAAGCAATAAACTTAGTTTTAGATGCACTTATTGATGAAACTTATGGAGCAATAAAGTCAATGGATGAAATAGATGCTGTTGGACATAGAGTAGTTCACGGTGGAGAAAAGTTCACAACTTCAGCAGTAGTAACTGAAGATGTTATAAAAGGGATAAAAGAATGTGCAGATTTAGCACCTCTTCATAATCCTGCAAACTTAATGGGGATAGAAGCTTGTCAAGAAATATTACCAGGTGTACCTATGGTTGTTGTATTTGATACTGCATTCCACCAAACAATGCCAAAGAAATCTTATTTATATGCACTTCCATATGAATTATATGAAAAGTATGGAGTAAGAAGATATGGATTCCACGGAACATCTCACAAGTATGTTTCAAATAGAGCAGCTGAGATGCTTGGAAAAGACATAAAAGACACTAAAATAATCACTTGTCATTTAGGAAATGGAGCATCACTTGCTGCTATACAAGGTGGAGAGTGTGTTGATACATCAATGGGGTTCACTCCGCTTGAAGGTCTTATAATGGGAACTAGATGTGGAGCTATAGACTCTGCTATAATCACTTTCTTAATGGAAAAAGAAGGATTAGATGCACAAGGATTAAGCGACTTAATGAACAAAAAATCAGGAGTTCTTGGAATGACTGGATTATCTAGTGATTTTAGAGATATAGAAGATGCAGCAGCTGAAGGACACGAATTAGCTCAAGTTGCACTTGATGCATATGATCAATTAGTTAAGAAATATATAGGAAGCTACACTGCTGAAATGAATGGAGTAGATGCTATAGTATTTACTGCAGGAGTTGGAGAAAACGGAGTAGAAACTAGAGAAAATATAATGAGTAATATGGAATTCTTAGGAATGAAAATAGATAAAGAATTAAATAAAGTTAGAGGAAAAGAGAGAGTAATATCTACTGAAGATTCTAAAGTTAAAATATTACTTATACCAACTAACGAAGAATTAGTTATAGCTAGAGACACTGTAGCTTTAGTAAAGTAATTTTTATATGAGGTAGAATTTTCTACCTCATATTTTTAACTATAAAGTAAAAATACTTGACAAACAAATTACAAATTTGTATAATTAATTGGTAATGTATTGAGGTGAAAAATTTGATAATAAGCCTAAACAAATTAACAAGAAAAGAAATCGATAGTTTAGACATTAATGCTTTATTTGATATGGACTTTATAAGTCATTTTGGTAATGAATATAAAATAAAAGATCAAATAAAAGTAGATGGTAAAATATCAAACGTTAGCAAGGGGTTATACCTAAAACTAAAATTTGATTTTGTACTAATTGATAATTGTTCAAGATGTTTAATCGATGTTGAAGTACCAACTAAGTACTCAATAGAAGGTTTCTTGATTAAAGGAAATGTTGATGATGTAGATTTTGAAGATGACGTATTTTTATTTGATGGACAAGACTTAGACTTATCAGATATAATAAATCAAACGATAGACTTTGAAATACCTTTAAGCACTCTTTGTGATGAAGAATGTGAAGGACTATGTTTAACATGCGGAATAAACTTAAATGATGAAGTTTGTTCTTGTAACCAAAGTGCTAACAACGAGGATCAAATTATTGATTCACGTTTTGCTAAATTAAAAGATTTAATTAAAAACGACTAAGGAGGTGGCAAAAATGGCAGTACCAAAGCGTAAAACATCTAAATCAAAAACTAAAATGAGAAGAGCAGCTAACTCAAAGATGGTAGCAACAGGAATCGTAAGTTGCCCACAATGTCATGAGCCAAAATTACCACACAGAATGTGTTCTGATTGTGGACATTATAACGGTAAAGAAGTAGTAGCTAACTAATAACTTCAAAAACATGTAGGTTTCTACATGTTTTTTTGTTTTTATTATAAATAGTAATTTTTGTATATTTAAAACTATAATATAGATTAGAGAAGATAATTTTATTAAATTATCTTTTTATTTACCAAAAAATAAATTTAGAAAGGAATTTTATTGATGAAAATAGTAGTTGATGGGATGGGTGGAGATAATGCACCACATTCAAATGTTGAAGGTGTTGTTTTAGCAATTAAAGAATATAGCATTGATGTTATAATAACTGGTGATAAAGAAATACTAGAACAAGAATTTTCAAAATATGAATTCGATAAATCAAAATTAGAAATTGTACATACTACAGAAATTGTATTAAATGAAGATAAACCTGTTGAGGCGATAAGAGGTAAAAAAGATTCTTCTATGGTAGTTGCATTAAAACTTGTAAAAGAAAAAAAAGCAGATGCAATAGTTAGTGCAGGAAATACTGGAGCACTTTTAACTGGTGGACTTTTAGTTGTTGGGAGAATAAAAGGAATTGATAGACCTTGTTTATGTCCTGCAATTCCAAATGCAAAAATGGGAATGACTATGATTGCAGATGGTGGTGCAAATGTTGACTGTAAACCTCTTAATTTAGTTCAATTTGCAGGTATGTCAAATATATATGCAAAGAAAGTTTTAAATCTTTCTAGCCCAAGAATTGCACTTGCTAATATAGGTTCTGAAGAAGGAAAAGGTAATGAATTAACTAAAAAAAGTTATGAAGAAATAAAAGAATTAGACCTTAATTTCGTTGGAAATATAGAGTCTAGAGATTTAATAAATTCAGTAGCAGATATTATAGTTTGTGATGGATTTACTGGAAATATACTTCTTAAATCGGCGGAAGGTGTTGCAATGAGTGTTATGAAAATGATAAAGGAAACTTTACTTAGTAGCACTAAAGGAAAAATAGGTGGAATGCTTATAAAAAATGATATGCAAAAATTAAAAGATAGAATGGATTACTCTGAATATGGTGGAGCACCACTTCTTGGAGTTAATGGCGGAGTAATTAAAGCACACGGAAGTTCTAATTCATATGCCATAAAAAATGCTATAAATCAAGGGATTAAATTTACAAAAGGTAGTGTACTTGATGATATAAAAGGTTTTATTGAGAGTGAAAAAAATAAAGAAGAATAATTTTTTGAAGAAGATATAATTTTTATATCTTCTTTTTTTATTTAAAAATAAACAATTATAGCAGTATTTTACAAAATATGACATATAAGTTATTGTATAATCAATTTAGATTATTAAAAGGGGGAAATATTATGAAGTTAAAGAAATATGTAAGTGCGATTACACTAACTATAATGATTTTAAGTTCTACAATTACTGTAAATGCTACTACAGATATAAAAAATCATTGGGCAGAGAATACTATAAATTCATTTATTGAAAATGGATATATGCAAGGATATGAAGATGGTACTTTTAGACCAGATAGAAACATAACTAGAGCTGAATTTGTTACTATATTCAATAAATATTTTGGTTTAAGTGGAAGTAGTGGAAAAGTATTTAATGATACAAAAGATCATTGGGCAAAAGATGCTATAGATATTGCAGTTACAAATGGAGTTTGTCAAGGTCTTAGCGATGTTAAATTTAGTCCAAATAATCCAATAACAAGACAAGAAGTTTGTGTTATGATAGCTAATTATAGAAAATTAAATGATAAGAATCATAACAAAGTAAATCAAGATTTATCGGATAGATATCTTATTTCTAGCTGGGCTAAAGATTCTGTTGAGGGAATGATTGAAAGAAATTATATGACTAGTAAAAATGGAATGTTTAGACCAAAAGACCATATAAGTAGGGCAGAAGTTGTATCTACTTTAAGTAGAGTACATAAAGATATAGTACCACCAGCAAATGAAGATGCTTTAACAGAACAAGAAATTTATGATATAGCAAGAGTAAAATTTATGGAGTATCTAAATTTAAATGAATCAGATATGAGAAGATATGAAATAAATGAATGGAACGATATGTGGTTAACAGATAGTGATTACTATACTATAAGAGAGATAAATCCAGATGAAGATGGGGATAGAGGAGTAGTATTTAATAAAGAAAATTTAAAGGTATATAGTTTCTATTCTAGTGGAATTATGATTGAAGATTACAGTATTTCTGATGAATATTTATCTAAAATATTAAATAAACTTAGAGATATAAACAAATTAGATTATGCACAAGGTGTATTTATAGATGATATAGGATATAAAGATGGTGAATATATGTTTTATGTTTCAATTAAAGAAGGTATAGATGATAATAATCCACATAATTATTTATTTAGAGGTAAGTACGGTGAAATAGTTGGTTATAGTGCGATTAAGTAGTTTTTTGAAGGGGATATATTTTTATATATCTTCTTTTTTTATATTAATTTTGTAGGTTTTTCAAATTTATTATTGAATAGTTAATTAGACTATTAAAAAGGAGTAATAAAATGAAATTTTACAACGAAATAATAAATTCGCTTTCAAAAGAACTTAGAATTAAACTTGAAAATGTATTTAGAAATAATGAGCAGATTGAAGAAATAAGAATTAGAGTCAACAAGCCTTTAATGGTATTTATAAAAGGTCGAGATTATTTTATAAATATTAATAATGATTTAGATACTAAATTTAAAGATGCATACATAGTTACTAAAGATGATATTGAACAAACTTTTCAGATAATGTGTAAGTATTCCATACATACTTTTATTGAAGATATAAAAAAAGGATTTATAACGTTAAGTGGTGGGCACAGGGTTGGGATTGTTGGAAAAGTTATTATTGAAGATAGTCAAGTTAAAAATATTAAAAATATTAGTTCTTTAAATATTAGGATTTCAAGGGAAGTTATTGGTTGTTCAAAAAGTATAATGAATCATATTAGAACTGGAGATAAAATTTATAATACTTTAATAATTTCTCCTCCACAGTGCGGTAAAACTACTTTACTTAGAGATATTGTAAGAAATCTTAGTGATGGAGATTTAGAATTGGGAATTAAAGGTGTAAAAGTTTGTTTGGTTGATGAGAGAAATGAAATAAGTGGTTCGTATCTTGGTGTATCTCAAATGAATTTAGGAATTAGAACCGATGTTATTGAAACTTGTCCAAAGGAAATCGGAATAATGATGCTTTTAAGGTCTATGTCTCCAAATGTTATAGTAACTGATGAGATTGGAAGTATTGACGAAATAAGATCACTTCATACGGCGCTAAATGGAGGGGTAAACCTTATAACTACAGTTCACGGAAATGGAATTGAAGATATAAAGGAAAAGAAAGAACTTAGTCTACTTCTTGATAAAGAACTTTTCCAAAAAGTAATAATTTTATCATCAAGACAAGGTGTTGGAACTATTGAGAAAGTTTATGATTTAGAAGAAAAAAGATGGTATAACGTTAAGTAATAAAAGGCCTAATTTGTAATTAATACATTTTAGGCTTTTTTTAATTAAGTTAATTATCTTAAATATTACTTTAATTTCTTAAAGAAATTATTTGCAGTATTTCTAGTGTAATCTTTTACAGTATGAAGTCAAACATCATTTTTCTTAGATCTATTACAACTTTTACACATAGGTTGCAAATTATTTAATCTATTAGATCCACCACGACTTTGTGGAATTATATGATCAACATCTACATCACTTTTCCTTAATTTTTTCTTGCATCTAACACAAGTATACCATCCATTTTTAGATGGATTATTTGCAAAAAAGTCTTCTCTATATCCCATAAATATCTCCTTTATATAAATTTATTATCTTAAAATATATTCTGATTATTGGTTAATTATTTATTTTTATACGTTAAAATAAAATTGTTTAAATTAAAAATGAATATATTATATTAAAAACACATAATTTTAGTTCTTTTTTATTTTTTTATTCATATATTGTTTTATACAAAAGAAAAAGGAGGACAAGCTATTGCAAATTAAGATTATTTTAATTGGAATATTAGTTTCTTGCAGTTATTTAATTGGAGAGTATATATCAAAAGTTTACTTAAAAAGGCATATTCAAATAAATGAAATAATAAAGATATTATCAATAATTAGAATGGATTTATCGTTTGGAATGGATACTTTGGACGAAGTTTTTAGAAAAATTGGAGATAAAAAAGATTTTACTATTTCAAGATTTTTTCAATTAATTTCAAATGAACTAAGAAAAAATACGTTTAAAACTTTAGATGAAGTTATAAATGAAAATATTGAATTTTTAACAAAGGATAATTATTTAACCAAAAAAGATAGTGATGAATTAAAAAGTGTTCTTGTTACTCTTGGAAAGAGTGATATTGATTCACAACAAAAAATAATTGATTTGAGTATTGAGAACTTTAAGGGGAGTGGGCTTGAAAGTAAGGAAGAAATTATTAAAAAAGGTGAAGTTTATAAAAAATTATCATTCTTAATTGGTATCATAATTTCAATATTAATTTTATAAAAGTAGCAAAAAAACTAATTTTTATATGCTAATTAGAAAAAAATGTTACAAATTTAAAAAAATAATAATTAAGAGAGAATTTTATTAATATATTAGATATATAACTAATTTTAGGGGTGAGAAAATGGATGTAACTTTAATATTTAAAGTAGCAGGGGTTGGGCTTTTGATATCTGTAATAAATATAATTCTTGAACAACAAGATAAAAAAAACTTTACGTCATTCACGACTTTAGCAGGAGTAATAATAGTTTTAAGTTTAGTTTTAACGGAAATAAATGATTTATTTAATACTGTAAGAACTATGTTTCAACTTTATTAAAAGAGGTGAATTTTTTTGGAGGTTATGCAATTAATAGGAGTATCTTTAATATCAACAATAATTTGTTTGATAATTAAAAAAGATAGACCTGAAATAGCGATGTTTATTGGAATATTAGCTGGAACAATAATAATAATGTCTGTGATGTTTAAACTTAATTTTATGATAGACGCTATTGAGAATTTAGCACAAAGGGCAAACATACCAAATATGTATATAACTCTTATAATCAAATTAATTGGGATTGCATATCTTATGGAATTTGCAATTCAAATTTGTAATGATTGTGGAGAGGGAACTATAGCCTCAAAGCTTGAGTTTGGAGGTAAAATTATTGTTATGACTATGTCTTTTCCGATTCTTTTATCGATAATTGAAATGGTTTTAGATATTATTCCATAGTTAAAGTTTAGGAGAAAACTTATGAAGAATATATTTTTAGTTTTTACTTTTTTTATTTTATGCTTTTCAAATGTATCTTTTGCACAGGAAGATTATGAAGATACGAAAAATAATATAAATAAGTATATAGATGAACAATTAAATCAACTTAATTTAAATGAAATTCAAAATTATATTGATGAATCATTAGTGGTTGAAAAACAAGATATAAGATCTTTTTTTACAGATGTTATAAGTGGTAAAAAAAGTTTACTGGATATGTTTAGTAAAGAATCAATAAGAATGATTTTATTTGATGAAGTGAAAAGTAGTTTAAAAGTGTGTAGTGTAATATTAGTACTTGCGCTTTTATCGGCAATATTAAAGAGTCTTGATAATTCATTTTCATCAGGAACAATAAGTGAAATTACAAATTATATAATATTTATTACAATGGTATCATTTACATTAGTTAGTTTTAATGAATGCTTAGAAATTGCAATGAATACAATAGATTCAACTATTGGACTTATGAATGTTATTATGCCAATTCTTATAACACTTTTAGTTCTTATTGGACTACCAGTTACTTCAACAATTTTAAATCCAATATTCGTTGGAGGGGTAACATTTATAAATGTTATTTTTAAGGATTTTTTATTTGTTAGTATAAGTATTGCATTCGCGATTTTAGTTGTTAATAATCTTTCAAAAAATATTAAACTAACTAAATTTGCAAATTTTATAAAAAATTTAAACTTAATTTCAATAGGTGCAGTTTTTACGATTTATTTAGGACTTGTTTCACTTCAAGGGCTTTATGTTACAAATATTGATAATTTTACAGTTAAGACTGCTAAGTTTGCAGTTGGAAACTTTATACCTGTTGTTGGTAATTTCGTTTCAGATTCAGTTGATTTAATTTTATCATCATCACAACTAATAAAGGGTGTTTTTGGAGGCATTGGACTTATACTTTTAATTTCAATATGCATACTTCCAGTAATAAAAGTTTTATCAATAATTTTAGTTTATAAATTAGCAGCTATAGTTATAGAGCCCGTTGGTGAAGAAAAAATGTCGTCTTTTTTAAGTTCTGTTGCAAGTTTGATGACTGTACTTCTTGCTTGTGTTATAGCTATTAGTACTATGTTTTTTATAACTATTGCAATTTTAACTTCACTTAGTGTGGTATCAGGTTAGGAGGGGGCTTTATGTTAGAGAGTATAAAAATGTGGCTTGTAACAATTTTAATAAGTGCTTTTATTGTAAATATAGTTGATATGTTACTTCCAAAATCAAAACTTAAGCCTTATATAAATATGGTTATAAATTTTTTATTCGTGTTTATGGTTTTAACTCCAATAATAAGTTTTTTTTCAGGAGGAAGAAGTTTGGAGGATACAATTTTATCGTCTATGAATAAATATAATAAAGAATATTTAAATAGTGTAAATAACCTTTCAAAAACTTCAAATAATTTAAATGATAGTTATGAAAATGGAGTGCGTGAAGTTATAAAGTTAAAGCTTGGTGAATATGGATATGAACTTGAAGATATAGAATTTAAAGATTCAAATATTTATAATATAAAAGTAAAAAATAGTAATAATGAAGAGGGCTTGGACATAGAATCTAGAGAAAAAGAAAATTCAAAAGAAGTTTTTAGTGACAATAAATCAGAAACAGAAAAACTAAAAGATGATTTAGTAGATATACTAGATATATCAATTGAGAGTATACAAATAGATATATAGGGGATGAAAAAATGGGTGAAGTAGAAAAAAAGGGAGATAATAAAAAAGAAGATAACAAAAAATTGATTTTATTATCAGGAGTAGCACTTGTTTGTATTTTATTATCAATATTTTTAAAGCCTGAGGAGAAAATTTCAATGGCAGAAATTCCTGAAGAAAAAAATGAAGTTTCAAATGAAATTGCACAAGATGATTTAGAGAGTAAATTAAAAAATATTTTATCACAAATAAATGGTGCAGGAGATGTTGATGTTATGATAACACTTGAAACTAGTGAAGAAATTCAACCTGCATATAATATTAACTCAACTAATGAACAAACAAGCGAAAAAGATCAAAATGGTGGAGAACGAATTGTTTCAACTACTAGTGAAAATAAAACAATGGTAACATCAAATTCTAATTTGCCAATAATTGTAACCACAAAGCAACCTAAAATAAAAGGGGTAATAGTAGTATCTAGTGGTGCAAGTGATCCGGTAGTGAAAGAAACTTTGTATAAAGCGGTTCAAACGGCACTTCAAGTACAAGGTTATCAAGTAGAAATATTTAGTAAATAAGTATCTTACATAATTAATAACATTTAGGGGGATAAAAAAGTGAGAGTTGATTTTAAAGAAAGAGGATTAGTAGTAGTAAGTTTAGCAGCAATGTTAGTAGTTGTTGGAACTGTAAATTACCAATTAAGTAAAAATTCATTAATGGAAACTTCAATGGAGTTTAAAGAATATGAACAAACTCAATTAGAAAAAAATTCAGATGATATAATTGTTGTAGATAGTAATGTTAATGAAGTTGAAGAAAAAGTAACTGAGGCAAGTAAGCAAATAGAAGCTGAAATTAATTCAGAAGCAAATATAATGAAATCAACATACATATTAGATATGAAAATGACAAGAGAAAAACAAAGAAGTGACTTATCAGTTGAACTTAATGATATGATAAATAATCCATCAACTGCAGAGGAAACAAGAACTGAAGCATCTGCTATGAAACTGCAAATAGTAAAAGATCAAGAAACTGAGCTTAGAATTGAAAGTATTCTTAGTACTAAAGGATTTGAAAATAGTTTAGTATACATAAATGAAGGTAGAGTAAACGTTGTAGTTAGTAATATGGATATACAACAAGAAGATGCTGCAAAGATTTTTGATGTTGTATCAAAAGAAGCTGACGTTTCATACAGTAACATTCAACTATCAAATAACAACCAATAAAATAGTTAGTAAATTAAATTTTGCTTAATATTTTAAACTGATATTTTTCTTTACATATTAACGTATTTCTTATATAATTAAAAAAACAAGAGATTTGTTAAAAAAGTTCCTTATAGGCAGGAGGGAAATTATATGAATTTCGGTCAAGTAAAAATTTCAAATGATGTTGTTGCAACTATTGCATCTTTAGCAGCATTAGAAATAAAAGGTGTTGAATGTAACACGACTTTTACGGATAAAATACTTAAAAATAGTAATGTTAAAGTACAAATAGAGGAAGACGATGTTAATTTAGATGTAGTAGTTACTGTTGAGTATGGAATATCTATTCCAGAGATAGCATTTAACATTCAAGAAAATGTTAAAAATACTGTTGAAACAATGACAGGTCTTAAAGTTTCTCAAGTTAATATACATATTCAAGGTATCGGTTTTAAGAAAGAAAAGGCTGATAAAGAAGAAACTACTAAACAAAAGAAAAATTAATAAAAACCCTCTGTCTCAGAGGGTTATTTTAATATAAGGAGAGTTAACCTATGAAGAATTTAAAGAACCAAAGAAGAATAAGTAGAGAAATTTGTATGCAAATCATTTATCAAATTGATGTTAATAAAGAAGAAGTACAAAATATGAAACAATTTATTGATTTATTTTTAATAAATAATGAAGATAATATATTAGAAAGATACAATGAAATATTTGATACTAAAAAAGAAAGTATATATGAAGTAGCGGATATTAAGTTCATAGAAGATGTTTTAAGTTCATTAAATGAAAACAGAGAAAAAATCGATACGTTAATAACTGAAAATACTAAGAATTGGTCTATAAATAGAATGGCAAAAGTAGATGTTTCGATACTTAGAATAGCACTTAGTGAGATTTTATCAAATCAAGATATACCAACTAAAGTTTCAATAAATGAGGCTATTGAAATTGCTAAAGTATATAGTGATGATAAAACTCCAAAGTTCATAAATGGAATACTTGGAAGTATAGTTGATAAGATATAAGAGTATAGCTGCTATAAATTTAGCAGCTATATTTTTAGCTTACATCTTATAAAATTTACAACACATAATTAATTATGATAATATATAATTGATGGTTATTTTTTGGAGGAAGTTATGGAGTTTAAGAAATTATTAAGTGAGAAATCTAAACAAGTAGAAAAAGACTTAATAAGATATATACCACAAAAAAAAGGGTATAATGAAAATATTATAAAGGCTATGGAATATAGCTTGCTTGCTGGAGGAAAAAGACTTAGACCAATTCTTACAACAGAGGCTTGCAAAATAGTTAAAGGAAATATTAAAGATGTTGAACCTTTTGCTATGGCAATCGAAATGATTCACACATATTCTTTAATTCACGATGATTTACCAGCACTTGATAATGATGATTTAAGACGAGGAAAACCAACAAATCATAAAGTATTTGGTGAGGATATGGCAATCCTTGCAGGAGATGGACTACTAAATTATTCATATGAAGTGATGTTATCTTCATCAATTAATAAGAATGATTCAGAAAAATATTTACTTGCTATAAATGAAATCGCGAAATCATCTGGAATAAATGGAATGATTGGAGGTCAAGTTGTCGATATTGAGAGTGAAGGAATTAAAATATCAAAAGACAAACTTGATTATATACATTTAAACAAAACTGCATCTATAATAGCTGGGTGTATGAAAGCGGGCGCAATAATTGGTAGTGCGAGTGATTCGGAGTTAGTGCTTATTGAGTCATATGCAAAAAATATTGGACTTGCTTTTCAAATAGTAGATGATATTTTAGATATTGAAGGTGATGAAAGTAAGATTGGAAAAAAGGTTGGAAGTGACTTGGAACTTGATAAATCAACTTATCCATCTATTGTTGGAATGGAAACTTCAAAAAATATTGCATCTAAGTTAATAGATGATGCAAAAGAGTTTATAAAGGATTTTGATGAAAATGAATTTTTAGTAGACCTTGCAGATTATATTTTATCTAGGGAAAGTTAAGGAGGAGTTATGGAAACTATATCACAAATATTTGGAAATAAAATTTTTATGGTAAGTTTATTTTCTTGTTTTTTTGCACAATTTTTAAAGATATTTACTGGAGATGAAAAATTAATTCAACCATCTAGAATATTAACATCTGGAGGAATGCCAAGTTCTCACAGTTCATTTGTAAGTACTTTATCGGTTTTAGTTGGAATGGAGGCTGGATTTGATTCAATGGAATTTGCAGTAGTTTTAGTTTTCTCTCTTATAATAATGTATGATGCATCTGGAGTTAGAAGAGCTGTTGGAAAACAAGCTACTATATTAAATCAAATAGTTGAAGATTTACAACATAAAAAACAGGTAGAACACAAAAAACTTAAAGAATTAGTTGGTCATACACCAAAAGAAGTTTTATTTGGGGCTTTATTGGGGACAATAATTGCTTTATTATTAGCATAATCTTTAAACTTAGAGGTGAAATGAATGTATGAATATTTAGATAAGGTAAATGATCCAAAAGATTTAAAAAAAATGAATCTTGAGGAATTAGACATTTTATCAAAAGATATACGAAAGTTTTTAGTAAGGTCTTTATCTCAAACTGGTGGACATTTATCATCAAATTTAGGAATAGTAGAACTTACTATTTCTATACATAAAGTGTTTGATAGCCCAAAAGATAAAATAGTTTGGGACGTTGGACATCAATCATATGTACACAAAATAATAACTGGAAGAAAAGATAAATTTGATACTCTTAGAAAATTTAAAGGACTTAGTGGATTTCCAAAGGAAAGTGAAAGTAGTCACGATATATTTGATGTTGGACATAGTAGTACATCGATTTCTATAGCACAAGGACTTTCAGTTTCAATAGATATAAAAAATGAAAAAGGAAGTGTTATTGCAGTAATTGGAGATGGTTCAATAACTGGAGGAATGGCACTTGAAGCACTTAATCATTTAGGTTATGAAAAAGGAAAAGTTATAATAATTTTAAATGATAATGAAATGTCGATAGATAAAAATATAGGTGGTATATCGAATCATCTATCTTCAATAATTAGAAATTCTAGTGCTTATAAAGTTAAAGATGGCTTTGAAAAAATACTTAACGTTTCAAAAGGTGGAGAATTTTTATTAAAGACTGCAAATGAAGTTAAGGGAACTATAAAATCAAAGTTTACTCCAAGTGAATGTGAGTTTTTTGAATCACTTGGAATTAAATATTATGGACCAATTGATGGACATAATATAAAAGAAATAACTAATATGTTAGAAATTGCAAAGGAAAAAGAAGGACCTGTGTTACTTCACGTTATAACTAAGAAAGGTAAAGGTTATAAATTGGCGAGTGATGAACCTGATAAGTATCACGGAGTTTCAACTTTTGATATTAAAGAAGGTATAAAAGCAACTACTAACAAAAGTATATCCAATTTCGTTGGAGAAAAATTATCTCAAATGGCAGATAGAAATGAAAAAATTGTTGCAATAACTGCGGCTATGCCAACTGGAACTGGACTTAATAATTTTTCGAAAAATCATCCAAATAGATATTTTGATGTTGGAATTGCAGAGCAACATGCAACAACTTTTAGTGCAGGACTTGCAAAAAATGATATTAAACCATATTTTGCAGTTTATTCTTCGTTCCTTCAAAGGGCATACGACCAAGTTCTTCATGATGTTTGTATAACTAAAAAACCGGTTACATTTTTAATAGATAGAGCGGGACTTGTTGGAAATGATGGAGAAACTCACCATGGAGTTTTTGACTTGAGTTTTTTAAATTCAATACCTAATATAACTGTTATGGCACCAAAAGATACTAAAGAATTAGGTCTTATGATGGAGTTTAGTGAAAAATGTGATTTCCCTGTTGCAATAAGATATCCAAAAGGAAATGTTTATGAATTAGAAGTTGGAGAATATAATGATATAGAACTTGGTAAGTATGAAGTATTATCTCAAGGTGAGGATACTTTGATTTTATCAATTGGTCTTATGGTTAAACATTCACTTCTTGCAAAAGAAATTTTAAATAAAGAAAATATTAATCCAACAATAGTTAATGCTAGATTTTTAAAGCCTCTAGATGAAGAATTATTACATAGATTAATTAAAGATTATAAGAGAGTAATTACTATTGAAGATAATATTTTAGTTGGTGGTTTTTCAAGTAGAATAAATGATTTTATACTAAGAAATAACTACAACATAAGAGTGTTAAATCTTGGTATTGAAGAGAAATTTATTGAACACGGAGATTTAGATGAATTGTATGATTTAATTGAATTGTCTCCAATTAAACTAGCACTAAAGATAAAAGAATTTATAAATTAAAAGAGGACTTTATGAAAAAAAGAATAGATCTATTATTAGTAGAAAAAGGTCATTTTGACAGTCGTGAAAAAGCAAAACGTGCTATTATGGCAGGGCTAATTTTTGTTAATAATCAAAGATGTGACAAAGCAGGATTTGACTTTGAGGAAGATGTAGAAATAGTTGTTAAAGGAAATCCAATTCCATACGTTAGCCGTGGGGGACTTAAACTTGAGAAAGCTATGGATAAGTTTGGAGTAACTCTAAAGGATAAAGTTTGTATGGATATTGGTGCATCAACTGGAGGATTCACAGATTGTATGCTACAAAATGGTGCTACAAAAGTTTTTTCAATAGATGTTGGATATGGACAACTTGCTTGGAAATTAAGACAAGATGAAAGAGTTGTTTGTATGGAAAGAAAAAATATTAGACACGTTACAATTGAAGATACTAAAGAGTTTGCTAACTTTGCATCTATTGATGTTTCTTTTATATCTTTAAAGCTTGTACTTCCAAAATGTGTTGAATTAATTACTGAAGGTGGAGAAGTTGTTGCACTTATAAAGCCTCAATTTGAAGCTGGAAAAGGTAAGGTTGGTAAAAAGGGAGTTGTTAGAGAAAAATCAACTCACATAGAAGTTATTGAAATGATATCAAACTTTGCACTTGAAAATGGTTTTGAAATATTAAATCTTGATTATTCTCCAATAAAAGGTCCAGAAGGAAATATAGAATATTTACTTCACTTAAAAATTAATAAAAAAGAAATCGAATTTAATAAAGAAGACTTTAGTCAAAAAATTATAGCTGTTGTTGAGGAATCTCACGAATTAAGTAAATAAGAGTTAAAAATATAGATAGGGGGTTTTAAATTTGATCCTTGAATTATATATGAAAAACTGTGCCTTAGTTGAAGAACTAAGGCTACAAATAGACAAAAACCTAAACATATTAACAGGTGAAACAGGTTCTGGAAAGTCTATAATAATAGATGCCTTAGGGCTTTGTCTTGGAGAAAAGTATGATAGGACTTTTCTTAGAAAAGGAAGTGAAAAGGGGCTAGTTGAGGCACTTTTTTACGTTGAAAATGAAAAACTAAAGAATTTATTAAATGAAAATGGATTTGATATCGAAGAAAATCTACTTATTATAAGTAGGGAAATTAATATAGACGGAAAAAGTATACCAAGAATTAATAATAGAGTTTGTAGAGTTTCACTTCTTAAAGAAATTTCATCATACTTAATAGATATTCACTCTCAGCATCAAAATCAAGCACTTTTTAATAAGGACAAGCATTTAGAATTTTTAGATTTATTCGGTCACGATAAACTTAAAACTTTAAAAGAAGACTATTTAAGTATGTATAAAGAGTATAAAAGTGTTATTAAAGAATACAAGGTTTTAACACAAAATAAAAATGATTTAGAAATTGAAAGAGAAATTGATTTAATTAAATTTCAATTAAGTGAGATTGAAGATGCTAATTTAGATAAAGATGAATACGATGAATTAATTCAAAAACGTGATGTTTATAGAAATAGTGAAAAAATTTATAGTAGCTTAAATAATGCTTATCAAATATTAAATTTTGAAGAAATTAATCCAATTGATCTTATTGGAAATGCAGTTAGAGAAATTTCAAATGTTTCAAAATATGATGAAGTTTTAGAAAATACGAGTAGTGAAGTACAAAGAATAATGTATGAACTTCAAGATATTTCTAGAGATATTAGAAATTATCAAGAAAATATTAGTTTTGATGAATATGAACTTAGTCAAATTGAAAATAGAGTAGATGAAATAAATAATTTAAAGAGAAAATATGGAAATAGCATTGAAGAAATATTTGAATACTACGAAAAAATAAAGAGTAATTTAGAAAATATTTTAGGTAAGGATGAAAAAGTAGAAAAATTAAAACTTAAAATAAAAGAATTAGAATTGATTTTAAAAGAAAAAGCTAAATTATTAACTTTAAAAAGAAAAGAAGTAGCACTTAATTTAGAAGAAAAGATAACTAATGAACTTCATAGTTTAGATATGAAAAACACAATATTTAAAGTATTATTTGAAGAAATTGATTTTTCAAATAATGGATGTGATAATGTTGAGTATTTAATATCATTTAACTTAGGAGAAGATTTAAAACCTATTTATAAAGTGGCATCTGGTGGAGAAATGTCAAGATTTATGCTTTCGTTTAAAAGTATTCTATCAGATATTGATAGCATAAATACTTTAGTATTTGATGAAATTGATACTGGTATAAGTGGTATTGCAGCAGAAATTGTTGGAGAAAAATTAAGAGAAATTTCGCATAAAAAACAGATTTTATGCATAACTCACCTTCCTCAAATTGCAGTAAAGGGAAATACTCACTACTTAATTGAAAAGCATAGCGATAAAGAAAGAACATATACTAATATTAAAAAGTTAAATTTAGACCAAAGAACAAAAGAAATTTCAAGGCTTATTGGTGGAAGTAGCATAACTGATAAAACCATTGAACACGCAAGAGAAATTTTACAACTTAATAACTAAAAATATTAACAAAATAGCCAATATACACATAAATTATTAGTATATTGGTTATTTTTTGTATAAAAAAACAAAAATGTTAAAAAATAAAGATAGAAAAAAGAAAAGAGGATTTATATGAAAAGATTATTAATTTTTGGTTTATTAGTTTGTAGTTTATTTGGATTTATAAGTACAGAAAAAGATAAAATTAGCTATGAAGAAAGTATAGAAGTTTTTACTTATGAAAAAACAAAATACGTATATCCTCTTGGAAGGGTGGTGGCAATAAAGGCAGAAACTGAAGGAGTATTGGTTATTGGATATGAAAGTGATAATTACGAGTATGTTGGTAAAATAAAAATAGGAGATAGTATATTAAAGATAAATGATATTCAAATAGAAAATGCAAGTGAAATTCCAAAAATTTTAGAAAGTATTGATGAAGATAAGATAAATGTATTGATAAAAAGAAATGGAGAAACTTTTTATGAAGAAATCCTAGTAAAAATCATTAATGAAGAAAAAAAGTTAGGCTTTTGGGTTAGAGATAAAATCTCAGGATTTGGGACTATGACTTTTTATGATTTTGAAAATGAAGAATTTAAAGGTATAGCACACGCGATAACTGACAAAGATACTAATCAGATAGTTGATGTGAAGGAAGGTGGTATATATTATCCAAATAAGATAAATATAAATAAGTCTAGTGATGAAAATATTGGATATATTGAAAGTGATAATGATTTTGGTGAATTATATCAAGTAGCGACATTTGATCAAAATGATGAAAATGGCATTACAACTAGATCAAATAATTTTTATTTGGAAAATGATTTTAAAAATGAAATTTCTTTAATTGAAGTTGCAACGAAAGATGATGTTAATTTAGGAGATGCATATATTTTATTTGAAGATGAAAATCAAAATATAAATAGTTATTTAGTTGAAGTTACAAATATTGATTTTGATGATAAGAATAATAGACAAATTTCAATTAGTATAAAAGATGACAAATTAATAGAATATACTGGTGGAATTGTTATGGGTATGAGTGGAAGTCCTTTAATTCAAAATAATAAGCTAATAGGTGCTCTAAATTATGTGTCAAAAGATAATACTAAAAATGGATATTGTATTTTTATAGACGAAATGATAAAATAAGATTTAGCGTAAAATACGAAAAATTAAAAAGAAAAATAATTTATTGAAGGAATATAAAATATAGATGTCGAATAAAAATAACTATGGTGAAAAATAGAGATTATTATTTAATCAAATAAGGGGGAAATCCGATGAATGGAAAAATAAAAGTGCTTTTAGCCGATGATAATAAAGATTTTTGTCAAGTATTAAAAGAATACTTATCAAATGAAAATGATATAGAGATAGTTGCGGTTGCGAAAGATGGTTTAGAGGCTTTCGAGATGACAAAAACTACAAATCCGGATATAGTAGTATTAGATGTTATAATGCCTCACTTAGATGGTTTAGGTGTATTAGAGAAATTAAATGAAGAAAATTTAGTAAAAAAACCAAAGGTAGTTATGTTATCAGCAGTAGGTCAAGACAAAATAACTCAAAGAGCGATAGATTTAGGTGCTAATTACTACATAATTAAACCTTTCGATTTTTCAATATTCATAAATAGAATAAGAGAATTAGTTTCAAATAAGTCTGTAACTATAGAATCAAGAGCAACTTCTCACCCTGATATTCAAATAGGAAGACGTGAATTCGTTAGAGGAGCTGGAAATATTCAAACTGAAATAACTAACATAATACACGAAATAGGAGTACCAGCGCATATAAAAGGATACTTATATTTAAGAGAAGCTATAAAGATGGTTGTTGAGAATGTTGAACTTTTAGGTGCAGTTACTAAAGAATTATACCCAAATATAGCAAAAGAGCATAACACTACTCCAAGTAGAGTTGAAAGAGCTATAAGACATGCAATAGAAGTTGCTTGGAGTAGAGGAAAAGTTGATACAATAAATCAATTATTCGGTTATACAGTTCATAACACAAAAGGAAAACCAACAAATTCTGAGTTTATCGCGATGATTGCTGATAAGTTAAGATTAGAACACAGTATGGTTGAATAGTAAAACAAAAGGGGATTAGTTATGACTAGTTCCTTTTTATTATGTAAAATAGATGCAATTATTAGAAATATATTGTATAATTAGAAGGAGTTAAATTTATAGATTAATTAAAAGTTACATATATAATTAACGTATAATTAATTAAAGTAGTTAAATTTTATAAAATGGGAGAGTTTTTTTATGAATATAACATTCAGAGAAAAAAAGATGGACATAGGTAAAAGACTGGGAGTATCTTTTGCTGGTTTATTAGTAGTATCTATCGCTGCCAATTCATACACATTAAATAGTATGGTTAATATTGGTAACGAGAGTCAAGAGTTCTTTGAAACAAGTTATGAGGCTGTTAAGGAAGGACAATCTATAAGACGTGATATAGCAAGCATACACCAAAATATGGCTTGTATGGTACTAGATCCGTATTCAACAGAAAGTCAATCACTTGCAAATAATTACGTGGGGGATTACATAGCAACTATTGAGGGTAGCTTTGCATCTGCTAAGGCAAGTTTATCATATTTAAAGCAAATAGCACCTCAAGAAATGGATACAATAACTAAGCTAGAACAAAGTCTTCAAACATTTGAAGGTTTATATGTAAAATTAAAAGAAACTGATGCTAATATTAATTTAGGAGTATCAAATCAACCAGATGAATCAGTAGCTTATCAAACGCAACTTCAAAACATTAATATTAATGAAATATTAGGAATTAATAGTTCTTTACTTAATTCATATTTAGATGTTAGAAATCAATCACTAGATCTTTATGAAAAATTAGAATTATCTGCTGGTCAATTCAATAATAGTATACAAATAGAATTAAGTAATTCTATGTATATGGCTGCAATTCTTACTACATCATTAACAATTTTAGGAGTAGTTTTAAGTGTTAAAATAACTAGAGGAATAAAAGATCCAATAGAAGAATTAAAAGTTGCCGCAAAAGAAATGGCAAAAGGTAATTTTGATATTGATATAAAAAATACATCAACTGATGAACTTGGAGTTTTATCGGATAGTATGCGTTTATTATTAAATAATACAAAAGGTGTTGTATCAGATACATCAAGGGTATTAAGTAGTGTAGCAAGTGGGGACTTTACGGTTACACCAAATGCAAATTACGTTGGAGTATTTAAAGAAATAGAAACTTCACTTGAAAATATTACTGAAGATTTAAGTAATATTATATCTAATATACGCGATGCTGCAGATGAGGTTGAGAGTGCATCTGAACAAGTATCATCTGGTGCACATATGTTAGCACAAGGTGCAACTGAACAATCAGGTTCAATAGATGAATTATTATTAACAATCCAAGATATATCTGCTAAGATAAATAATACTGCTGAAAGTGCGAATAAAGCAAATGAATTATCAGTTGGAGCAGGAAGAGATATTGGTCAAGGTAATGAACAAATGAAACAAATGGTTAGTGCAATGCAAGAAATATCATTTACATCTCAAGAAATAGGAAGAATAATTAAGACTATAGATGATATTGCATTCCAAACGAACATATTAGCGCTTAATGCTGCAGTTGAAGCGGCACGTGCTGGAAGTGCTGGTAAAGGATTTGCAGTTGTTGCAGATGAAGTTAGAAACCTTGCACAAAAATCTGCAGAAGCTGCAAAAAATACTGCAGTTCTTATTGAAAATTCAATAATTGCAGTAGAAAAAGGAACAGAAATAGTTGATAATACAGCATCATCACTTGAAAAAATCATTGAGAGTACAAATGAATCTGTAGTATTAATTGATGAAATATCAAAATCTTCAATAAAAGAAGCACAAGCTATTGCACAACTTAGTGTTGGGGTTGAAGAAATATCAACAGTAGTTCAAACAAATTCTGCAACTAGTGAAGAAAGTGCTGCAGCGAGTGAAGAATTAAGTAATCAATCACAAGTGTTAAAATCACTTATTGAAGGATTTAATGTAAAGTAAAAATGTAAAGGAGATTTATTATGAGTATAGATTCTATGAATGAGTTTTATGTCCAAGAAAATATGCAATTACTTGAACAATTAGAAGAAATTCTACTTGTAGGACAATCTGATAGTGGAGAACTAGAACAAAAAGAAATAGAAGAAATATTCAGAGCGATGCACACCATTAAGGGTGCATCTGCTATGATGGGATATGAAAACTTAACACATCTAACACATAGTGTTGAAGATATATTTGACGCTATTCGTAATGGACTTAAATTATCAGTAGAACACTGGGAAGAGTTAATTGATTTAGTTTTAAATACAATTGACTTTTTAAAAGATGAAATTTCTAAAGTTCAAGAAGGTCAAACTCCAGATGGAGATATAGAAGAATTAAGATATATAGCAAAAGAACTTCTTAAAAAAGCAAAAGGTGGAGAAGTTGGTGGTAGTGAAGATACAATTGCAGTATCTGAAGAAGATGAAAGTAGTGAAAACTATATTTATTTAAATGTAAAATTCACTGATGGTGCTGCTATGGAATCAATTAGAGCACTTGGAGTTGTAACTAGTTTAAATAAAATTTCGACTATTGCAAAGATAGTTCCAGATGATTTAGAAGTTGATTGTGATCAAGAAATAGTTGAAAACGGATTTACAATATATTTATATACTAATGAATCAAAAAGTGTAATTGAAAATATTATAAGCAAAACTATGTTCCTTCAAAGTTATGACATAAGAGATGTCGATGATATAGAACTTAAAGAAATCTTCTGTATGGAAAGAGAAGATGTTGAAGGTGAACAAATAAAAACTATAAATGAAGCATTAGCTAAAGTTGAAGAAATAAAGACTGAAGAAGTTAAAGAAGAAGTTAAAGAGGACGAAATTAAAAAAGAAGTTAAGACTGAAGTTAAAAAAGATGATAAACCAAAGGTTGAGAAAAAACCAGAAAATAAAAATAGTTTCTTAACTGTAAACATAAGTAAAATAGATGCATTGATGAACTTAGTTGGAGAAATAGTAACTACAGAATCTATGGTTGAAAAACAAAGTCAACTTGAAAACTTCGATAGAGATAGCTTTGAAAAGCAATCAAGAAGACTTCATCAATTAACTAATGAACTTCAAGATGTTGTTATGTCAATTAGAATGGTACCTATATCTTCAACATTCACAAAAATGCAAAGAATAGTTAGAGATATGAGTAAAAAGACTGGTAAAGCAGTTGATTTAGTTTTAGTTGGAGAACAAACAGAAGTTGATAAAAACATACTAGAAAATATATCGGATCCACTTATGCATATGATAAGAAATAGTATGGATCACGGTATAGAAACGACTGAACAAAGAGCATTAACTGATAAATCACCTAGAGCACAAGTCACTCTTGAAGCTAAAAACATAGGTGGAGATATAGTAATAATAATCAAAGATGATGGTCGTGGACTTAATAAACAGGCTTTAGTAAATAAAGCAATCGAAAGAGGAGTTACGACAAAATCAATTGATGAAATAAGTGATAAAGAGGCATATAACTTTATATTAGCACCAGGTTTCTCAACTAAAGAAGCTGTAAGTGAGTATTCTGGTCGTGGAGTTGGAATGGACGTTGTTTATACTAACATACGTAAATTAAGAGGTTCATTAAGTATTGATAGTGAGTATGGAAGAGGAACTATGTTTATAATGAGAATTCCACTTACTCTTGCAATCGTTGATGGAATGAAAATAGCACTTGGAAATGATATTTATACAATACCATCACTTAATATTAAAGAAGTATTTACTCAAGGTGGGTTTAAGATAGTTAAAAATCCAAATGGAGAAGAACATACTATTTTAAGAGGTGAGTGTTATAAAGTAGCTAGATTATCTGATATGCTTGGTATGGATAATACAGACTTAAAAGAAGATGTAATGGTTTTAGTTGAATCAGAATTAGGAAGTGTTTGTATACTAGTTGATAAAGTTTTAGGACAGCAACAAGTAGTTATAAAACCAATACCTGCTATGTTAACTAAATTTGAACAAGTACAATCTCACATGTCTGGATGTTCAATTCTTGAAGACGGTTCTATAAGTTTAATACTTGATGCCAATGCTATAATTAATATATAAGGAGCAAGGATGTTCTATGGTAGAGAACCAAGATTATATTGAAAAAGATTATAGTAGAGTGAAACCATTAACTAAGACAAGAGTAATAGCTATTGGAGCATCTATGGGAGGAGTTGAGGCAGTTGAAAAAGTACTTAAAAAACTTCCAAGAGGTCTTCCGCCAATAGTAATAACACAACATATGCCACCTGTTTTTACTACGAAATATGCAGAAAGACTAAATAAAAGTTGCAGTATTTCAGTTTTTGAAGGTGAAAATGATATGATATTAAAAAATGGATGTGCGTATCTAGCACCAGGTGCAAAACAAATGAGTATAAAGCAAGTTGGAACAAGGTTTAGTTTAATTGTTGCAAATGGTGAAAAAATAAGTGGACATTGTCCATCAGTTGATTATTTATTTGATTCAGTTGCCAAATGTGCAAAAGATAGTGCAATAGCTGTTATATTAACGGGTATGGGATATGATGGAGCTAAAGGACTTTTAAGTATAAGGGAAAGTGGTGGATTTACTATAGGTCAAAATAAAGAAACTTGTGTTGTATATGGAATGCCAATGGTTTCTAAAAAAATTGGAGCTGTAATAAAAGAGGTGCCATTAGAGTCAGTTGCTGAGATAATTTTGGCAAATCTGAAAAAATAGTGAAAGTAGGTATAAGAATGTTAGACAACGAAAAGATAAGTATATTTAAAGAGATAAGTAATATTGGTTCTGGAAATGCATCAAACTCTTTATCTAAAATGATAGATGAGATGGTTGATATTGGGATACCAAAAAGTGATATGGTAAACTTCTCAAGTATTACAGATGAATATGATTCGCCAGAAGAAGTTGTTGTTGGGAATGTTCTTCAATTAAGTGGAGATATAGATGGATTTATAATGATAGTTATGAAAGTTGAGGCTGCATTTAATCTTTTAACTAGAATAACTCAACAAGCAGTTAAATATGATCCAAATGATTATGACGATATACGTCAACAGTTAAGTTCAATGGGAGAGATATGTAATATATTATGTGGAACATACTTAAATGCTATGTCTGAAATGACTAGTATGAGTATAACTCAATCAGTTCCATATTTCAGTATAGATATGATAACTGCTATAATGAACCTTCCGATTTCTCTTTATGGACCAGTTGCAGATTCTGCAATTTGCATAGAAACAGACTTTTTCACTATGGATCAAGAAGTTAAAGGGAAATATTACTTTATGCCAGAACTTGAATCTTGTGCAAAGGTGCTTGAAAAATTAGGAATGGCATAGGTTTATACTATGAAAAATATAAGTGTTGGAATAGCAGACTATAATATAGTTAAATTTCCAGACAAAATAACAACTGTAGGTCTTGGTTCTTGCTGTGGAGTAGTAATTTATGATGAGATAAATAAAGTGGCAGGTCTTGTACACGTATTATTATCTGATTCATCACTTGATAAAAAACTCGTAAACAAGGCCAAATATGCAGATACTGCTATAACATTTTTAGTTGAAGAACTAAAGAAAAAAGGTGCTAATCCAAGACTTATGAAAGCTAAGATTGCTGGTGGTGCACATATGTTTAATTTTTCAAAAGATGTTAAGCAAAAAAATATATTCACAATTGGTGAAAAAAATGTTAATGTATGTAAAGAATATTTAAGAAAACATAGAATACCGATTGTATCTGAAGATGTATTGGGTAATTATGGTAGAACTATAATGTTTGATACAGAAAACAATAAGTTAAAAGTAAAGAGCGTTGGAAAAATAGAAAAATTCATATAAAAGGTGGTGTCTTTATGAATGAACAAATAGAAGGAAATGTTGATACGATAGATGATTTATATATGATATTTATAATAAATAATCAAAAGTATGCACTATCGTCTAAATATATAATAGAAATAGTTGGATTATCTAAGATAACTACAGTACCATTTATACCAAAATATATAAACGGAATCATAAATTTAAGAAGTACAATAATACCAATAATAGATGCAAGAATGAGATTTGGAATAAACCGTATGGAATATAACGAAAGAACCTGCATAATAATAATAGAAAATAAAGATGATAAAGTGGGTCTTATAGTTGATTCTGTAAGTGAAGTGATAACTATACTTCCAGAACAAAGTATGAAAATGGATTCAACAAAGGCATCTGAGATAGATAAAAACTTTATTAAAAGTGTTAGCGAAATAAATGGAGAAACACAATTAATATTAGATTGTGATTCATTAATACGTATTTCAGAGGAATTTAAAAATGAAATTAACGAATAGAGACTTTACAAGACTAAAGACTTTTATGTATAATAATTATGGAATAAATCTTGAAAAAAAAGAAAAATTAATAGAAACTAGATTAGCACTTGTTGTTAAGAGAATGGGATTTACTGATTTTTCAAGTTATATAGATGCATTACTTAAAGATAAAAGTGGAGAGATGGTTGCTATAATAGTTGAGAAACTAACTACTAACTTCACCTATTTTATGAGAGAAGAGCAACATTATAAATTTTTAAGAGAAAAAATAATTTTAAATAGAATAAGAACTAATCCATCAAGTAATATAAAAATTTGGTGCGCAGCATCATCATCAGGAGAAGAACCTTACTGTCTAGCAATGACATCAACATCTTCAATTGGGCCAAATAAAAACTTTAAAGTTACAATAGATGCATCAGATATATCAAGAAATGTTTTAAAGATTGCTAAAAATGGAATTTATTCGAGTGAGAAAGTGGAAAAATTACCACCAATTTGGGTAAAAAACTATTTTAAACAAACCGATAGTAAAAATTTCGAGGTTATAGATCCTATAAAAAAGATGATAACATTTAAATATTTCAATTTAAATGCTGGAATTGGTTGGGAAAGATCAAAATATGACATTATTTTTTGTAGAAATGTAATGATATATTTTGACGATATTACCAAGAAAAAACTATGTAAAAAATTACATGATTCGTTAAAACCAGGTGGATACTTGATAATTGGATTATCAGAAAATTTAACAAATTTAACTGATAGCTTTGAAAGAGTAGAACCGTCTATTTATAAAAGAAAATAAAAATTTATGGAGGTAATAAAATGAAAAAAGTATTAGTAGTAGATGATGCAGTATTTATGCGTATGTCAATAAAAAACATGATAACAAAACATGGATTTGAAATAGTTGGAGAAGCTGGAAATGGAAATGAAGCAGTTGAAAAATACAAAGAATTAAATCCTGATATAGTTACTATGGATATAACCATGCCTGAGAAAACTGGTCTTGAAGCATTAAAAGAAATAATGGATATAGACCCTAATGCAACTATAGTTATGGTATCTGCATTAGGACAAGAAGCTATGATGAAAGAAGCTATAGTAAATGGAGCTAAAGGATTTATAGTTAAGCCATTTAAAGAAGAAGTTATAGTTGGAGAATTATCAAAATTATAATAGATATCAAAAAAGTCTATGTATAACATAGACTTTTTTATTGGATAAAAATGTATACATAATAGCCGTATAAATATAATATAGGGGGGTGTTAACTTTGATTTCATACGTTAGTTCAAGTATTTATAGTGTAAATAGTAGCAAACACGGGAGCTTAATAGCGCCAACTGATGAAATAAAGAAATTCCAAGAAAATATAGGTAATGGTATAGACATAAATGAAACTTCAAAAGAGGAATACCATTTATTAGATGAACAAAAAAAGAAGAATCAAGAACATAAGAGTGAGGAAAGAAAACCACAAACTCCAAATGATGTAGCGATGAAACTTGCACTTGGAGAAAAATTATCTCAAAAAGAAGATGATTTTTTAAGTGAAAAATATCCGAAACTAAAAAAGTATGCAGAATATGTTAAAGAACAAGGAGAAGATCTAAGAGAAAAATTAGAAAATGCTCCAAGTAAAGAAGAATCAAAGAAAGTAATATTAAATGCTATGGAAAATGTTTCAAAACAATCTCAAAAAGGTGTTATATCAGATTTTGTAGTTAGAATGCAAATGTCGTCAATTGAGAATGTTAAAAACAATTATGAAAAATCATCACAAAGATTTAATGATGTAAAACTTAATATAAGTCCAGGATCACTAGTTGATGCATTTGCATAAGAAAAAAGCTATCTTTTATAAGATAGCTTTTTTTAGTATGGTCTAGTAGCATTTATATATTTTGTTTCGTAGTATCCACTAAGACTTGATTTTATAACACCGCTTGAAGAATTTGCAGCATGTATAAATTCATCATTTCCAGTATATATTCCAACGTGAGAAACTCTTCCTGCATTTTTAGTATCAAAGAATAGTAAATCTCCAGGTTGTAAATCTTCTTTATTTATTTGTTCTCCAAATATTGCTTGATCATAAGATACTCTTGGAAGATCTATATCAAAAACTTGGCTATATAAATACTTAGCAAGTCCTGAACAGTCAAAAGTGCTAGGTCCATTTCCGCCCCAAGTATAAGTTTTTCCAAGTTGCTCGTGTGCTAAATCAAGTAATTCTTGAACTTTTTGTGATGTAGTATCAACTATATTATCAGTAGTTACATTATTATTAGTATCTATTATTGTGTTATCAACAACATTATTTGAATTACTTATAGTGATATTTCCGATATTAATATTTCTGTTTCCAAAATTAAAACTTATATCATCTAAAGAAACTGTGTTGTTAAGTTGATCTAAACTAACAGTTCCAATATTTATGTCTGTATTATTAGTTTGACAAGTAGAACCACAATCTGCTAATTTATCTAAAGTATTCATTAATAAATTAAAAGTATTAGTAGAACTATTAGTATTAGAAATCGCACTAATTGCATCATACGATGTGTAATTATTATCTATTATCATAAGACACCTCCCCAAAATTTGTGTATCACATTTGATATTTTAGCATATGTATTTTAAAATGTATATATAATAAGTGAAAATATTTATTCTAAAAAAATCTAAAAAAAATAGAATAAAATTATATAGTTAACAAAAATTTAGTCGTATTATTAAATATATTGAAAAAAAATTGGAAACGTATTAATATAGTAGAGATGGTTTAATATATAAGTGATAAAATTAGGAGGAATATAAATGGATTTTTCTGAGAGTCAAGGTAAAACGAAAATACTTCTAGAGTCAGGTACTAATGAACTTGAACTTATGGAATTTGTTATTGCAGGCGAAACATTTGGTATAAATGTTGCTAAAGTAAAAGAAATAATGATGATTGATGAAGTAAAGAAAATGCCAAATTCACACGAAATGGTTGAGGGAATATTTAAACCAAGAGATGAAATAATAACTATAATAGATCTTGCAAAATATTTAGGTCTTGAAAGAGAAAATACAGAAAAAGCTATTTTTATAGCTACACATTTTAATAAATTAAACTTTGCATTTAGAGTTGATAGTGTAATTGGGATTGCACGTGTTTCTTGGCAAGACATTAAAAAACCAAATAGAGTAATCTATGGTGGAGATGAAGGAGCAGCAACAGGAATAGCAGACTTTAATAAAAGGTTAATAACAATACTTGATTTTGAAAAGATAGTTGCAGAAGTAAGTCCAGAATCTAGTATTCAATATGAATCGATAGAGAAAATGGGTAAACGTACAGAGTCAACAAAGCCAATATTAGTTGCAGAAGACTCTATGTTACTTGCAAAACTTATAATAGATTGTCTTCACGGTGCAGGATATAAAAATGTAATAAGAACTGATAATGGTCAAGAGGCTTGGAGTTACATTCAAGATGCAACGTCTAGTGGAGATAGAATTGAAGATCATATAGCATGTTTAGTATCAGATATTGAAATGCCTTTAATGGACGGACATAGACTTACTAAACTTGTAAAAGAAAGTCCAGAAACTAAACATATACCAGTAATATTATTCTCTTCATTAATAAGTGATGAAATGAGAAGAAAAGGTGAAGAATTAGGAGCAGATGCTCAAATTACTAAACCTGAAATTGCAGAACTTGTAAATCTTATAGATAAATTTATTATATAATCCTTAAAATAACTTTATTTCTAATATTTTAATATTTACTAATTAAAAAATCTTGGTAAAATATATATATTAAGATTTTTTAGTTATAAATTGTAGAGTTAATATTATTTGTCGTATTAATTTTTATAAGAAAGCTAGAGGTAGTGTATGAGAATACAAAACGTAAATAATAAAAATATAAACAATCTAGAAACTAAAAGTGAGCGAGTAAAAACAGAATTTTTAGAGAGTTTTGATAAAATAAATATAAAAAAAAGTAAAGAAGAATTAGATGATTATTTAAAAGAGATTAGAAGTATAGGGGATAGGTTATCTAATACTCAAAATTTTTCAGATGTAGCATCATACAAAAAGGCTATTAAGGGATATTTAAAATCAGTAGTTGATTATGCGTATAGTTTAGATAAAAACTCAAGTTTTTGGGAGGGAAATTATTATACGACTGTAAAAACTGTTAATGATAAATTAGAAGAGATGACAAGAGATTTTTTATATGAGCAAAAAGAAAATTTAGATATAGCATCAAAGGTAGAAGAAATCAATGGTCTTTTAATAGATTTATATCTGTAAGGAGGTAAAATATGGCAACTCAAGAAAATGAAAGTATTTATACTCCCGAATTTGGACAATTAAATCAAGGTCAAACAGAAGAAATAAATGCAGTCGAAGACGTTATGCAATCTAAACTTGAAATAAGTGTTGAAATGGGATCTACAAGAGAAAAAATATCAAGAATTATAAATTTAAAAGAGGGCGACGTTATAGTCCTTGATAAACACGTTGAGGAAGGTCTTGATATAAATGTTAATGGTAAAAAAATTGCTAGTGGAGAAAGTATAATAATCGATAATAAATTAGCTATTAGACTTTCAAATATAAATATGGAGTAGGTGAGTTTATGGATATAAAAGATATAATCATAAAACAAAAAAAGCTTTTTGAAGAACTTTTAAAACTTCTTGATGATCAATATGAGTTTTTAATCGGAAATGACCCTATGAAAGTTGACAAAGTAGCAAGAGAGCTTGATGATGCGTCAAAGGAAATTGCTAAAATTGAAATTCAAAGAAGAAAAGTTATGGGAACTGAAACAAAAGTATCTGAAGTTGT
>JAWXUS010000122.1:0-3025 GCA_044426235.1 Peptostreptococcaceae bacterium | reverse complement strand
ATGCCTTTTTTAACTAAAGACATACAAATTGAATTAGCCGATGATACATATTGGTCTATGTTTGAAAAAGGTTTTCCTATCTCTAATACCAATAAAGCTATGAAAAATGAAACATTTACATGTAATGACTCTAGAAATAAGATAGCTAAATTGATAATTTGCGAAGGGAAAGAGGAATCTAGATTTGTTTCTAGCGAGGAAAATAGAGAAAATAGATTATTTACATTAGGTATTATAAATGTACCTATATTAGCAATGGAGCATTTTGGTGATGAGATTTATGTCGAAGCAGAAATTGATAAAGATATTATCTTGAATGTAAGTGCCTTTAGCAAAATGGTTCAAAAAATCAACGGGGAATTTACAGATTATTCAATAAAAAAATCAATTGAGATTAATAAACTTTGTTTTGGATTAGATTTCGGAGGATATTAATATGAATTGTAAAATAAAATCTAATTTAAAATTAAAATCTAATATTGTTTTGACTTCTAAGTTTGATAGATATAAATCAATTCCTTTTGATATGCTTGAAAAAACTCATAAAGATGTTAGGATGTTTGGTCAGTTGACTCAATATCAAAGAAACGAACAAGAGAAAATACTTTTTTTTGCGGATAAAGTAACCACTTCAAAAGAAAGATTTTCAGAACAAGAAGATAATAAAGAAATGTGTAACAATTGTATATACAAAGATATTTGTATTTAAGTTTATATTTTCTTTTACTTAAATTTGAAGAAATGAGGTGTTACAATGAACAATCCAAACGAATATTTTAAAAAAGGATTCAATGATTTCTATAGAGATTATTTTGGTAATAACAAAGATACTAATTTTATGTTTAAAGTAAAAGATGAATTTTTCACACTACAAAGAAGTAGAGTTATTATTGATCAATCTTTTAATAGACCTGATTTCGGAATAAACAGTTTTATGGTTGCTATGGAAAATCCTGATTTTGAAATAGCTAAAAATATAATTATGATATTTAAAGAAAATACTAACCATTTAACAAACGAAGAAAAATTAGAATTAAGAGCTAACAAAGAATATATTAAAAAATTAATAGACCAAGTACATACTCAACTTTGTATAAGAAAATATGGAACGGAATTAGTAAGAAAAGACTTTTATAACCAATTCGCTCCAAGTATATACAGTCTAAGAGCTTTGGTAGCATATACAGGTGAATTAATTCGAAATAAAATAAATTCTATACAAATAGATAATAAAAATTTCTACTATACAATGATGGTAAAAATAATAAATAAATGTGTAGGTTGTCTTACGCTAATGGAAATAAATTTACATGAAGAAGCATTTTCTCAATTAAGAACATTAACAGAGTTATATCTAATTTATTACATACTAATAACAAAAGAATCAAAAGTAATTGATACATACGATAAACATGTTAAATGGGGATTTGAATTTAATTCAACGGGAGAATATCCAGAAGAATTAATAAATAAATTTAATAAATTACCTAAGAATATTAAATGTACTATAAATGATTACATGAATTTCGGTTGGTTAGATGAAATAATAGAATACGGATACATGGAAAATAGAAGATATAAAATATCTGATTTAGCACACTTAATTGATTTAAAACAAACAAAAGGTAAGAGAAATACATTTGGTAAAGATATATACAAAATATACAAAGACTGTAATCCTTTAACGCATGGATCAACTTTCATCTTAAATAATATTGAAGCTGAAAAAGTATTAATAGGAAATCTAGGTATAGTTATACATAATATAGCTTATGATACTAAATCCCTAACAAATGATTCATACACAGTTAATACAGTAAATATACTAGATTACTTTAATTATTGTAGAGAATATAACATTATGCAATTCAGTAAATTAACCAACAAAACTAAAGTGTAGAAATACACTTTTTTCTATATAAATAATCGACAAATAATGATATAATACTATTTGTATAAAGGACTGATTATATGAACAGAAGAAATGCAATAAAATACAGACCATTCGCTGCAGTTGAAGGACATGCTGAAGCAATAGAAGCATTACATAAAAAAGTAGATTTAATAGATAAACCAATACCAGGTGAAGATGATATAGAAAGAATAAATCAAACTCTTATTACATCATTCCACCACAAACAAAAACTTATATTAAAAGTATTTGATAATGGTAAAATAAAAGAACTAAAAGGTACTATTACAAATTTTAATAATAATCAAAAAACGTTGATACTAGACTATTTTTCGAAAATTAATATAGAAGATATAGTAGATGTTGCATAGTAAGAAAGGTAATGTTATGAAATTAATCGTTTGTTTGGTTATCGTTGTATAGAAGTGTGAAAGAGTGTCATAATGTTGAAATTATAACTTTAGATGATAACATTAAAGTTGTTACGAAATATTTGATTTAACAAGAACGTCTCTATTATAATTTAAATTAATTGATTTGAAAGGAATTGATATTTTATGGAAATTAACACAAAATTTAGTAATGGCTTTCAATTTACTATTTTCCATGGTGAAATAGGTAGGTTCAAACGAAATATAAAAAAATATACACATAATGAATTGTTAGAATTAGATAAACTTTCCACTGAAGTTAAAATAACAATTCCTATGATTGCAAATCTTGCTTATCTACAAAAACTTATAGGTAATGATGTCAAGGCTGTTAAATATGCAAAAGAATTTTTAATAAAATATAAATTAGCAAATAAAAAAACTGATACTATTCAATTGTTAAAGGCAGTTGAAATTTGCAGTAGAATTCTAAGCAATAATACCGAACTTATTAAGTATTTATCTACTTTTGAATTAGAAGACAGGGTATGTAAAATATACTTAGAGAATAAATTGTTTATTGAATTTATAAATAGAACAAATAATTTAGAATTAGATAATAAAAACGTACGCTAGAATAACAACTTTAAAAGAACTCATTTCACACTCTGATTTAACGATACAACAATTTATTAATGAATTGTATCTAAATGATACTGAAGAGAATTGCAAGTCTAAAATT
>JAWXUS010000121.1:0-3037 GCA_044426235.1 Peptostreptococcaceae bacterium | reverse complement strand
ATATAACATATAAGACATATTAGTAACATTAGAAGTATCAAAACTGCTTAAATCAATAGATGTTAAATATCTGCATCTATAAAACATACCTTCCATATTAGTAACATTAGAAGTATCAAAACTGCTTAAATTTAGTGTTTTAAAACTTCCGCTGTATGAAGTTGTTGAAGCAAACATATAAGACATATTAGTAACATTAGAAGTATTGAAATTTCTTAAATCAGGAGAATTTAAAAGCTCACAAGCTTCAAACATATAAGACATATCTGTAACACTAGAAGTATCGAAATTTCTAAAGTCTATAGCTACTAATTTATTGCAATTAGAAAACATATAAGATATATTAGTAACATTAGAAGTATCAATAGTGCTTAAATCAATAGTTGTTAAAGATTTGCAATTAGAAAACATACCTTCCGTATTAGTAACATTAGAAGTATCAAAGTTACTTAAATCAATAGATGATAATTTATTGCAATTAGAAAACATATAAGACATATCTGTAACATTAGATACATCTAAATATTTTACAAAACCCAAAGATGTTTCATTTTCTACATATCCAGAATTACCAGCGTTCAATGAAAAAAATGACGAATCAACAGAACCTTTAGCTAAACCTGTTGAATCAATGATTTTTTGATAATATATTGTTAAATATTCTTCTTCTGTAAGATTTTCATCTGGTGTTTCTGGTGTCTCTGGTATTTCTGGTGTTTCTGGTGTTTCTGGTAGTAAATCTTCCAAAATACAACCAGTTAATCCGAAGATTGTGAAACATGTAATTAAACATAATAATATTTTTTTCATGAAAATATCCCCCTTTTTTCTTGTTTTATCAAATAAATCAGTGAAAATCAATAAGTTTAGAAGAATTACCTTTTAATATGAGTGAATTTTTTATTTTTAACTCTTTTTTTGTATTTTATACTAAATTATGTATTATATACATAATAAGTGGGGGGACACAAATGAAACTAACTGAAGAAGATACAAAAGCAAGAAAGATTACTCCAGCTATACAAGCATCTGGATGGAAAATAGAACAGATCTATTTTGAACATCAATTTACTGATTGTAAAGTTATAGTAAATGGTAAAACTGAAAAAAGATTAAAAAAGAAAAAGGTTGATTATCTATTAACTAATTATAGTAATTTTCCTATTGCTATAGTAGAAGCCAAAGCAGAAGAGCATCAAATCGATACTGGAATACAACAGGCCATTGATTATGCGAGAATATTGGGTGTTCCTTTTGCTTATTCAAGTAATGGTGAAGGATTCTTAGAACATGATATGTTAAAAGGTACAGAACGTCATTTAACTATGTCTTAATTTCCTACAGAAGAACAGTTATGGAAAAGATACAAAGAACATAAAGTTATTAATGAAGAAGTAGAGAAAGTAATTAAACAACCATATCATTATACATCTACAAGTAAATCTCCTAGATATTATCAAAGAATTGCTATTAATCGTGCTGTAGAGACTATTGCATTTGATAAAAAAGATTGATGTTAGTTACGGATATAGGTATTGGTAAGACTTTTACTGTATTTTAAATAATACATGGATTATATAAAGTGAAAAAAATAAAAAAAGTTTTATTCTTAGCTGATAGAAATATATTGGTAAATCAAACGATGTTGAATAATTTTGAACCGTTTAGTAAAAAATATAATTACAAAAGTTAAAAATAAACACTTAGATTCATCTTATAATATTTATATGAGTTTATATCAACAACTTTCTGGTGAGGAGAATGAGAAAGCGTAGTTACAATTTAAACCAAATTATTTTGATTTAATTGTAATCGATGAGTGTCATAGAGGTTCGGCGGATGCATTTGAAGAACAAAAAAGAATTGTTGCTAAAATAGAAGAACTATTAGAAATAACTAAAAAACTATAAAAAAGAAAAGACTGTAAAGTCCTAAACTTCATTTCTGAAATTTATTTCTTTACAGCCTCTATTTTTTTTCTTCTTCTATAAATGAACCTAAAGCTTGTTCTAAATTTGTTATTTCTGGATTAATATCTTCTTTAACATTTTCAGTTATTACTTTTTTCTTTTTATTTGAAGTTGTATTAGTTTTTTTCTTTGGAGCTTGTTTTTTAACTTGAGTTACCTCATTATTTTTTTCTTCTTTAGGAAGAACTATTTTTTCTAGTTTTTCATTATCATCGTGCATTAGATCATCGATAATCTCATCTAAGATATTGTCATCTTTAGAAATAAGTATTGCTTGATGGTTATCATCTGCTGCTATAAATACATCATCAAAATTATCATCATTTAAATATTCAAAATTTTCCATTAGTTGTGGTTCAACGATAATAGTCTTTTGAATAGGATTTTTTTCTTGTTTGATAGTAGAAGGATTATTTCCTATATTCACTACTTGGATTTGACCAACTATATATTCATCATCTGAATTTGATACAGGTTGAATATAATGTGCTTTATTAGTTAAGAATGTATCATCGAATAATGGTTCATTATTTTTTACTTGGTTTGAAGTAACTTCTTGTTCCTCATTAGAATTATTTTTATCTGGTATTGATTTATTGAAAAGTAAATTTTCAAAATCAACAGGCTCTTCTTGAATATCATTAATATCTTCCTCGATAACAACAGCACTTTCGAATCCACCTTCTTTATTTTCTAAAGTAATATGTTGATATGGTATCTCGATGTTATATTTATCGAAAATTATTTTTAATTCTCTTCTCATTTTTCTTTTTACTGATGCTACATTTTCTTCTTTACAATAAGTTATAAATAATAAATCCACAGAAGAAGCACTTAAATCTTGAACACCTAAATATGCAACTTCCTCTTCAGCTTCAGCGATTTTACTTTTGATATGTTTTATTTCTTTTCTAAATACAGCTTCAACTTTTTCAATTGATTCTCCGTAATTTATTCCTACAACAACATCTGCCATAGAAAGTTCTTTTGTTTTATTTATTACAGTTGTAATTTGTGCATTATTAATTGTTTTGATATCTCCGTAGATATCTCTTATTTTTGTTGAA
>JAWXUS010000014.1:32575-44302 GCA_044426235.1 Peptostreptococcaceae bacterium | reverse complement strand
AATATAACTATCCTATCAGGTATTATCAAATGATCTATATCAATAAATGTGATTACTATTAGTATTGATGAAAAAATCATATAATAAATTGTTGATATATTATATCCAAAAACTAAAAATATTAAAACAAAAATTACTCCAGTTAAAAGTTCAATACTTATATATCTGCTAGAAACTTCATTTCCACAAAATCTACATTTACCTTTTAAAAATATCCAACTAAACACTGGTACTAAATCTACTATATTTAATCTATTTCCACAGTTTGTACAACTAGACGGTGGACTCACAATAGATTTTTTAAGGGGTATTCTATATATACAAACATTATAGAAACTCCCAAGAATTATTCCAAAAACGAATGATACAAAAGTAAAATATATATTCATAATAAACTTCCTTTTTTTATATTTAAAAAGGGAAACTTAACGTCTCCCATTTTGTGTTTCTATAATTGTCTATCTCCGATTAGTCTATTAACATACTCAAAATCAGTACATCTACTAAGAACACTCTCTCTACTTATTGTTCCTTGTTTATATAAATCAACTAATTCTTGATCCATTGATTGCATTCCTTGTTTTGTACCAGTATGAATTATATTTTGTATTTGATAAGTTTTATTTTCCCTTATTAAGTTTCTAATTGCAGAATTTGCAACCATAACTTCAAGTGCAGCTACTCTATGTCTATTATCTATAGTTTGTATTAATTGTTGAGAAATTATTCCCTCACAAACTGTTGATAATTGTGTTCTAATTTGTTGTTGCTGTTCAGCTGGGAACATATCTACTATTCTATCTATAGTTTTTGCAGAACCTACTGTATGAAGTGTTGAAAATACTAAATGTCCAGTTTCTGCTGCAGTAAGTGCAATAGATATAGTTTCTGGATCTCTCATTTCTCCAACTAATATAACATCTGGATCTTGCCTTAATATAGATCTAAGTGCAGTATTAAAGCTTTTTGTATCTTGGCCAATTTCTCTTTGATTGATAATACTTTTCTTATGACTATGTACATACTCAATTGGATCTTCTAAAGTTATAATGTGTCTTTGTTGATTTTCATTAATTAAATCTAACATACTCGCTAAAGTAGTACTTTTACCACTTCCAGTTGGACCTGTAACTAATACTAGTCCTTTTTGTTTTTGTGTAAAAGTTTTTAATATTTCAGGAAGTTTTAAATCCTCAAATTTAGGTATTTCAGAAGTTATAGTTCTAACTGCAACCGCATAACTTCCTTTTTGTTTATATGCATTAACCCTAAATCTTTCTCCTGTATCTATTGAAACTGAAAAATCACATTCACCATTTTCATTTACTCTTTTATAATTTTCATCTCCTGCAATTTCTTTAACTATTTTTTTTGTATCTAATGCAGTTAATTTATTGTTAGTAAGATTCATAAATTGTCCTCTTACTCTTGCTATAACATTACTACCAACCGTTATATGAATGTCTGATGCCCCAATATTTATTGCTTGTTTTAATAAATCAAATATACTCATAGCTCTACTCCTTATAATCTAATAAACCATACATTAATCTATCCGATTCTATATAAAATTTTACTTTAACCGAAATAGTATTTACTATTTGGCTACTATATTTTGAGGCGTGTCCTTTTAATGTAATTATATTATCAATTACTTCAAATTCTTCGCCATTTAATACTACTTTCTCTATTTCAAAAGAACTAATATTATCTCCATTTTTAGATATATCAACAAACATAGTTGAATTCGATATATCTATTAAATCATTAATCTTTAAAAGTCCATTTTCATTTCTAGTTGACGAAATATACTCTGGTATATTTATTTCAACTAAACCTGTACTTGGTACTTCAGTTTTTGCATCTAATCTGCTTTTTATTTCTTTTATTTCAGATAAATAAACCTCTAGTTCCTCTATCTCAACGACCATATCTTCATAATTTTCATTAATAAAATCTATAACTTCCTCAAGTTTTAACTCAATTTGACCCAAATTTTCAAGATAAATCTCAAATGATTCATAATCAGAACCGTCACTATCAATAATTTTTTTGGTTAAATCCAAAATATTATTTTCATTAAATCCAAATTCCTCTATTTCTTCACCACTAAAACTATTAAGTAAGAAAGCTATATCTTTAACTAATAAATCATCATTTTTTAATTTAGCATTATCAATCATAAATGGAAGTGATTCTAAAATAGTATTATCTTCAATAAAATCTATATATATTAATTTATAAAATCCATCACTACTTTCAGTATCGCCATTTCTTACAATAGGTAAACATCTAATATGGCTACAATCTTCATCTCCTGAATTTTTACAATCTTCACTATGATTAAATCCTATTTTGATAGCATTATCATCTTCTTCAATTTCTTCTTCTATGCTAATTTCTGAATTTTTAGCACTTTTAATTATTTTATTTATACTATTTTCTATACTAGACTCTGCTAAGTATTCATATTGAACACTTTCATAATCGTTCATATTAAATATAATTTGATTATTGACTTGTTTTGTAAGAGACATAACTGCAATAGTTACAAGAGACATAACAAGCATAACTAAAAATAATGCTGAACCTTTTTCACTTTTTATTTTCAATTTGCACCATCCTATTCATTGCTAAATATTTGTGCTATTAATTTAGTTTCTTTATTTGTAGAAAATGCACCGTCTTTAGTTATTTTAACGTGTACGGTATAGATATTCTCATTTTTTTCAATTTTAATTACTCTTTTATATGGATCATTTGCCTTAATATTTATTTCATCATTAATTTCCCAAGCATTAAGAAGTTCTACAAACTCCTTATCATCTGTAGTAAAAAATATATCTTGATTATTTTTTATTTGATATCTTAAGTTCTCAATCTCACTAGTTGCAATATTTAATGCCTTAATGTCTTGTTCATTTTTAACGTTATATTTTATATTTGAACTTAAGAAATTAGCAAAAGATAGTACTATTATAGTTAATATACTTATTGATATTAAGACTTCAAGAAGTGTAAATCCTCTATTACTTTTTTTCATATTTATTATCCTTTTAAATACTGAATTTTTATAGTTACATTATAAGTTTGAAGTTATTCTTTTCATAACTTCAAACTTATAATTGTTTTCTTTCATAAATAATTCAACTGTATATAATGAATCTTTTTCAGTTATATTAAAAAGTGGTTCTGCATAATACTTTTGTTCAGATATTATTTGTATTGAATTACCATTTTGTACTCTATCTAGTGAATATTTTTTTTCATTCAGATTAAGTGATATATAATAAGTTATATCTTCATCATTAGAATTTTTTATCTTCCAAATATAATCACTTACTTTTTCGATAGATTTTGATGCTTTAAGATCATTTGTAAGATACTTTTTAGCCAAAGTAATATTTGACATTTCTTCAGTTTTAGTTCGCTGATCACTTCTAAATGTCACTACATCAATCATCATCTTATTTCCTATAAACAAAATTATAGTAAGTATACTAATAACTACCAAAACTTCTAAAAGTGTAAATCCTTTATTATTTTTAGGCATTTTTTCACTCTCCACTAATCAATAGTCGTTGTAAAAGGATTGTTCTTTCCTGGTTTCCATTCACTAGCATCTCCATTTTCAAGTTCTATTGTTGGATTTTCAAGAGAATAGATTATAAATTCAAACGTTGCCTCAATATCACCTTCAGCTTTTGATTCTTCAGTTTCTACTTCAGTAGCTAATTCACTTCCAGTAGCACAGCATTCACTATGTGCTACTGTTTTTTCAGCTTTATTTGCATCACTTACACTTCCATTAATAAGAGGTTGAGTGTTATTTGATAAACTCGGACAAAACTGTGTACTATGATAAATATTACTATCGTCTTCTATCCAAAATACACTTGCACTATTTACTGCTTGTTTAGTAAAAGTCGTTGTTGTTGAAGATTGTTCTTGTGGCTTAATGTATGTTTCCATTCTATAATCTAAAATTTGTGTCATATTTTCTTGATTTTCAAGATAGTTCATTATAGTTCTTACAGACTTATAATCCCCTCTAACACTTAATTTAGTTGGTATAGCAAAAAATGTATCATACGAAATAGAGTCTGATAAAGTATATTCTAATAATTTAACATCAACTTTTTCCATAAGTTGTGATAATCCAATCCAAAACATACCATCTTGCATTTTATGATTTACTATTGAGCTTTTAACTTTTTCTTCTTCAGTTATAGCTTTTAATTCCATATTTTTTGAATCTATACTACCCATATTAATTTTATATTCTCTAATTTCATCTTCAACAATACTTATCTTGTTGTAAGAGTCTTTTATATCTATATACTTTGGATACATTAGTAAAAATACATAAATAAATATAGATCCAAATATTGCTGTTATTAATAATAAATGCTTTGGGTTCACATCTCTTTGTAGTATATTTTTTTTCTTTTTAGTAGTTCTACTCAACAGAAATTACCCCCTCTTTTAATATTAATATAATTTCAAATGTTAATATATCATCATTTTCGTCCCAAATACTGCTTTTTAACTCAACAGATTTAAAATAATCAAGTTGATTAAGGTTATATGTAAACATACCTATACTTTCAGCGTTTCTAGTTATTCCAGTTAAAGAAATAGTATTTGGTATTTTTTCATATAATGGTGTACTTGTGCTACTCGTTTGTTGAGTAGTATCACTACTATCTTCAGTAGTTTCTTTTACTGTAGTTGTTTTTGCTAAATATTCATCATAATATACTTTTACATCTGTTAAATCTGCATTAGTTGAAATATTTTTCTCAATCGCAGATAGTACTTCATTCCAAGTTATATTTTTAGAACTTAACATTTCATAAATATCAATCTTATCTTGATACTTTTGTATTTCTGTATCTAAATCTTTTATACTTTTATACTGAACCTTTATATTATTAAGATTTTGTTGATATATTAAATAAGTATCTTCAACTCTATTATTCATAACTATAAGTGCACAGTATGGAAGTGCTAATATTGAAACCGATGCAATAGTCATAGATAAAATATTTCTATTTTTTATATTTTTTATTCTCTTATTTTTTTCTTCAAGAGGAAGTAAATTTATTGGATCATAAGATTTTTTAGACATTGTTGAAATAAGCATACTACCTAATATATCTGTTATATTACTTATATCTTCTTCAAGTATTTCTCCTTGAATATTGTCTGCTATATTAAATAAATTTTCAACACCAGTTATAACTTTACTATTAAATCCAGTTCTAAATTCTTCTTGTATAAATTTATTCTTATTAGATTCTCCAATTAAAATTATTTCGTCAACTTCTTTACCAAAGTTTCTCGATGAATAAAAGTCCATAAGTCCTTTAATTTCACTCTTTAAAGACTGTGCAACAAATTCATTAGATTCATCTGAAACTTTAACTGGAATATTATCGTGAATAAAAAATGTATTTTCTTTGTAAATATCAACTATACTTCCATATCTACCAATATTTATTATCATCATATCATTATATTCTATATTTTTTATTAACCTAGAATATGCAGTGGTTAAAGTGTCTATACTAGTAACTGTTAGTTTATTTTCTTCAAATATTTGAAGAATTTCATCAAGTTCTCTATTTTGTACAGCTGCAATTATCATATCTAAATAAATTTCTTCTTCAACTACTCTTTCTCCAATTACTTCATAAGAGAAAGAGTATTCAGCATCATCTAAAGACATCATATCATACATCTCGTTATTCATTATTCCATCTAGATCTTTTTTATCTATCTTTTTAATAGAATTTGACTTTAATATAACGTCTCTTGTATTTAATAAAAACACTACTTTTTTACTTTTGTATTGATTAAGTTCAAGCGCTTGCCTAAGAAGTGAATATCTATCTTCTGTGTCAAGTACTACATCATTTTCTGTAATAATATCAAGATTTTTTATGATATATTTACCTTTTTTATTATTATACATACCCTCAACTATAACTACATAGTTTTCATAGTATGATATATATAATTTCATATATATTCCTCCCTAAATTCCATCGTATATACTTAGCATTGGTAGGAAAACTGCAATTACTAATATAGCAACTATTATCCCAACAAATATTATCATAATAGGCTCTATCATTGATATTAATCTTGTTAAGTATATATCTGATTCATGTTCGTAAAACTCTGACATTTGATCACTTATTAATTCTAATTGACCTGTTTGTTCCCCAATTTCAATCATTTGCACAAAAACTAAATCAAAATAATCATTTCTTTCTAAATTTTCAGCTAACGATTCACCTTTCATAAGTCCATCTCTAGCATCTGTTAAAGCTCTTTCAGCTAGTGAATTATTCATACTTTCTTTTATGTATTCAAGACCCTGTAGCATTGGATAACCAGTAGATATAAATAAATGAAGTGCCTTTGATAGTCTCATTAAAACTATACTATTTATACCTTTTCCTAAAATCGGAATCTTATTAATCATTTGATCTTTTTTATATCGTCCCTCATCAGTCTCTAAATACTTTTTAAGTGAATATATACCAAAAATTATAAGAACTAAGACTACTGGCCACCAAGTATTCATAAACATACCAACATTCATAACGACCTTAGTTATAAATGGTAAATCACCATCTACCTCCATAATAGAAGTTACCATTTCAGGTAAGATAAAACTTGAAAATACGAAAAGCATAACAAGAGATAATATTACAACTATTATTGGATATGTTGATGCATTTTTTATCTTTTGTATAATTCTATATTCTTTTTCATAAAAAGTAGACATATTCTTAAGTACTTCTTCTAACGTACCAGTTTCCTCACCTGTTGCAACCATTGCACCAAGTAATTTTGGAAATTTTGATTTTTCATCAAGCATAGCATCAGAAATTGTTGAACCTTTTTTAATTTCATCAACTATTCTACTAATTTCCTCTGATAAAGTTTGATTTTCTGTTCTTTTTGCCAAAGTTTCAAGCCCTATAATACTGTTAATTCCTGATGCTATTATTATTGAAAACTGCCTACAAAAGTGACTTACAGTATCTGCTTTTAATTTTTTATCTTTTTTCTTTTTACTAAATAAAGTTAATTCTTGAGATTTTTCAATCTTAACAATTTTTAATCTTTTAGCTCTTAACTTACTTTTTGCATCTAATAAGTCATCGGCCTCAATTACTCCATTTATTTTTTCTCCATTTTTATCTATGGCTACATAATTAAATTTTTTCATAATTTATACACCTATTCGCCCACAAAAGTTACTCTTAGCATTTCCTCTACAGTAGTTTTTCCTGCTAAAACCTTAAGTGCAGCATCTTCTACCATAGTCTTCATACCAAGACTTCTAGCTTTACTAACTATTTCTTCTTCCCTTGCACCTCTATCAATTAAATCTTTAATTTGATTATTTACTCTAAGCATTTCATAAATACCCATTCTTCCTTTATATCCAGTTTCATTACACTTTGAACAACCAGTTCCTTTTTGTAAAATTAATTGACTATCTGGATTTATACCAAGCATTCTTTTCTCCCCAAGACTTGCCTCATATGGCGTTTTACAATCCTCACAAATTCTTCTAACTAACCTCTGAGATACAACACCAATTAAACTTGATGTAATTAAAAATCTATCAACTTTCATATCTATAAGTCTTGATATTGCCCCTGCTGAAGTATTTGCATGAAGTGTACTTAAAACTAAATGTCCTGTAAGAGATGCTCTAATTGCCATTTCCGCAGTATCGTAATCTCTTATTTCTCCAACCATTATAATATCTGGATCTTGTCTTAAGAAAGATCTTAAAGCACTTGTAAAATCAAGTCCTGCTTTATAGTTTATTTGAGATTGATTGATTCCTTTTAATTCATACTCAACAGGATCTTCTATAGTTAATATATTTTTTTCAATGCTATTTAATTGCTCAAGCATAGAATACAAAGTTGTAGTTTTTCCACTTCCAGTTGGTCCAACTATTAAAAGAAGTCCATATGGCTTTGATAGTAAATTATCATAGACTTCCATATGTTCATTTGAAAATCCTAAGTATTCTTTACCCACCATAAAATTCGTTTTATCAAGTACCCTCATAACAACCTTTTCTTCTTTGTTAGTTGGCATAGTAGAAACCCTGAAATCTATTTGTTTATTATCAATATTCATAAACATTCTACCATCTTGAGGAAGTCTTTTTTCTGAGATATTTAAACTAGACATAATCTTAATTCTACTAACTACTGCTTTATATGCTTGAGAACTAGTTTTCATATGTTCAATTAAAATCCCATCTATCCTAAATCTTACCCTCATCGATTCACCATCGTGTTCAATATGAATATCACTCGCTTTTTTTCTAACAGCTAATTCTAATATACCATGAACTAATCTAACTATAGGTGCAGAGTTAACATCATCATCTTCTATTATAACCTCTTCTTTAGGTGAATTTCTATCATCTTTTGCATATTCTTTTATCGCTTTATCTGCATCCGTATTTGAATAGAAATTTTCTATTGCACTTTCAATTTCATTGATATTTGAAATGCTTGGTACAACTTCCATACCAGATATACGTCTAACATCTTGAATAGATGCTCTATCTTGTGGATCCTCCATTGCTAAAAATAGAGTATTACCTTCTATTTTATATGGAAATACTTTATATCTTCTACATATATTTTGTGGTATTCTTTTTACTGCATCTGGATTTATATTTGATAAATTAAGTTCAATACTCTCTATTTGAAGTAATTCTTTTAGTATATTAGTTAGTGCCTCTGAACTTATTAGTCCATTTTCAATTAAAAGAGTTCCCAATCTCTTTCCTGTTTGCTTTTGATATTTTAATGTTTCCTGTAACTGATCTTCTGTTATGTATCCATGCTGAACTAATTTGTCACCTATTCTTATTTTTTGCATTTTTTGTTCCCTCATTTTTATAATATTTTATTAAAAAAGCAGGGATTACCTCCCTACTTGTGTTATTTCTAATATCTTGCTTTTACACTTTTTTAATAAATTTCTTATTCAAATACTCCTGAATTATAACTATCACTTGAATCAGAACCCATTGGTAATGCTAATAAATCAACTGTTACAACTTCACCTACCGTTGATGCTCTTAAATTCCAGTTTTGCGCAACATAACCAGCTGTTTCTGTATTATTTGCAGTAATTGTTACAGTAGCAGTTTGACCATCTAATGCTAAATTATAATTTGCTTTATCCGATAAACCATCAATACCAAATCTTTGTGCTATTTGGTCGTTTATATATACTCCTGATTCTAAATAACCTTTGTCTGCATACTCAGATGTTACAGATGTTCTAATTGCACTTAAATCTGCTATTATATCTGCTGAATTTGCTTTGTTTATATTTCTAAAAAGCGATGGCACAGCAACTACTGCTAATATACCTATAATTGCTATTACAACTAATAACTCAACTAATGTAAAACCTTTACTATTTTTTTTACTTGGGAACATCCCTTTTCCTCCCTTAACTACTATTTTCTTAAACATTTATAACACAAATACATTCCAGTAAATTGTTATTATCAACTTTATATCCTCTAAAAAATTGCATTTTTAAAGTAGATTACGTAATTATTATACTATATACTTTTAGTTCAAGTCAAATTAATTTTTGGTACAAAACAACTACATATCAATAAAAACCATACCTAAAATACTACTTAAATTTTAATATTAGGTATGGTTATTTTGGTTAAAATAATATATGTTTTTTCTATTATTTTGTTCTTAACTTAAATCTGTCAACTAAACTTTTAAGTACTTGTGATTGACCACTTAATTCTTGACTTGCAGCAGAACTTTCTTCAGCTGTTGCTGCATTTGTTTGTACAACTGATGATATTTGATTTATATTAATTCTTATACTCTTGGCAGCTTCTGCTTGCTTATTACTCGCATCAGATATCGTCATCACCATTTCAGTAGTTTTTGTTGCATCTTCAACTATCTCAAATAATGATTTAGCCGTTTCATCTGCAATCTTTGAACCATTCTCAACAGCTTCAACGGTTTCTGCAATTAATAGAGTTGTATTTTTTGCAGCCTCTGCAGATTTTTGTGCAAGATTTCTAACTTCATCTGCAACAACTGCAAATCCTTTTCCAGCATTTCCAGCACGTGCTGCTTCTACTGCAGCATTTAATGCTAATATATTAGTTTGAAATGCTATATCATCAATAGTCTTTATTATCTTGATTATTTCATTAGACTTATCGCTAATATCATTCATAGCAACAGTCATATCCTTCATCTTTTCATTACTATCAACAATTAAAGTTCCTGTTCTACTTGAAAGTTCATTTGCTTCCTTTGCACTTTTTGCATTGATATCAATTTCTTCACCAATTAAAGTTATAACATTTGATAGCTCATCAATAGCAGCACTTTGTTCAACCGAACCTTGAACTAAATCTTGTGAACCTATTGCAACTTGTTCAGAACCAGTTGATACTTGTTCTGATGCAATATTTATTTGATTTAGAGTTTCAGATATTTCCTCACTAAATTTTATAAGCGAATGCTCTATATTTTCAAAATCTCCAACGAATGGAATTGAAGTTTTAATATTAAAATCTCCTTTTGACATCATAGTAAGACTATTATCTATATCTTTTACATATAAAGATAGTGATTCAATACTATCTCTCATACTATCTGCCATAACTCCTAATTCATCATTTCCGTGATACTTAATATTAGAATTTAAAACTCCATTTGATAGCATTTTAGCAACATTTGAAACTTCTTCAACTGGACCTACTATACTTCTTGTTATTCTAGCAACTATATAAACTGTTATTAAAATAGATATACCCATTACGATTATTACATTTATAACAGCATTTACTGCGCTTTTAGAATTATTATCTAACATTTCATTTCCAAGATTAACTATATCGTTTCCTATTTCATTTCCAACAGAAGTTACTTTGTCTAATTTTTGTGCACCTTCACCTAAAAATAGGTTTACAATATTTCCACCACCTTCTAATTTACCTTCCGGTATTAGTATGTTATCTACATAACTAAAAAAATCTAGTATCGCATTGTTATAATTATCGATTAAAGCAGTGTCATTATAATTATTTTTTATTATTTGAATACTACTTTCTATTGATTGTTCTGATAATTTTATTTTTTCTGTATATTGTTGATACAAGTTTAAATCATTATTCAGAGCCAACTGCCCTACTTGCATACCTATATTATTAACTTCAGTTTGAATAGATTATACCCCAATTTGAGATACAACTAGATTATCAGTATAATCCTTTGCATTTTTTACTATATCTTGAATTGATTTAAGTCCTGTAGCTCCTATTACCATTGAAAATATAAGCACTATTGCAAATGATGTTAATAACCTACTCCTAATTTTCATATTACTTAAAAATCCCATACTTCCTCCTATTTTATATTTATAATATTATTTATATAAAATTCATTTTATATAAATAATATTATACGACATTTTTTTGTTTTATAAATAAATTTTTTTATATATTAGATTTTATTTTTACTATATATTTATATTATTCTTTAAAAATAAAAAATAATGCAGATAAAATCTACATTCTTTCTTAATTTAATTAAAAATTATAATCATAGTTGCTTTCATTTTTATAAACCGCATCATTTAAAGTAAACTCTCCTACTAAGTCCTTTAAAATTTGAG
>JAWXUS010000014.1:0-32565 GCA_044426235.1 Peptostreptococcaceae bacterium | reverse complement strand
AATGCAGATAAAATCTACATTCTTTCTTAATTTAATTAAAAATTATAATCATAGTTGCTTTCATTTTTATAAACCGCATCATTTAAAGTAAACTCTCCTACTAAGTCCTTTAAAATTTGAGATTGTATATTTAATTCTTCACTTGCAGATGAATTTTCTTCTGCTGTTGCTGAATTATTTTGAACTACTGCAGATATTTGAGCTATTCCTTCTCTTATATTTTGTGCAGCATTTGCTTGATTTTCACTTGCATTTGCTATACTTACCATCATTTCAGTAGTTTTTGTTGCATCTTCTACTATCTCAAGAAGATATTTAGCAGTATCATCTGCAATTTTAGAACCATTTTCAACGGCCTCAACTGTACCTTCAATTAAAGCAGTTGTATTTTTTGCAGCCTCTGCTGATTTTTGTGCAAGATTTCTAACTTCATCTGCAACAACCGCAAATCCTTTACCCGCATTTCCAGCACGTGCTGCCTCAACTGCAGCATTAAGTGCTAAAATATTAGTTTGGAATGCTATATCGTCTATTGTTTTTATTATCTTACTTATTTCGTGAGACTTTTCAGATATATCACTCATTGCTATAGTCATTTCTTTCATTTTATCATTACTTTCAATTATTGAACTTCCAGTTTTTTGAGATAATTCATTAGCCTCTTGTGCATTTTTTGCATTTAAGTCGATTTCATCACTCATAACATTTATTATATCTGATAATTCTTCAACAGATGCTGATTGTTCTGTTGAACCTTGTGCTAATTCTTGAGAACCACTTGAAACTTGTTCCCCTCCAACTGCAACTTGCTCTGATGCTAAGTTTATTTTCTGAAGAGTACTTGACATATTAACTGCAAATCTATCAAAAGATTTCTCTATGTTTTCAAATTCTCCAACAAACGGTTCAACCTCTTTAAGGTTAAAATCTCCATCTGACATCATTTCAAGTCCTTGATCTATATCACGAATATAATTTGAAAGTATTTTCATACTCTTTCTCATACTATCCGCCATAACTCCTATTTCATCTCTACCTTCATAACTTATTTTAGTACTTAAAATTCCATTCGATAATTGCTCTGCAGCATAAGATACTTCATTAATTGGCTTTACTATACCATTTGTAACCATTGCTGATACTACTATACTATTTAATATAGCTACAAATAATACACATAGTATAAATGCTATAATTTTATTATTATCACTAACTACACTAACTAAAAATGTTTGAGTTCTATTATCTAAATCATCAGTAACAGCTTTAGCTAAATTAACCATCTCATCAAGTATATCCCCACATTCATTTAAAAGAATATATGCTGCTACATCATCATTTCCTGCTTGAATTTCAGAGATTGCTCTTCCTCCAAGCGTAAGCCAAGTATTAACTCCACTTACAAAGTTTCCAATACTATTAGTACTTAATTTTTCATAATTAACTAAGAAATTTAAATCCTCATTTATATCTGTTATTACTCTAGATACTTCTTGATTTAATAAAACCTCTTTACTTTCATCAGTTTCAATTAACATATCTCTAACTAATCTAGCGCCCTCATTAACATTAATTTGTACATTAGATAATTTTATACTAACTACATTTTCTGTTCCCAAATAACCATCAAACTTGTTTTTTACATCTTTAATCCCTGCTATTGAAAAATGTGTTGTTACTAACATAAGAAATATTATTACCACATAACTAAGTGATAATCTATACCTTATGTTCATATTACTAAAAATTTCTTTCATAATTTCTCCTCTCCCAAATGGTATTTATAATATAAATATATTATACGATATTTTTAAAGTTTGTGAATATTTTTTTATATATAAAACATAATTTTTTAACGAAATACAAAAAGAATGCAGATAAAATCTACATTCTTTCTTAATTTAATTAAAAATTATAATCATAGTTGCTTTCATTTTTATAAACCGCATCATTTAAAGTAAACTCTCCTACTAAGTCCTTTAAAATTTGAGATTGTATATTTAATTCTTCACTTGCAGATGAATTTTCTTCTGCTGTTGCTGAATTATTTTGAACTACTGCAGATATTTGAGCTATTCCTTCTCTTATATTTTGTGCAGCATTTGCTTGATTTTCACTTGCATTTGCTATACTTACCATCATTTCAGTAGTTTTTGTTGCATCTTCTACTATCTCAAGAAGATATTTAGCAGTATCATCTGCAATTTTAGAACCATTTTCAACGGCCTCAACTGTACCTTCAATTAAAGCAGTTGTATTTTTTGCAGCCTCTGCTGATTTTTGTGCAAGATTTCTAACTTCATCTGCAACAACCGCAAATCCTTTACCCGCATTTCCAGCACGTGCTGCCTCAACTGCAGCATTAAGTGCTAAAATATTAGTTTGGAATGCTATATCGTCTATTGTTTTTATTATCTTACTTATTTCGTGAGACTTTTCAGATATATCACTCATTGCTATAGTCATTTCTTTCATTTTATCATTACTTTCAATTATTGAACTTCCAGTTTTTTGAGATAATTCATTTGCCTCTTGTGCATTTTTTGCATTCAAGTCTATTTCGTCACTCATAATATTTATTATATCTGATAATTCTTCAACAGATGCTGCTTGTTCTGTTGAACCTTGTGCTAATTTTTGAGAACCACTTGAAACTTGTTCCCCTCCAACTGAAACTTGTTCTGATGCTAAGTTTATTTTCTGAAGAGTACTTGACATATTAACTGCAAATTTATCGAAAGATTTCTCTATATTTTCAAATTCTCCAACGAATGGTTCAACTGCTTGTAAATTAAAATCACCATTTGACATCATTTCAAGACCTTGATCTATTTCACTAATATAAGTTGAAAGTATTGTCATGCTCTTTCTCATACTATCAGCCATAACTCCTATTTCATCTCTACCTTCATAGTTTATCTCACTATTTAGTATTCCATTCGATAATTGTTCTGATACATAAGAAAGTTCACCAATTGGATTTACTATACCATTAGTAACCATTGCTGATACTATTAAGCTAACTACTATTGCTATAACTAATACGCTTAATATAATCATTATATGCTTATTATTATCACTAACAACACCAACTAAAAATGTTTGAGTTCTATTTTCTAAATCATCACTAACTTGTGTAGCTAGACTAACTACTTCATTAAGTATTCCTCTACATTCATTTAAAAGCATATATGATGCTAAATCATCATTTCCTACTTGAATTTCAATCATAATATTATTTCCAATATTAAGCCAACTGTTAACTGCATTTACAAAGTTCGGTATACTATCTGTTTTTAAACCTTCGTAATTACTTAAAAAATATAGATCATTATTTATTAATTCTTTAACATTTTCAAGTTCTGATGTTAATATCATCCTTTTATTTTCATCAGTTTCAATAAATATTTCTCTAATTATTCTAGCCCCTTTATTAACATGTATTTGCGCATTTGATAATGATAAATTCGCAACACTTTCTTCTCCTAAATAAACATCAAATTTACTTTTTACATTCTTAATCCCCATTATAGAAAAATGCGTTGTAAATAACATAAGAAATATTATTACCACATAACTAAGTGTTAGTCTTTTTCTTATTTTCATATTACTAAAAAACTCTCTCATACTATTAGCCCTTCCCCTCTTATAATTTCAAATAATTATTATTAATATAAAACTATTAGCATATTTAATATAAAATATATCATAAATTTTGACATTACTTCAAGAATATTTGGAATTTTTTTTCATAATATTAAATTTATATCTTTTTGATAATTAATTATTTATAGCATATAAACGTTATTTTATTGTATAATATAGATAAAATATTATTTTAAACAAATATATATGGGGGTGTTTTTATGAAAAAAATAAATTTAGCTATAGTTGGTGCTACTGGTATGGTTGGTCAAACTTTTCTAAAAGTTTTAGAGGAAAGAAATTTCCAAATAGACAATTTGTATTTATTTTCTTCTAAAAGATCTGCTGGTAAAAAAATAACTTTTATGAACAAAGAATATACAGTTGAAGAATTAACTGAAACTTCTTTTGATAGAGATATACAAATAGCACTGTTCTCAGCAGGTGGCTCAATAAGTGAAAAATTTGCTCCTATTGCTGCAAAAAATGGTGTGGTTGTTATTGATAATTCAAGTTTTTGGAGAATGGACGATACCGTTCCATTAATTGTACCTGAGGTTAATCCAGAAGATGTTAAAAATCATAATGGAATAATTGCAAATCCAAATTGCTCAACAATTCAGGCGGTAGTTCCTCTTAAAACACTTCACGATAAGTATAAAATTAAAAGAATAGTTTATTCAACTTATCAAGCAGTTTCAGGAAGTGGAGTAAACGGTGTTTTAGATCTTGAAAATGGTATAAAAGGTGAAAAAAATACTTTTTATGCTAAACAAATAGCATACAATTCTCTTCCTCATATTGATGTATTTGAAGAAAATGGATACACAAAAGAAGAAATTAAAATGATAAATGAAACTAAAAAAATACTTAATGATAATTCTTTAAAAGTAACTGCAACTACTGTTAGAGTCCCAGTTAAAAATTGTCATAGTGAAAGTGTAAATCTTGAGTTTTACAATGAATTTGAACTTGATCAACTAATAGATAATCTAAAACAAACTGAAAATTTAATTGTTATGAACGAAAATTATCCAACAGTACTTGATGCTAACGATAAAGATGAAGTTTTTGTTGGAAGAATAAGAAGAGATTTTAGTTTAGATAATGGAATTAATATGTGGATAGTTGCCGATAATATAAGAAAAGGTGCTGCTACTAATACTGTTCAAATTGCTGAACTTCTTTTAAAATATAATCTAGTATAAATATTTGGAGGTATAATATGTTTAAAGGTAGCGGTGTTGCACTTGTTACTCCATTTAACGAAAATGGAATAAATTTTGATGCTTTAGAAAAATTAGTTGATTTTCATTTAGAAAATAGTACTGATGCACTAATAATATGTGGTACAACTGGTGAATCTACAACTATGAACTGTGAAGAAGTTTTATCTACTTTAGAATTTGTTGTAAAAAAAGTTAATAAAAAAATACCTGTTATTGCTGGAACTGGTTCAAATAACACTCAAAAAACTATAAAACTTAGCCAAAGAGCTAAGGAAATAGGAGTAGACGGTCTTTTAATAATAACTCCATACTACAATAAATGTAGTCAAAAAGGTTTAGTTCTTCATTTTGAAGAAATAGCAAAAAATATTGATTTACCAATAATATTATACAATGTACCGTCAAGAACGAATGTTAATATAGCACCAAGTGTTGTAGCTGAACTTTCAAAGATTAAAAACATTGTTGGAATAAAAGAGGCTAGCGGAGACTTAGCGCAAGTTTTAGAGATAAAAAGACTAGTTGATGAAGACTTCTTTATTTATTCTGGAAATGATGATTCTATAGTTCCTCTATTATCAGTTGGTGGACACGGAGTTATTTCTGTTGTTGCTAATGTTTGTCCAAAAGAAACTCACGATATGATATTTAATTACTTAGAAGGTAATACTTCTGAGGCACTTAAAATTCAAATGGATCTTAAACCTTTAATAGATTCTTTATTTATTGAAGTTAATCCAATACCAGTAAAAACTGCAATGAATCTTTTAGGATTTAACTGTGGTAACTTAAGACTTCCTTTATGTGAAATGGAAGAGTCAAATCTTGAAATATTAAAGAAAGAATTATTAAATAGAGGTCTAACACTATGCTAAAAGTTATTGTAAATGGTTCTTTAGGAAAAATGGGAAAAGTTTTAACTAACTGTGTTTTTGAAGATCCTAAGTTAGAACTTGTTTGTGGTTCATCTTTAAACACTGGAGAACATACAAATTATAAATTATATTCTAAAATGCAAGAAATAAATGAAACTTGTGATGTTGTGATTGATTTTTCACACCATTCAACTTTAGATGATGTTTTAGGATACTGCACTAAAAATAAAACTCCGTTAGTTATTGCAACTACTGGGTATAATGAAGATGAATATGAAAAAATAAAAAATGCATCAAAAATAATTCCTATTTTCCATTCTTCTAATATGTCTCTTGGAGTTAATATTTTACTTAAACTAGTAAAAGAAGCTGCAAAAGCACTTAAAGGTTTTGATATAGAAATAATTGAAAAACACCACAACAAAAAAGTTGATGCTCCAAGTGGTACAGCTCTTATGATAGCTAATGCTATAAAAGAAGTTTTACCAAATACAGAGTACAACTATGGAAGATGTGGACGTGATGCAAAAAGAAATGAAAATGAAATAGGAATACATGCAGTCAGAGGTGGAACAATAGTTGGTGAACATACTACTATTTTTGCCGGTCCTGATGATATTGTTGAGATAAATCATTTAGCTCAATCAAAAAATATATTTGCTAATGGATCAATTACTGCTGCAAAATACCTTGTTAATCAGAGCGCTGGGTATTATAATATGGATAATATGTTAAATAATTAAATAGGAGGAAACAAAAGATGAAATTAAATGATGCATATGAAATAGCAAATTTCATAAAAAATGCTAAAAAAGTAACACCTGTTAAAGTTTATGTTAATGCTGATAACTTAAACCTAAAAAGTTGTGATGAATTCAAAGTTTTTGGAAATGATGGTTCTTACATACTAGTAGGTGATTATGCAGCAATAAATGAAACACTGGAAGATAATAAATCAAAAATACAAGATTTCCACATAGAGTATGATAGAAGAAATTCTGCTATACCTCTTTATAACTACTTACACGATTCTGCTCGTATTGAGCCAGGTTCATTCATAAGAGACTTCGTTACAATAGAAAAAAATGCTGTTATAATGATGGGTGCTGTTATAAATGTTGGTGCAGTAATTGGTGAAGGAACTATGGTTGATATGAATGCTGTAATTGGTGCTCGTGGAACTTTAGGTAAAAATGTTCATTTAGGTGCTGGTGCAGTCGTTGCCGGTGTTTTAGAACCGCCTTCAGCTACTCCTGTTATTGTTGAAGATGAAGTTTTAATAGGTGCAAATGCAGTTATATTAGAAGGTGTTAGAATAGGAAAAGGTGCAGTTGTTGCAGCTGGTGCAGTTGTTACTAAAGATGTTGAACCTTTCACTGTTGTAGCTGGAAGTCCTGCTAAAGTAATAAAAATGAAAGATGAACAAACTGCTGATAAAACTAAAATATTAGAAGAACTTAGAAGTTTAGATTAATATATAAATCCCAAGCTAGATTAACCTAGTTTGGGTATTTTTTTACAAAAAAACACTGAAGTAAATTCCACTTCAGTGCTAATTTTATTATTTTGATAAATTAAATTGACTTACAAGTTCATTTAATCTATTTGATTGATTATTTAAATCTTCACTCGCTGCAGAACTCTCCTCTGCCGTTGCTGTATTATTTTGTACTACTGTTGATATTTCTTGAACATTTTTATTTATCTTATACGACGATTCTGATTGTTCTTTACTCGCCTCTGCAATACTATTCATCATATCTGTAGTTTGCTTTGCACCATCTATTATTTGAAGTAATGATTCCGCAGTTTCGTTTGCAATATTTGAACCATTTTCAACTGCATCAACTGTTCCTTCAATTAATGAACTAGTATTTTTTGCAGCATCTGCAGATTTTTGTGCAAGATTTCTAACTTCATCTGCAACAACCGCAAATCCTTTACCTGCATTTCCAGCACGTGCCGCCTCAACTGCAGCATTAAGTGCTAATATATTCGTTTGGAATGCTATATCATCTATTGTTTTTATTATTTTACTTATTTCAGTAGATTTTTCTGATATATCATTCATTGCTATTATCATCTCTTCCATCTTTTTATTACTACTTAATATAGAATCTGATGTCATTTTAGATAATTCACTTGCCATATCTGCATTCTTTGCATTTTCTTCTATTTTATTAGTTATATCACTTATAGTATTAGATAAGTTTTCAATGGACATAGCCTGTTCTGTTGCACCTTGTGCTAAATCTCTTGATGCTGCTGATAACTGGTATGCATTATTTTGCACATTTTCAGAAGAAACATTTATTTCAGATAAAGTTTCACTTAAATCTTCTTTTATAGTATTTATAGATTTTATTATATCGTTAAATTCACCTTGATACTTTTCTTCACAATTTGAAGATATATCAAAATTACCATTTGACATATTAGATAATAAGTTACTAGTATCATCTATTATATCGTGTAAATCATTTGCCATAGTATTAAATATAGCTGATATTTGACCTACTTCATCACCGCTTAAAACGTCTAAATTAACATCTAATTTACCTTTTGATATATCTGATGCTGCAGAAACTATATTATTTAATGGTGATAATAACTTTTTAAATATAATTCTTGAGAAAATAGTTATAATAACTAATGTAAGTATACTTAAAATATACATTAATATAGTTATTTGATTAACATCTTTTTCTAAATCTTTAGAATGTATTGATGATAATGACCACCAAGTTACTTCATCTAATTTAATTGGGCTATAAAACTTCTCAACGTTAATTCCGCTTGCCTCATCAATTGCTCTAACTACGAATGCCTCCTTCTCGGTAGCAAAACTGTTCATTAATTTTTCGTAATCATTATTTCCTAAGAAATCTTTTATATTGTTACCATCAGATCCTTCCCATACTTTATTATAAACTACTATACCTTCTTCAGTTATAATTTCTGTATACATTGTTGGATATTGATCTCTATTAACATATAAATCACTTAACCCTTTATTTATATCCATATTTATAGATATTTCACCCACAAATAAACCATCAACTAATATTGGATATGAATATGTTATAACTCCTAAACCATTTAATTCATACGGCTGTGTAAAGTATGCAGTCTTATCAGATCTTACATTACTATAACCTACTCTATTACTATATTGCTGATATGTACCTATCGATGTTGCAGTTTTTTGATTAGCCTTATCTCTATCTATATAAAGACTATAACTATCAACTCCTGCAGATAAAGCATTCTGTTCAAATGCCATTTCTATACTATGAATTGCATCGTTACTTGAGAATAAAGACCACATAGTATTTACTGCATATTCCTCTATTCTAGTTGCATAACTATCAAGTAATATATTTGGATATATTTGACTTGGATTTTGCCCTTCATTCCCAACATTTCCTTGAGATGAACGAAGTTTTATTTCTTTATTTATATAATTGCTCACATCAATACTAATTGATGATAAACCATTTAGCATATTTTCTGTTACATCTGCATTTCTATTAGTTATATTAACAAAATCAGAGTATATAGCATTTCTCATACTCCCTTGCACAGATTTTGATGATATTGTTACTAATGTTATAAGAGATAATGTTAACACAATCCCTAAAACTATGCCAATTTTAGCCGATAACCTTAAACTGTTTATTTTTTATTTTAAATTAAAACTTTTCATTTAAACCTCCTACAGTACTCATAAAAAATACACTCATAATCTTAGTGTCACTAACATTATAACAAATAAACAAACGTATTTATATAATAAAATTTTAGTATTCAAACAGTATTTTTCAGCTACTTCAAAAAATCAACTTTAATTTTAATATTAATTTAAAATAAAAAACTGCAAACAAAAGTTTACAGTTTTTTATCTTAATCCAAAAATATCGCTCCGTCTGCTGATTGAAATATTTGAAAATTCGGTGCAGTTCCAATAGCATAAAAAGTATATACTTTATATGATTTTAAATTTATTCTGAGTTTTCTTAAAAGCTGTTTATTAGAAGAAAGTAGTATTTGTGCATTATACAATTTAGATTCTACATCTGAATACGGTGTTACATCTTTATACATAACATTATATATATAAGTACTTTTATCTAACACTACATCAATTTCCCTTCCGTTTGGCACTAAATGTACAAATCTTACCTTAGCATCTCCTGTTTCTGATGGTTCTTTATCGTCTCTAATTTTTATTATAGACATTTTTTTCATATTTCCAGTTATAGCTATTGAAAACAATTTTTCACTACCAATTTGTATAGTTTTACTAAATAGTAATTTAGTCTTATCATCTTTTGGATATATTTCAATTAAATATTGATTTTTTGTAATGTAGATATATGGACTAAAGCTAGTAAAAGTTAAGTCACTATAAAATAATTTGTCATCTATATAAATATCTATTGCATCACTATCTACTACAGCATTTATAAATCTTATTAATGAATGTGTTTCATCATAAACTCTCAATCTATCACCTCAAAAACTATATTTACTAACTATAGTATTTGATTTTCAATTATTTGATACTATCTATCTTCAATTTCTTCTTTTATATCTCTTAGTAACACAAAAATTTTATTCAATGTAATTTGTATTGATATCAAAATAACAAATAACATAGATACTGCTATAAAAATATAATTTACATTCATAATCAGTCCCTCTTTCATTATAAATTTTGATAATTGCAAAAGACTAGGTTTACCTAGTCTCTATTTTTCCCATATACAAATATCTATCATTAGATATTTCTTTAATGTTTCCGTCAAAACCATAACTCAAAAATAATTCCTTAATTTCATCGGGATAGCAATAGTTATTTTTGTCTCCACAAACTTTATGCTTTAAGTTTTTTAATTTAACCTTAATACTTTTTAAATTTAAGTCTTCTAGTATAATTTCTCCATCATCTTTTAGAACTCTTTTTATTTCATTAACTGCTATTTTATAATTGTTTAAAGTATTAAAATGTTCTAATATAATAACCTTATCAAAACTTTCATCTACAAAAGGTAATTGTTCTAAAGAACCTCTTACTATATTACAATTATTATTTCTTATTAAAGAATAGCAAACATTTTCAAAAAACTGTTCTTCCAAGATAGTTACATCTAATCCTTTTTGTTTTAGACAATTTCCTAAATTATCTATGTTTCCTAATAAAAGTATTCTACTTCCTACGTTGTAATTTATGCTTCCTAAAAAACTTGTGATTTCGTTACAGGTATCGTAATCATCATTAGCATAAGTATCATATAACACACTTTTCACTATGATCCCCCTTTAATTTATTATAATATTCTAAAATAGATTATAATAAATTAAAAAAAGATGTTCAACATAAATTTATATTTTTATACCTAGTAATTAATCTTTTTTTATCTTAGATATAGAAACTTCATATGCAACTTTTTTTATTACCTCTCCACTATCTAATCTTTTATCGTATTCTCTACTTTGAATTCTTCCCCAAAGTTGTACTTTATCACCAATTTCTAAATTCTTAGTGAATTTGGCATTTCTTCCCCAAACGATACAAGGTATATAATCCGATTTATTATATGGTCTATTTATTGCCACTAATAAATCTGTTATTTCTCTACCAAGTGGAGTTTGTCTATAAACTGGATTTTTGCATATAAATCCATCTAAGAATATATTATTTGGATCATTTTTATCTTTTTCATCAGTCAAGCTAAGCTCCCTTATAAAAACTGTTAAAACCAATCTATTTCTATCATCAACAACTTTATTGTAAGATCTTAATTGACCACAAACATTAAATATATTATCTTCATTTAAATCTATATCTTCTAATAACCTCTCAGAAATAGTTATTGGTAAATTATCTTTTGAATCACTTAATCTATCAACTTGAATATTAGTAGTATAAAACTTTTCACCATAAATTTCGTGACTAAATTCTAAACTATTTTCTATTCTCCCCCTTAGATTAACAACATTAGTTTCTTCTTTCATTTTAATCCCCCTAAATTGTTAGTTAAATTATTTATCTTTTTTATATACTATTTATATTTTAACATTTATAACTTTATTCCTATTAATATTAGATGGATTTTTTTATAAATAAAAAATTTTTTTTAAAAAATGTATATAATAAAGTTTTGAGGGCAATATAATATCATCAACAAGTTAGTGAAAAATCTTGTTGAAACATCATATAGGAGGAAATTTACTATGGCAAATAAAAAAGCTGTTCCTGAGGCAAAACATGCATTAAATCAAATGAAGTTAGAGGTCGCTAATGAATTAGGGTTAACTAACTATGAATCAGTTGATAAAGGAAACTTAACAGCTAGACAAAATGGTGCAGTTGGTGGATACATGACTAAAAAGTTAGTTGAAATGGCTGAACATCAAATGTCTGAAAAGTAATAGTAAATTCTGACATCTAGTTGATAAAAGAGGACTCTTGAGTCCTCTTTTTATTATATTTATTTCACATAAAAAATAATAAATTTATTATTCTATATATAAGTCTTTTATTTTTTTGTATTTTAGTTTAATATATTAATAAATAGAATTTTCTTGGAGGATGATATTAATGTTTGAAAATTCATCTGAAGAATTAGCTTCTAATAAATTAATTATACTTTATATTATTGATAAAATAAATGTCGATTTAACTAATTCTCAAATCACTCAAGTAGCACTAGATACTGATATTATGAATTATTTTTCTCTACAACAAATTTTACACGAATTATTAGATGTTAAACTTTTAAATGCCTACAAAGAATCTACAAAAGAATACTACTGTCTAACACAAAAGGGATTTGAAATTTTAGAGTCTTTAATAGATAAAATTCCGCAAGATATGGGTAGCAAAATAAGTAATTACATAAAAGAAAATAAGCATAAAATACTTGTCAATACAGAGATTGTTGCAGAGTTTATAAAGGAAAGTGATTTTGAATTTATTGTTAATTTAAAAGTTATTGAGAATAGAAGAGATCTTATAAACCTTAAATTAAATGTTTCATCAGAAAAACAAGCTTTACTTATCTGCAATAATTGGAAGAAAAATGCATCTGTAACTTATGCAGAAATCATCCAATCTCTTATTTGCGAACAACCTACTCCATAAAAATGGTAGTAGGTTCTTTTTTTACATAAATAACTTTAATTAAATCATAATTTTTGGCATCATAAATGTTTAGCACATCATTTTTTGTGTCTGTTACCATAATATAATTTTCATCATTTGAAATTAAAAGGCCTTGAGGATATCCAAATAATTTAATTTCATTTTTTAATTTTTTATCATTATAATCTAAAATAATTAAACTTTCTCTTTGAAAATCTGTACAATAAATACTATTATTTTTATAAGATAAGCAAATTTCAACTGGGAGTGAAAAATTGTTAATAATTAACTTTGTTTCTAAATTTACATCTAAAATAACCACTTTTCCGTCTAGTGTTGTAACATAAACATCATTACTTAATTTATCTATTGTTATATGCCACGGATTAAAGTCAAATTTCTTATTCATTACAATTTCTTTACTATTAATATCAAAAATAACAATATAATTCATGCAAGCAATATACAATTTATTATTATTAATAAATATTCCATGTGGCATATCAAAAACTTCTAAATTTAGATGTAAATTCAAATCTAGATCAAGAATATGAATAGTATTAGTATCTTCATTAGTTATAAATATTTCATCATTATATATTTTTATATTTTTTATAGATCCACCAAGTGATACGCTATCTATTATATTTTCTGTTTCTAAATTTATTTTATACAATACTCCATCATTTGATCCAAGTACATACAAAATCATCTTATAAATCAAAAAATTATGTGGATTAATATTATCAATTACAATTTCTTTTTGTACCTCAAACGTGTTATAATCTATAACACTTATACTATTTGATAAGTAATTTGATACATATATATTCATTTAGTACCCCTTTTTAGTTTGGATTTGTTAAATTTTTGGTGTATAATATATTTAAATATATTATACTTTAGGGAGTTATGTGTTATGAAAAAAATTAATTATAAGCCAAAGGGTGTTTGTTGTAGAGAGATTGTTTTTGAATTAAACGATGAAAATGTAATAACTAATATTAATTTTATTGGTGGTTGCCCAGGAAATTTAATAGGACTTAAAAGTTTAGTTATCGGACAAAATGCAAATGATATTTCAACTAAATTAAAAGATATTCCTTGTGGTGCAAAGAAAACTTCTTGCCCTGATCAATTAGCAATAGCAATTCAAGAAAATTTACACTAATAAAAAAGCCCTATTATTTTCATAATAAGGCTTTTTTATTACTATTTTAATTTACTTCTAATTTCTCCAACTAAATAAAGAGAACCACAACAAATTAATATTTCATCTTCTTTAGTATTGTTTAATGCATATTCCAATGCATCGTCTAAATTAGAAATACTAATTACACTTTCATTATATTTTTTAATCATATCACTTAAATCTTTTGAATCTATATTTCTTGAATTATTAACATTAGTCGTTATTATATTTTGGAAATTACTTACCAAAATCTCTATAACAGAATTAATATCTTTATCTTCAAGCATACCAATTAACAGATTTAATTTTTTACCTTCAAAATTCTTATCTAATATATCCTTTAAGCTTTTTGCACCATCTTCATTATGTGCACCATCAATTATAATATTTTCATTTAATTTTTCTATTCTACCAGCCCAAGTAGTATTTTTAAGTCCTAATCTTAAAGCATTTTCAAACATACTTTGTGTAAAAGATAGTATCATTTTTTCTTCCATGGTATTTGCTACTTTATTTAATTCTTCACTAAATAAATTTTCAATACAATTTATAGCCACAATACTATTTTTTATTTGATGATTACCAATTAAACTTATTTCTAAATTTTTATAATTTTTATAATCAAATATTTGTGATTCTATATCACTCTTAATTATTTTAATTTCATCAAAATCAACTTCTATTAATTTAGCATTTTTATCCTTACAAATATCTTTTATAATATTAGTTGCTATTTCAGTTTGCTTATAAAGTATAACAGTTCCATTTTCTTTTATTATTCCACCTTTTTCATAAGCAATTTTATCCAAACTATCTCCAAGTACATTTACGTGATCAATACTTATTGGTGTTATAACACTTACTAAACTATCTTCAATAACATTTGTTGCATCAAATCTTCCACCAAGTCCAACTTCAAGAACAACATAATCTACTTTTATATAGTTAAAATGATAAAATGCCATAGCGGTAACTATTTCAAATTCTGTTGGACTATCAAATCCTTCAAGTTTCATAATTTCTATTTTTTCTTTTATAATACTTGTAATTTCAGCTACTTTATCTTCATCAATATTTTCTTTATTTACTCTTATTCTTTCTGTGAAACTCTCAAGAAATGGAGAAGTATAAAGTCCTATTTTATATCCACTCTCTTTTAGTATTTCACTAATAAAAGAACAAGTTGAACCTTTTCCATTAGTTCCTGCAACGTGAATTATATTTAAATTTTTATGTGGATTATCAAGAAGTTCTAATAACTTCTCAATTCTTTCAAATCCAAGTTTCATTCCAAATCTATGTGTAGTACTTATGTAGTCTAGTGCATCTATGTAATTCATTTATAATGTATTTCCAGTAGAACCAAATCCACCTTCTCCTCTTACTGTATCATTTACTTCTTCAACCTCAACAAATTCACAAGAATATACCTTTCTTAAAACTCCTTGTGCAATTTTTGTATGTTTTGGAATAGTAATTTCTATTTGTTCTTCATTTTTTATCATTATCATAACTTCTCCACGATAATCCATATCTATAGTTCCTTCAAAAACTGTTATGTCTGCATTCTCTCCACTAGTTGTTGGACAACCTTTTAAAGTTATTCCTGATTTATTCTTTATTTGTATTCCCCAACCTTTTGGTATTTCAAATATAATTCCAGTTTTTGCAACACCCTTTTTATTTGGTAAAAGAGTTACTTCTTCGCTAGTAAATAAATCGAATCCACTATCTGTACTGTGCTCAAATTTTGGTGTAACTGCATCTTTAGTTAACTTTTTAATATTCATCTTCATAATATATACCTCCTCTTTTATATTAATTATAAATCAAAAAAGACCTAATTTATAGGTCTTTTTCTTATAAAACTATTTTATTTTTGATTCTATATTTTCTATTCTTTCAATTACTGATTTAATCATTTCTTCAAACTTTTCTTTTTTAGCTTTTTCTTCATTTATTAAACTCTCAGGTGCTTTAGCCACGAACCCTTGGTTTGAAAGTTTTCCGTTAACTCTCTTTATTTCACCTTCAAGTTTAGCTTTTTCTTTATTAAGTCTTTCAAGTTCTTTAGTAAAGTCAACTAATTCATCAAGTGGTATAAATATTTTAACTCCGTCTATAACAACACTTACTGCATCTTCTGGAATGTTTTCTTCATTATCCATAACTTCAACAACTGATGCACTAGCTAATGTTACAAAGTAATCTTTACCATTAACCATAGCTTCTTTTTTATCAGAATTTGGAACAATTATAACTTTTGCTTTTTTAGAAGGTATAACATTCATTTCAGCTCTAACATTTCTTATATTTCTGATACCTTCCATAGTTAAGTTCATCATTTCTTCTTCTTTTGACATATTATCTTCTTCTTTATATTTTGGCCACTCAGAAACAACTATACTTCCTTCAATAGTAGGTAGGTGAGTATATATTTCTTCTGTTATAAATGGCATATATGGGTGAAGAAGTTTTAATATTTTTTCTAATACATAAGTTAATACATAAAGTGCAGTCTTTTTAGCATCAGTATCTTCTGAATAAAGTCTTGGTTTTACTATTTCAATATACCAATCACAATATTCTGACCAAGCAAAATCATACATCTTTTGTGCAGCAAGACCTAAATCAAACTTATCCATATTATTACTTACTTCTTTAACTAAATTGTTAGCTCTAGATATTATCCATTTATCAGCTAAAGTAAAGTTAGCTTCAACTTCTTCTCTACTCGCTATTAAATCTTTTTCTATATTCATGAATACAAATCTTGATGCATTCCATAATTTATTAGCGAAGTTTCTTGAATTTTCTACTCTTTCAATGTAGAATCTCATATCATTTCCTGGAGAGTTTCCAGTAGCTAACATAAATCTTAAAGCATCAGCTCCATACTCATCTATAACATCAAGTGGATCAATACCATTTCCTAAAGATTTACTCATTTTACGACCTTCTGCATCTCTAACTAACCCATGAATTAAAACATGTTCAAATGGAGTTTCTCCCATACAAAACATTGATGCAAACGACATTCTAACTACCCAGAAGAATATTATATCGTATCCTGTAACTAAAACACTAGTTGGATAGTAATAGTTAAGTTCTTCAGTATTATTTGGCCAACCTAAAGTTGACATTGGCCAAAGTGCAGACGAGAACCAAGTATCTAAAACATCTTCATCTTGTTTAAAGCTACTACATCCACACTTAGAACAAGAAGTTGGTATTTCACGAGATACAACTATATCACTACATTCTTCACAGTAGTAAGCAGGTATTTGGTGACCCCACCATAATTGTCTTGATATACACCAATCTCTTATATTTTCTAACCATTGAAGATAAGTTTTATCAAATTTTTCTGGAACAAACTTTAATTCTTGCTTTTTAAGTATATCTATCGCCGGTTTTGCAAGTTCTTCCATTTTAACAAACCATTGATCCGATAAGCTAGGCTCAATAACTGTTCTACATCTATAGCAAGAACCAACATTGTGAGTATGATCTTTTATTTTTATTAAGAAACCTTGTTCATCTAAATCAGCTATTAAAGTTTTTCTACATTCATATCTGTCCATACCTTCGTATTTACCAGCTAATTTATTCATTGTTCCATTTTTATTCATAACGTTTATTTTTTCTAAGTTATGTCTTTCACCAACTTCATAATCGTTAGGATCGTGCGCAGGAGTCATTTTAACTGCTCCAGTTCCAAACTCTTTGTCAACATAATCATCAGCAACTATTATAAGCTCACGTCCAATCATTGGAAGTATTGCATGCTTTCCTATTAAATGAGTGTATCTTTCATCTTCTGGATTAACTGCAATTCCAGTATCACCAAGCATAGTTTCTGGTCTTGTAGTTGCTATTTCTAAGAATTCATCACTATCTTTTATATGATATTTTATATGATAGAATTTACCTTCTGATTCTTCGTGTTCAACTTCTGCATCAGATAAAGTAGTTTCACAGTTTGGACACCAGTTTATTATTCTATTTCCTCTATATATATGTCCTTTTTCATATAATTTTATGAAAAATTCCGTAACCGCCTCATTACAACCTTCGTCCATTGTAAATCTTTCTCTATCCCAATCACAAGAATCTCCAAGTTGTTTCATTTGGTCAACTATTTTTCTACCAAATTCATTTCTCCAGTCCATCGCTCTATTTAAGAACTCTTCTCTACCTAAATCATACTTAGTTTTTCCTTCTTGCTCTTTTATTCTCTCAACAACTTTAACTTCAGTTGCAATAGATGCATGATCCGTTCCAGGTTGCCAAAGTGCCTCATAACCGTCCATTCTCTTCCATCTAATAAGTATATCTTGTAAAGTATGGTCTAGTGCATGACCCATATGAAGTTGTCCTGTTATATTCGGTGGCGGTAACATTATAGTAAATGGCTTTTTATCTTTATTTGGGCTCGATTTAAAAACTCCATCTTCCATCCATTTTTCATAAATTCTAGTTTCAAAATCTTTTGGATTATATGTTTTTCCTAGATTAGTATTTTCCATAAAATCTCCTTTTCTTATTTATATAAATTTTATATTACTTATCTTTTTCATTCAAATAATTATACTATTTATAGTAAGTATTTACAATACTCAAAAAGGAATATGCCAAAGCATAATCCTTCTAATTTTTATAGATAACTTCTATTATTTTTGCTAAATGATAATTATAAACTGGACAAGATTCATCATCAACTTGCCAAATAATACTTGGAAAAATTTCTTTTAATTTTTCACTATTTTTAGTATCAATAAAAAGTTTTTTTTCAAGTAAGTCTATTGAATTCATATGGCTTTCAATTTCCCTATATTTAATAAGTTTATCGTTTATATAATCTACATCGACAAACTCTTTAGTAATTTTCATTTCATCTTTTAATTTTATAAAATTTCGTTCAAGAGAAATTATATTTTTATTAATTAAATCCATCTTAAACTTTTCATTTTTTATTATCTTAGATTCTATTGATTGCTTAAGTAATTTATCAATCTTTTCGAGTTCCATTTCACATTTCATATTATAATCTGGCCTTCCAATAAAGTTTACCATTATACCTATTAACACACCAATTATAGTATCAATTACTCTATGTGCTGAATAAATAAATGGTGTACTTTCTAAATTACCAAGATTTATTGATAAAAATGTTACACAAGCAACAACTATCCCACTATTAACTTTTAAGCTAGAACATCCATAAACTGTCATCATAGTTCCAAGACCACAAACTAATGCATTCTTTTGTGCCATAAAAAGTGATATATAACCAATAATACCCCCAATAATAGTACCTTTTACTCTATTAAAACCAAATTTCACTGAACCTTTAAACGTATCTTGAATAGATACTAAACAACCTATCCCTGCATACATAGGATTTTGAACTATAAATTCTCCTGCTAAAACACAAAGCATAACTGCAATCCCAGTTTTTATATTTCTCATTCCGATTTTCACGGTAAACCCTCCAACCTTTTAATATCTTTAATTATATCAAAAATATAGTGGATAGTCTTTATGTTTTTCTCTTGTTTTAATAAGCTCATTAATTAATATTATTCTAATTAAACTTTGAAATAACTCGACACTCTCTTTTCTTATTAAATCAACATCAACAATCTCTCCGTTTATACATTTTTGATACTCATCTTTTTTATATTTTTCATAAATTTTATTAACTATATTTTCAAATACTACACAATTCGGAAATGGATGAAGTTCATCTTTATCAAATTCATCTAATACATTTTCTACATACTTTCTAACTTTAAAATATAATCTTGGATAATACTCATTTGATATATTTTTACAGTATTCATAATAATTCATAAAACCACCCCTAATATTTAATATGAATAAAGTTAAATTTTAGAGCTTGTCTAAAAATAATATAAAAAAACTTAATAAAATTAAGACTTTTAAAAATTACAATCTTACACATTTTACTAAACTTTTTATTAATAATAAGCCAAATATTATAGCTGATATATTCATATATATATAGCTATGACTATGATGACAAGGTTCTATTATATTTAATATTCCATCGTAATTACTAACTTCTATTATATAATCAAGTAATAATCCAAATATAATTGCACAAATAGATGCAGATACTAAATATATTGTAGTAACTTTTTTTCCAACTGATTTAACTAAAACTACAATAGATGCAATATTAGTAACCGGACCTGCAAATAAAAATACGAATGCCGCACCTGGAGAAATACCTTTTAACATTAATGATACTGCAATTGGAATTGATGCTGTTGAACAAATATACATTAGTATTCCAATTACAACCATTAATAACATAGTAAGTAATGAATTATCTAAGCTAGAAAGCATATTGATTGGTATTATTGTACTTATTAATGCTACAATTAATAAACCTACTATAAAATATATTGCAACTTCATCTAAAAATTCCCCAAAAGCAAAAATATATGCATCATATATTCTATTATAATCTTTTGTTATGATACAAAATAAAAAATCTCCTACGAATAACTCGTAAGAGATTTTTTGTGTATACAATCTTTTAATTAGTTTAAGTATTAATTTATATAAACCTAAATTATTTCTTAGCTACTGGCTTACCTTCATATATTAATTCATATAAAGCTTTAAGTTCAGTTACTAATGGTAATCTTGGGTTTGCACCTGTACATTGATCATCAAAAGCTTCTAAAGCTAATCTATCTAATTCTTTCATGTAAGTTACTTTATCTATTCCACATTCTTTCACTGTAGATGGTACATTAAGCTCTTTCATTAATGCTCTAACAGCATCTGCTAAACTCTTAACTCCTTCTTCTGGAGTAGATGCTTTAAGTCCTAAAGCCTTAGCTATTTCAGCGTACTTAACATCAGCAACGAATGATTTATATCTTGGGAATGCAGCAAACTTAGTTGGCTTAGTTCCATTATATTCTATTACATGAGGAAGAAGTAATGCATTTGCTCTACCGTGAGCTATATGGAATTCTCCTCCTAATTTATGAGCTAATGAGTGGTTAATTCCAAGGAATGCATTAGCAAATGCCATACCTGCTATACAAGATGCATTATGCATTTTTTCTCTAGCTTCTTTACCTTCATTAGTAGTATTTCCATCTCTGAATGACTTTGGTAAGTATTCAAATACCATTTGAATAGCTTTCATTGCAAGAGCATCTGTGTAATCAGTTGCCATTATAGAAACATATGCTTCTATTGCATGAGTTAAAACATCAAGTCCTGTATCAGCTGTAACTGCTGCTGGAACAGACATTACGAATGCTGGATCTATTATAGCAACATCTGGAGTTAACTCGTAATCTGCTAATGGGTATTTAATGTTATTTACTTTATCAGTTATAACTGCGAATGAAGTTACTTCTGAACCTGTTCCTGAAGTTGTTGGAATAGCAACCATTTGTGCTTTTCTTCCAAGTTTAGGGAACTTGAATATTCTCTTTCTTATATCCATAAACTTAAGTCTTAAATCATCAAAGTTTGCTTCTGGGCTTTCGTAGAATAACCACATTCCCTTAGCAGCATCCATTGGAGATCCTCCACCTAATGCTATTATTGTATCTGGCTTGAATTTCTTCATAGCTTCTGCACCGTTAAGAACTGTATCTACAGATGGATCTGGCTCAACATCAGAGAATACTTCTATCATAACTGGATTTCTTCTTTTTCTTAATTGATACTCAAGTTTTGCAACGTATCCAAGTTCAACCATCATTCTATCAGTAACTATCATTACTCTTTCAACATTTGGTAATTTCTCTAAATATTGAACTGAACCTATTTCATGGTATATTCTTTCTGGTACTTTAAACCATTGCATATTTATTCTCCTCTTAGTAACTTTTTTAACGTTTATAAGATTTGTAGCTGATACGTTATCAGTTGTCGAGTTATTCCCCATTGATCCACAACCTAGAGTTAATGAAGGTTTATTTACGTTGTAAACATCTCCTATTGCACCGTGAGTAGATGGAGCATTAACTAATAATCTTCCTGTTCTTACTCTATTTGTGAATTCAAGTATTATTTCATCGTTATTTGAATGGATAACAGCAGAGTGACCTAAACCACCAAACTCAACCATATCAACACTCTTTTGTATTCCATCTTTAGCATCTTTAACTTTTATACAAGCTAAAACTGGACTTAATTTTTCTTTTGATAATGGATAATCCATACCAACACCTGCAATTTCTGCAACTACTATTTTAGTATCTTGTGGTATTTCAAATCCTGCCATTTTACATATTGTGTACGGACTTTGTCCTACTATATCTGGATTTAAACTCTTAGTTTCAGGGTTTATAACTGTTTTTTCAAGTAATTCTTTTTCTTTCTTGTTTACAAAGTAACAGCTGTAAGTTTTCATTAAATCTACAACTTCATTGTATACACATTCTTCTATTATAACAGCTTGCTCTGATGCACATATCATTCCGTTATCGAAACTTTTTGATAATATTAAATCATTAACAGCTTGCTTTAAATCAGCAGACTTTTCTATGAAACAAGGTACGTTTCCTGCTCCAACTCCTAATGCTGGCTTTCCTGATGAATAAGCCGATCTTACCATTCCTGGACCACCTGTTGCAAGTATTAATGCTACTCCACTATTTTTCATTAAGTGAGAAGTTGCTTCTATTGAAGGAGATTCTACCCATTGAATACAGTTTTCTGGAGCACCAGCTTTTATAGCTGCATCTCTTAATATTCTAGCAGCTTCTGCTGAACATTTTTGAGCTGATGGATGGAAAGCAAATATTATTGGATTTCTACCCTTCATTGATACTAATGATTTAAACATTGTAGTTGAAGTTGGATTAGTAACTGGTGTTACCCCTGCAACAACACCTATTGGTTCTGCAACCATCATGTATCCTTCTTCATCATTTTCTTCTATAACACCAACAGTTTTAGTGTACTTTATACTGTTGTATATGTATTCTGTTGCAAATATATTTTTTGTTACCTTATCTTCGAATATCCCTCTTTGAGTTTCCTCAACTGCCATCTGAGCTAGTTCTATATGCTTATCAAGACCTGCTTTTGCCATTTCAGCAACTATTTTATCAGTTTTTTCTTGATCAAAACTTAACATTTCGTCTTTAGCTTTTTGTGCTTTTAACACTAAATCATTTATCATTGATTCAACGCTTACTTCTTGTTGAGTTACTTCTTGCTTTATTTCTTTACTCATTTGGTATTCCTCCATTTATATTAATGTTTTATTTGACTTAATTAATAATGTGATAAAGTTTGTTAATTAAATGTTTAACAATCTTTCTATGTACTAATAATATGATAAATTTCAAATAATGTCAATACTTTTTTTAAAATTTATGTATAATTTTTTAGCTTACAAAAAATTGATTTTTACAACATCATAACCAAACGCTCTAACAAGTACTTTTAACTCATTCTCAACACTTTTTTTGACCTCGTCTAAGAAACCTTCTGATATAACTTTTCTCTCATATTCAACTTTATAATTACTTATATCATCAAATACTTCTTGAATTTCAATTTTATTAAAAATAGTTTCGCTACTATCATAAACATAGACACTCTCATCTTTTATAAAATGATCTTTTATACCTACATTTTTAATGTTAATATATACTTCTTTATCACCAACTATTTCTACTTCAACATCATTCATATTTATTCCACCATTAATTATTCCTTCATATCTAACTACAAAATATTTTTCAGTAAATGGAAGTTTTATATCATTTATTCTTTTATCTTTTTGAATGTCAATTATGTTACTATAATGATATTTTATAGTATTTATTTCAATCATTTGGGTTATAGTATCTAAAACTTTAGTTTCATCATTAATTATTTTATTTTGTTCACTATGAACCATGACATCATTATATGATTTATATCCAAAAAATACAAGTATTAACACTAAACTTAATAAAATAAATTTAATTTTAACATTTCTCCATCTAGTTTTTCTTTTTTTCATTACTTCCTCCTAAGTTATTTCTAAATATTTAAGTTTAAATTTTAATAAAGCATCATTTGTGGTATAATACATTTAATTAAGTATATTTACTTTTTTACTTATAAATGATAATTTTTTAAAGGGAGTGTATGATATGAGTTTATTAATATTTGGACACAAAAACCCAGATACTGATTCAATATGTTCAGCTATTGGTTTAGCTTATCTTAAAAATCAATTAGGTATTGAGGCTAAGCCTTATAGACTTGGAAAAGCTCAAAAGGAAGTTTTATTTGCGCTTGATTATTTTGGAGTTGAAGTTCCAGAATTACTAGAAAGTGCTAAAGGACAAAATGTTTGTTTAGTTGATCACAACGAAAAAATACAAACTATTGATGATATAAGCGATGCAAATTTAGTTGAAATAGTTGACCACCATAAAGTTGATATTCAAACTAATGCACCACTTGATATAAGAGTTATGACTGTTGGCTGTACTTGTACTATAGTTTATAAATTATTTAAAGAAAATAATGTTGTAGTTCCAAAGCATATAGCAGGAGTGTTATTATCTGCAATACTTTCAGACACTTTAATATTTAAATCTCCAACTACAACTCAATTAGATAAAGACACTTGCATTGAACTTCAAAAAATAGCTCAAGTTGATATGCAAAGCTATGCTATGGAAATGTTTAAAGCTGGAAGTTCGCTTGATGAATACTCAATTAAAGAAATAATAAATATGGATTTCAAGGAATTTGAAATGGGTTCTAAAAAAGTTGGAATTGGTCAAGTATTAACTCTTGATATCGACTCTGTTTTATCTAAAAAAGAAGAATTTTTAAATGAAATGAATGAAATGATTCAAGATTATGTAATTCTTGCAATCACAGATATAATAAACGAAGGAAGTTACCTTTTATATAAATGTGATGAAGAAGTTATATCTAAAGCATTCGATGTAGATGCATCTCAAGGTGTATTCACTAAAGGTATGGTTTCAAGAAAGAAACAATTAGTACCAAATTTAATACCAGTTATTAAATAAAAAATACCGAAGTGATTATTCACTTCGGCTTTTTTATTATTTAGATGAAGTTTCAACATCTGAATAATCTTGTCCAAATGTATCAACTGTAACTTTTTTCATTTTTTGTTCTGCTTTAGGCTTATCTCCCCAACCAGTTTTAGTAGTAGCTATCTTATTAACTAAGTCCATTCCATCAATAACTCTACCAAATCCTGCATAATCTCCATCTAAATGTGGTGAATTTTTATGCATTATGAAAAATTGAGAACCAGCAGAATTAGGCATTCCACTTCTAGCCATAGATATAACTCCAGCTTCATGCTTTAAGTTATTAGTAAATCCATTAGATTTGAATTCTCCCTTTATTGAGTGACCTGGATTACCCATTCCACTTCCATCAGGACATCCACCTTGAATCATAAATCCTTCTATAACTCTATGAAATATTAATCCATCATAAAATCCTTGGTTAACTAAAGTAACAAAGTTTTTTACTGTATTTGGTGCTATATGTGGGTATAATTCTAAAGATATTTTATCTCCACTTTCCATTTCAATAGTTACTAATGGTAATTTTTTATCTTCCATATTAATCCTACTTTCAAAAATTATATTTTATTATTTCTCACTATCTTCAAGCTCTGTAGTTTCTTTGTATTCAACATTTAAAAGACCTAAAATTTCTTTAGCTCTATCTTTTGTTGAACCACTAACTTCAACGTAATTTATATTTTCAGCTTTTAAGAAACTAAGAATTGCATCATCAATTTGTTTTGCAATATCTGCATCTTGCCATCTTACTCCATCTTGTACATATCCAAATTCTCTTGGTATGTATATTATCATATCATAATTTGGTAAATCTTCAATTGCTAAACAATAAAGATCTTTTAGTATTTGTATTTCTTTTTGACTTCTTTCTTTATTTCCAAGCATAAATCTACCGTATATATATGGTACAAAAGTTGCATAATCAGTTAATGCATAATCAAATATCGATAAATCACTTTCAATTTTTTGTTGACCTAAATATATTCCGTACTGTTCTGATATAGTTTCTATCATCCCTTTATCTTTAAGGTAGTCTGTTGAATATTCAAGTGCATACCCAACATCTAATCCTGCTATTTTCATTTCAACATATAAATGTTGTATCAACGTTGTTTTACCGCATCTTGGTCCACCAAGAACTGCTATTCTTTTAGTTGCCATTATTTATATCAACTCCATTAATTTTCTAGTTTAAAAGATAGAACATAAAAGTATTAATCCACTATTAAAATTCTATATTCTAACTTTATAATTATACTAGTAATCGACCTATTTTTCAACATTTTAATTTATATTTCGTAAAACTTTAAAAACGTTTTATATATTTCAAAGTGATCACTTACACTTCCAAGTTCTCTTATTGAATGCATCGCTAAAATAGGACTTCCAACGTCAACTGACGGTATATCTATATGTGTTGATGATATTGGACCAATAGTACTTCCACCTCTTTCATCAGACCTATTAACAAACTCTTGATATTTAACATTAGCTTTCTCACAAATTGATTTATATATACTTATTGAATATGCATCACTTGTATATGCTTGATTTGCATTAATCTTAATTACAGGACCATTTCCTAATATAGGTCTATTAACTGGATCATGCTTTTCAGTTATATTCGGGTGTAGTGCATGTGCTAAATCAGCAGAAATCATAAATGATTTACTTACAGCCCTTAAAAATTCTTCTCTATTCTTTTCTAAACTAATAGTTATTCTCTCTAAAATATTTAATAACATATTAGAGTCTGCGCCTTGCTTTGTGCTACTACCTATCTCTTCATTGTCAAACACAGAAACTATATTTATCCCTTTATCATTAGTTGAATTAATAAGTCCATGTAAACTTGCATGTGCCATAGATAAATTATCAAGTCTCGCACTACTTATAAATTCTTCATTAATTCCTATTAAACTCCCTTTTTCAAATTCATATAAGAATATATCAAAGTCAATTATTTCTTCTACCGAAACATTTAACTCCTTTGCAATTAAATTAATTAAAAATCCTTCTTTTTCTAAGGTATCATTTAAAACCCCAACAAATGGAAGTAAATCTTTTTGCTTATTAAAATTATAACCTTCGTTAACAGTTCTATTCATATGTATTGCTATATTTGGAATTATACAAACAGGCTTATTAATATTTATTATTTCTTCTTTTGGTAAAAATATGTCATCACTTTTTAAAACAACTCTACCAGCCAAAGCTAACGGTCTATCAAACCAAGTACTAAGAATTGGCCCACCATATCCTTCAGTATTTAATTTTAAATACTTTCCCTCAACATCCATTTCAGGATTTGGTTTTATTCTAAAGCTTGGAGAATCCGAATGTGAACCTATTATTCTAAATCCTTCTTGTTCAATATTTTTTGAATTAAGTTTAAATGCAACTATTGCAGATAAATTCTTTGTTATATAATAACTTTTACCTTCTTCTAAATTCCAACTATCTTCAAACTTTAATTCACTAAATCCATTTTGTTCTAATAACTTCTTACTTTCATTTACCGCATTAAATGCAGTTGGACTATTATAAATATATTCTAATAAACTGTTAGCAAACTTTTTCATAAAATATCTCCTTATTTTTCTATATAAAAATATAATACCTAATTTTAACAAAAAAAACTAGATATTATTTGTAAATAATTATATTAAATCTATAGTTGTATATTCTCTATTAATCTTTTTTATTCCTTGATTTTGGAATGAAATGGTTAAATCATTTCCATTAATCGCAACTATTGTTCCAACTCCAAATTTCTTATGATGAATTTTATCTGCTAATTTAAACTCAACAGTATCCATATCAATTTCTTTTTCATCTTTTATAACTGCATTAACTTTTTTTGCAGTAGATTTATTCATACTACTTTTATATTTTTTAGTATACTGATCAAGAACATTATAACTTGATTTTGAATAAGTTACTTCATTTACAGTTGGATTTAATTTTTCAATCACTTCATTTGGAAGTTCTTCTATAAATCTTGATGAAATTGAAGTTGCAGTTTTTCCATAAAGAGTTCTTCTTCTAGTTGATATCATATATAAATCATCTTTCGCACGAGTTATACCAACATAGCAAAGCCTTCTTTCTTCTTCTATATCACTTTCATTCATTGATTTTATAGCTCTACTAATTGGGAATAATCCTTCTTCCATTCCTACTAAAAATACTACAGGGAATTCTAATCCCTTAGATGTATGAATCGTCATAAGTGAAACTTTATCATTATCATTTTCATCATCATCATTTATTTCTGAACTTAGAGAAAGTGATGTTAAGAAACTTTCTAAATCTTTTTCTTGATTATTTCTTTCAAACTCTAAAGCTATTGAAACGAATTCTTTCAAATTATCAATCCTATCTTGATTTTCATCTTTCTTTTCTTTAAGCAATTCTTCAATATAACCTGTATTTTCAAGAACCTTTTCAATTAATTTGCTAACAGAATATGCCTCTTTCATAGTTCTTAAAACACTAATAGTATTAACAAAGTCATTTATACTTCCTCTAGCTTTTGGTGATAAATCAGAATTCGTATCTATTGCAGATATAACAGAATAAATACTAGTTTGTCCTAAACTAGACCTATCTTCAATCTTCTCAATGCTTTTAAGACCTATTCCTCTTCTTGGAACATTTATTATCCTCTTTAAAGAAACATCATCTTCTGAATTTTGTAAAACTCTTAAATATGCAATTAAATCCCTAATCTCTTTTCTTTCAAAAAATTTAACTCCACCATAAATATTATATGGAATATTATTTCTATTAAGTGCATCTTCAATAGCACGTGACTGTGCATTCGCTCTATAAAGTATTGCAAAATCACTATATTTTCTTTCTTTAAGTCTTTTTAGTCTATAAATATTATCTGCAACAAAATTTGCCTCATCTAACTCATCATCGCTAATTTGAATTTTAATTTTTTCTCCTTCTTTTCTATCGCTCCAAAGTTTCTTTCTTTTTCTCTCAATGTTATTAAGTATAACTTTATTTGCCGCATCAAGAATTATTTGAGTTGATCTATAATTTTGCTCAAGTTTTACAGTATGAACACTATCATAGTCTTTTTCAAAATCTAAAATATTTCTAATATCAGCACCACGCCAACCATAAATACTTTGATCATCATCTCCAACAACACAAATATTTTGATGTTCCTTAGCAAGTAACTTTATAAATTCATATTGTGCTTTACTAGTATCTTGATACTCATCAACCATTATATATAAAAATCTACTTCTATAATAAGCAAGTGTTTCTTCACTATTCTTAAATAGTTCAACAGTTTTAACAATTAAATCATCAAAATCTAATGCACTACTTCTTTTTAATCTTTCTTGATATAATTTATAAATTTGTGCAATCTTTTCTTTTCTAGCATCTCCTAAATTTATATCTCTATATTTTTTTGGAGAATAAAGCTTATCTTTTGCACCAGAAATTTCACTTATTATACTTCTTGGTTCAAAAACCTTATCACTAAGATTTAACTCTTTCAAACAATCTTTTATTAAACTTAATTGATCCGAACTATCATAAATAACAAAACTTCTATTATATCCAATCTTATTAATATGCTTTCTAAGTATTTTCACACAAGTTGAATGGAAAGTGCTAATCCACATATCATCAATATTATCTCCTAGAGTTTCAAAAACTCTCTCCCTCATTTCATTTGCCGCTTTATTAGTAAAAGTAATGGCTAAAATACTACCAGAACTTATATTATTATCTTTTATTAAATATGCTATTCTAGTCGTTAACACTCTGGTCTTTCCACTTCCTGCACCTGCAAGAATTAAAAGTGGACCATTTATCTTTTCAACCGCTTCTCTTTGGTTAGGATTTAACGTTTCTAAATTCATAATTTTCTCCTTAATTTTTAGTAGCCTATATCTATTCTAATCTAAAATATGTATTATCTCAAATTTATTTTAAATATACACTTTTTATCAAATAAAAAAAACACTATTTAGGTTATAAACCTTCATAGTGTTTTTTATTTAAAATTATATTGCTCTACTTAAAATTATCACGGCCTCTGCACGAGATAATCCATTTTTAGGCCTAAAAGTATTATCTTCATATCCATTAACAATATCATTATCATTAAGTGCATCTACATATTCAACCGCCCAATTAGATATAGAATTAGTATCTTTAAAATCAACCACTCCATCACCTTTTAAATCTTTGATAGTGGCAACTATTTTTGATGCCTCTTCTCTAGTTATAATATCATTTGGTCTAAACGTGTTATCTTCATATCCATCTATATATCCAGCATTAATAGCCTTACTTACTTCATCAAAATACCAAGAACCATTTTTTACATCATCAAATTCTTTAGATGATTTTTCAGTATAATTAAATACTGAATTAACAATTTTAACAAATTCTGCACGAGTTGTACTTTCATTTGGTTTAAATGTATTGTCTTCATATCCATTGATATAACCACTTTGTACAAATTTATTTATTTGACTTGATGCCCAATGCCCATCAATATCAGTTAGCGTTTTAAAAGTTAATCTATCTAAATTAGATGCTTTATTTATTCCTTTATCACCAAAGTCTTCTATATATTTGATTAAAGATTCATCTAAAGAAGAATAATCTCCAGTCTTTTTGCAATCAATAAATATTTCGTATCCATCTCCACCAACTGCCATAAAATCATTAGTAGCAACTGTATATATTCTATCATTTTGAAGTTTTTCTCCATTAACTAATACAGATTCTACTTTATAAGTAGTACTCTCATCAGTTACAATTTCCTCAACCATAACTTCCATTCCAGAATAATGTGGGAATTTTCCTGCTCCAACTGTAAATCCATGTTCTAAAGCATTTATTATATCTTCTCCACTAACCTCAATAGTAGTTATATAATTTCCAAATGGTAAAACTGTAAGAACGTCACCTTTTGTAATATCACCTTCATTTATAGATGCTCTAATTCCTCCACCATTAGTTATTGCAATTTCTGCACTACTATCATAAATCATAGCATCAGTTAATAAATTACCTAAATTAGTATGACCATATCTAACAGAATCACGATTACCATCTAAAAGATTTGGAGTATTACCAATTACAGTTTGTAATATTTGTTCTTGTCTACTTTTCACTTCATTAACTATATCGCTTATTTCTTTGTCTTTTTCTATATCTTGAAACTCTATAGCATCAATCTGATTAGTATTCATACCTATTAACTTATCATTTTTATTATCATATTTTATTTCTACAATACCAACGTGTTCAAAATATTCTCCAACAGATGTGATTATAGTTCCATCAACTTTTTCATAATCATCCATATCAGTATGGCTATGACCATCTATTATTAAATCTATTCCATCAACTTTTTTAGCTATATCTGTTGATTTTAAAGTGGTTTCATCGCTATCTCCAACATGAGTTAAACCAACAATTATATCACAATTTTGTTCCTCTAAACTTTTAACCATTTCTTTTGCATCTTCTATTATTTGTTCATCAGTTCCAAAATCAAGCCCAATTACATTTGAGGGACTAGTTTTATATGGTGTTTCATTACTTGCAATTCCAAAAACACCAATTTTAACTCCATCAATTTCTTTTATAAAAGTGCTTTCATACTCAACTTCACCATTTTCATTTTTAACATTTCCAGCAAGTCCAGCTATATTTGACATCTCTAATAAAGTATGTAACTTTTCTCTACCAAAATTAAAGTCATGATTTCCAATAGCTATTGCATCATATCCAACTGATTTTACAAGCCTAGCAACACTTTCACCTTCTTCAAAATTAGCAAAAGGTTGACCATGATAAGTATCACCTGCATCTAATACTAAATATCCATCAACATCTTTACTATCTTCTTGTACAAAAGTTTTAAATCTTCCAAAACCAATATTAGTTAATTCTCCATCAGAATTAAAAGCCTCAATTGCTCTTCCATGAATATCATTAGTATGATATATTTTTATTTCAGTTATACCATCATCAGCTTTTATTACCATTGGTGACATAACTAAAATACTACTAAATGCTACAATTATAGATAATGATTTCTTTATTAACTTCTTATTAAACATAATTTCCCCCATTATTTAAGTCTTTCCTTGATTATATTATAATTATTTATAAGTTTCAATCTTAAATTGTTATAAATTAGTTAACATTGTGTTAAATATGTACTATTTATATATAAATAGTACATATTTAAATACACAAAAAAGCCTTGAAATTAATCAAGGCTTTCATCTTACGTGGCTACGTCTTGCTTTCCCAGGCAGTTGCCCACCAAGTATCATCAGCGCTAAAGAGCTTAACTTCTGTGTTCGGTATGGGAACAGGTGTATCCTCTTTGCTATTGTAACCA
>JAWXUS010000120.1:0-3056 GCA_044426235.1 Peptostreptococcaceae bacterium | reverse complement strand
CACGATTTCGGCTCCAAGGACTCGCTACTATGTGTTTTGCTAGAACTTCATAGGTTGGAATTCCACCAACTACAATTAATACACCGAACTGGCGCACCTTCCTCGTAAATACATTATAACACAAAAGTCTAGGAATGGGAACTATTTACGGAAGTTCCCATTCCTAGACTTTAATTTATTTATAAAAAATTTGGGCATATATGTTTAATGTCTACATTTCAATTGTTATGACATAGAATATTTATCTATAGTTAAAACATTATCATCATAATCTTTTTTATTTAATAATGATTCTTTATCATTATCTATTTTTATTTCATTTATATTAGAGTTTTTTTCTGGAAGATACCCAACTTTAGAAGTTATTAACTGTCCAGTGAAATCTATTAATGAATATGTCAAATCAAATATAGTTGACTCGTTAAAATCTGCAAAATCTGCATTGTTAGGATTATCTATAATAATAGGAAACCTAGTCTGAGCACCGTTAAATTCACTTTTTGTGCTATGAATAGAGCATAACCACACTAATAAAATCAAAGGATTTGAATTTCCTTCGACACTAACTCTTGAATCAAGTTTTTTTATAGAATTTAATTTAATTCCAATGATTTCCCTTTCCAAGCAAATTGATTTGAATTTTTCAATATAATGCGAATTTATATCTTTTTTTAATTTTCTGAATGTATTACACTTTTGATTTATAGCTTTTAATTTTTGCTCTGCTTTTGATATTTCTATTTTAAATTCTTGTAGTTCAGTGTTTATCTCATTCTTTAATTTATTAATCCCTATATGTTCTATATTAGCTTTACTAGAATTAGTCATCTTAAATATTTCATCTTCGTATTTTTTTAACGTTTGTAGAAAACCTTCGTATTTTAAAAAGTCTTTTTCTAAATTCCTCTTTTGTTTTTCAAGTTCAGCTTGTAAAAATAAAACTTGATGATTACTATCTAAAATCACATTCACTTGTTTAAAATATACTAAAGCACCTTCTAATTCAGAATTACAAGTTGGGCATATTTTTTTATTTAAAACTTTTTTTGCATTTTTTTCAAATAAATTTATATTATCTTTAATTTTATTTATATTATTTTCAATTTCATTTATTATGTTAGTTGTATTATAAATTTTTTCTTTTATTTTAGATGTTTTATCCAGAAGAATATTATAGTTTGAATTATACGATTCTAACTCACATTTCAAACTCTTCAAATCTGAATCAGATGGCGATCCTATTTTTTTATTACATTCCGATATGATTTTACTATGCATTTTAATATTTTCTTTTAGTTCTTTTTGTACATTAGTTAATTCAACTTTTTCCTTAATGAGATTAGTGTATTCTTCACTGTTCAATCCTACAACAGTGTATAAAAAAGATGAATAAAAGTCCTTGAATTGTGTTAGATTTTTAAAATTTTTAAATTCGAATGGAGTTAAATGCTTTTGATCTACATAATTAATTATATAATTAAATGCAGGTGGAGTTACCGCTAATTCTCCATTATGGTTAGTAAGAAATATTTCAGCATTAAATAATTTATTTAATTCCACGGATAAATCATCTCTGTTTATAACAGAAAATATTTTTTCGTCTTTAGAATTGTATAATTGAAAAAAATTATGAAATCTAGTAATTGTAAACAATTCATTATTATAACAAAATTTCAAAATATACAACAAATAATTATCACTAGATTCCCAAATGGGAGAGAAATTACCATCTGCACCAAGGGTGTGATATATACTTCTCAACAAACTTGATTTACCTACAAAATTTCCATTTTCTTTTGGAGAAGTAACGATATTTATACCTGCACTAAATTCACATCTTTTTGCTTTTTGTGCTTCTAAATCAACTATTAATACATTTTTGATTATAAATTCCTTCTTCATAGACTCATACCTCCTCTTCATATTTTGACATTGCTAACAAAACTAAAGCGCAATTTTCCTCATAACAATTTCTGATTAAACTATAGGATTTAGATGATAACATCTCAAAAACTTCTCCTTCGGTTAGATTTTCATCAAAACTTGCTATATCTTGAATAATATTATCAATAGTTGTATTGATTAGTTCTTTATCAAATGAGTTTCTATTTATGTTAGTAATCTCACTGGTTATTGAGATTTGCTTTTTGTATGATGGTATATATTTAACTACTTTACTCTTAGCTCTTTCAACAATCCTTGTATCTGCTACTCTAAATTTTTCAATCATATCCTCAATTTCACTTCTAGTTATACCTTTATGCTCTACAGCTTTTTCAATATCATTCAGTTCAATTTCACAAGAACTTTTTTTTGTTACTTGAGACTTAAGATAATCTAAAAATGGCGTAGGTTTAATGACAGTATCTTTATATACTGATTCTAAAAACCTAGTGGTATGGCCCAATAATAAATCATCAGATTCTGAAAGAAGAAATTCTGCTTTCAAAAATGTTATTTTATTTAATTCTGCAGTCTTAACTCCAAGAGTTGATTCTAAATGACTTCTAATTATGTCTTTTTCTTCACAATATAATTCATCAAACGAAAAAAAATTCTTTTTTACTAAATTTCCATTTTTTACTTTCAAATTTGCTTTAGCTACAAGACACATTTCGCTAGTATAATCAGAATTTGTAGAATATAGAGTACTCAAAATTGAATTTGTTTTATCTAACTTTGTTATAGAATCTATAGTGAAATTATTTGCTTGAGTTTTTATTTGATAAAAAGAAATTTCGCTTGTACCTTTATCGAAAACTTCGATATCACATGCATTATCAAAAATAAGATAATAATCAATATTATTCAAGTGGATCTGAAATAACTTTATTATCCCCCAATAAATTTCATTTTTAAATCTATTTTTTGTCATAGAACCAGACGTATCTTTTGGAATTTTCTTATAAGCACTATTAAAATCCAATAATATCACCACACTTTATAAATATTTTACCATAAAAGTAAAATAATTTATATTATTTGTCGAACGATTACCTCATATTTTTATCAATTCATATTGAATTTCTTTATTTATTCTTTTAAATAACCCTTTA
>JAWXUS010000119.1:0-3082 GCA_044426235.1 Peptostreptococcaceae bacterium | reverse complement strand
ACATATAAATTAATTAAAATATAAAAAAACATTTTTATTACATTAAATACATAATACGTGTTGAGGAAATGGAGAACGTAGAAATATATGAATTTATCACAACTTAGAAATGAACTTAAAAGGGGAAAAGTTAAAGGAGTATCTACTCTTAATAAAGAATATGCTTTATTTGCATATAATTTACTTTCACAAGGATATAAACCCTTTCAAATACAAATTATAATTGAAGCTAAAAAGGAAGGCTTAGAGCTTAAAGAACTGCTTAATTCAAGCTTAAACATTGGTCAGTTAAAAGAAATTAAACTCGGACTTGCAAATAATTTAGATATAAGCTTTTATAATGACAATGAGCTAAATTTCGTTAATATGAGGAAATTAAGAGAATGCTTAAATTTTGATATTGAAGTAGATAAAAATGAAATAATTACAGATTTAGAACTAACAAGTAGAATCGTTAATAAAGCGACATTGTTAATAGATAATTATTTAATCGAGAACCCAAATTTAGATAAGAAATACTTCTTAGGCGATGAAAAAGCAAAAGAAATTTTAAACGGAGTTTCTGTGCTTGATGATTTTATAAAATATTACAAATTCAATAAATATCAACTTAGAGAGATTATAGCTGGAGTCAATCAAAATGTTAATATTTCTATTTATGCTAAAATAGAGATACCATACAAGGTTATGAAAAAAATTAGAATGGACTTAATGAAACGTAGTTTTGAAAGAGAAGATTATTTTTTATATGATAAAGACAGTTGCCAGTTCATTTATAATGGAGCTAAATCTAACTATTCATTATAATAGAGTTAAATTTAACTATTTATAAGAAAAATGGAGAGACATTAATCTCTCCATTTTTTTTATTATGAAATATTTTTATCGTTTTTATCTTTATTTTTTTTGACATTATTCCCTTTGTTGTTATTTTTGCTGTTATTTGAATTAGAGTTAATAACTGGGTCTGGCATATTGCCTTTTTTAGTTGGCGCAGTAGTTCCTCCTCCAGAGTTTCCTCCATCGCTATCGCCACTATTTGAACTGGTGTTATTAGAATTATTATTAGAATTATTGTTTCCATTGTACTTGTTTCCACCATAACTCTTATTACCTTTACCACTGTTTCCAGAAGAATTATTTGTATTTGATGAATCTCCACTACTACTACTTCCAGAAGAATTATTTGTATTTGATGAGCTTCCACCAGAACTATTTACAGTTCCCCCAGAATTTCCACCGCTTGATGAACCTCCGTTATTACTATTTGAGCCTTTATATTCGCCTCCACCAGAACTCTTCTCAGAGCTTGGTTGAATTGGATTAGGTGCTAAGTTTCCATAACTAAATCCACCCTTGACATTTGCCATATCTTTTGAGTAATTTATAGCAAGATTTCCATCTTTAGTTTTACCAACCCTATTAATACCTTGCTTCTTATAGCTCTTAACTGCTTCTTCTCTTAAGTTAGCCTTACTTCCACCTTCAGCATAATCACCTTTACCGTTGAATGCTTGGTAAGCTTCTTGCATATTTTGTTCATACATAGAACCACTAAGTTTTTTATCTGAGAAGTTAACATTACCATCATCATCTACTTTAGCTTTATAAACATTAGCCATGCTATCTCCACCATCGTGAACTTGACTAATGCCATGCTTTTGTTCTTCGCTTTGCTTAAATGCTGAGTAATCAAAATTTGTATCAGCCACAGACTTTCCAGCCATCATACTGTATCCAGTAGCACCCTTAGAGTCTCCCATCATTGCATGCCCTAAAGCTAATCCAGTATTTGCTGTAACTCCACCTGCAGTCTTAAGTCCTTCACCTAAGTTTTTAGCTGTTGATGTTACGAGTTTTTTAGCAAGAGTTGATTTGTTTCCAGAGTCATTGTAGACTTGCTTAGTTGTATTAGCAGGTGTATCAGTTCCAATTTTACCATCTGCACCTTCTACTCCATTACTTAATTGACTAACAAAGTCGTCTCTCTTACTATTGCTCATAAATCCTTCAGCTTGAGGAATAGCTGTTTTATTTTCCATAGCTTTTTTAGATTTAGAAGATATAGCACTTTGAACACTATTTGCAGCAGAGCTACCTCCAGCTCCACCTCCACCGCCTCCTCCTGATGAACCACCACCAGAGCGAGAAGAAATTCCACTAATTGCTCCTTTTGTTAATGAACCTGCTCCTTTCGCCGCCATATAAGCTCCACCAATTCCCATAGAAGTTGTTCCTTGAGCGACACTATTCATATCATTTTTCATTCCAAATATACCTTCTTGTACAAGGCCTGTGATTGGAATTATTGACACAAGTATCATAAATAGCTCAAAACTTGTAATAACTGATGTTGATGATAAACTTGTAAAGAACGATAATATTAAAGCATGTATTGATTGTAGGAATATCTGAGAAGTAAGTATTCTTACAAAATTCTCAAATGCTTGTCTCTTACTACCACCTAAAGTTAAACTAAATACACAAAGAGGTGATATTGCAAACAATATACATATAGTTACACCTCTAAGTATATAAAGCGCATTATAATAAATAGATAAAACTAAGAAAGCGAAATTTATTGCCGTAATTCCTAATGCACCAGAATTTCCAGTTAAACTTGTTCTAAGTCCACCTGAGAATTGACTTGATGACTCAAATAATTGAACAAGAGCCATGTTACCTTGTGCTAATGTGTATAGAAGAAATGGAGTTAAACCAAGAAGGAAAGATGCCATTATTAAATCTCTAAAGCCTTCCATTAAACTAACTCTTTCACCTATGTTCATAGTTGTTAATTGTTTCTTTAATAACATTCTAACGATAGATGCTCCCATTAATGTCCAAGCTATAACCTGACATATTGTATGAAGCATAGTAGTTGATTTAAACCAACTAACAGGCATTATACCCATCCAATAAGTATCCTGTCTAACTGATTTTGTAAAAACTAATTCTTCAATTTCAGATAATCCAAGGAAAAACTTTAATTGACGATAAAATGTATCAAATAAATCATTTATAGCTAAAGTAAATGGACCAGGAACAATTACCTTGTCAAGACTTGCAAAAGTTGCCTGAT
>JAWXUS010000052.1:0-7183 GCA_044426235.1 Peptostreptococcaceae bacterium | reverse complement strand
AAATCTAATTCAAAATCTTCTTCTAAATCTAAGTCATCTTCAAAACTGTCTTCTTCAAAGCTATCTTCTTCAATATCATCTTCTAAATCTAATTCAAAATCATCTTCTAAGTCTAAGTTTTTGTCTAAATCGTGACTATGTCTATCTTCTTCATACTCATACTTATAGTTGTTACTTGAATTATTTAAACTATAATTTTCTAAAACTTCTTCTTTTTTTGGTGCATTATCTTCTAAGAAGTTGAAGTTAAAATTAAGTGAATTAAGGTCAAAAGCATTGTTCTCATCTAAAGCATCATCAGATAAAGAGTCTTTTTTAACTTTAGAAACGTCTTCTTTTTTAATTTCTTTTGGCTTATCTTCTATTATTGGAGTTATAGCCATTTCCTCAATAGGGTTCTTATCGCTAACTTTTTCTTGCTTATTAATCTCTGCACTAAGAAGTTTATCTAAGTCATTAAAGCTTGGAATTTTAAATAAGGTATTACCACCATCTATTTTCTTTTCTTGAAGAATTTCTTTATCCTCTTTATTCTTCTCTCGAACCTCTCCACCTTTAAGATTTCTTTGTCCAGTTTGTTTATTGTTTGTATTATCTTGTTCATTTTTCACCTCCACTCTTGGTTTTACAGGTATTTTCTTATCTTCCTCTATCTCTTTAGTTAATTTATCTAATGCCTCAGATAAAGATGCTTGTTGGAATGGTTTTTTAATGAAAATAAACCCAGCATTTATAACTTCCTCTTGAACTTCTACATCATAATTTGATGATATAACTATTATTTTAGACCTTGGGTTTTCCTTCCTAATTCTTTTTGCAACTAAAAGGCCATTTGAGTCTTGAAGGTTTATGTCGGTAGTTAAAATATCTGGTTTTAATTCGTTATACATTTTATAACCATCAGCTCCAGATGATGCGTTTCCAATTATCTCAAATTTATCATCAGATACGTGAGACATTATATTTCTTTTAATAACACCCCTCATAAAAAAGGCATCATCTACAACTAAAACTGTGTATTTATTCGCCATAATTTTTATTAATATCTCCTTTCTTTTTTTATAATGTAGTATATTATATGTTAATGAAATTATTTTTAAATATTTTTACTGTTTTAATGGTATTATGAAGTAAGTATTGTTTTTTTATAATAAATTGACTAATTGTACTTATCGTGGTACAATTAATTAATGATAAAAACTTATGGAGGATAGTTATTATGAGATTAGAAAGCAAGAAAATAGAATGCACATTCACAGTAAATAAGATAACTTTTAGAGAAGGAGCTTATTCAATAATAAAAGCAACCTTAAATAATCATGATTTTAAAGATAGAATAAGCAAGAAGATTAATATAAAAGGTGATTTTCAAGTATTATTTGAAGGTGATGAGTTTGAAATAAGTGGTCTTTATAAACTTGATAATTTTGGCTATTATATTCAAAAAATAGGTGAGGAAAAAAGAATTATGCCTGATAATAAAAAGAGTATAGCTAATTTCATACACAAAAGAGTTAAGGGTCTTAGTGTTCAAAAATCAAAGCTACTTGTTGACATTGTAGGTCTTGATATAATAAATAAAATTAAAGACTCAAAAGAAATACTTATGCAAAATGGATTTAAGGAAAAGAAGACTGATTTAATTATCGAGACATTATCTAAAGAGAAAGAGTTTCACAATTTATCTATATTTATTCAATCCATGGGACTTCCAAGTAAAGTGACTAATGATGTCTTCGCTCTAAATCAAAATTCGTCTTTAAGTATATTAAAAAGTAATCCGTATTTACTATGCTTAGATGATGGAATAGAATTTGAGCATATGGAAATCGTAGGTAAAAAAATAGGAATAGATAAATTTGATATAAATAGAATAAAAGCATTTATAGTTGATGTGTTAAAGAAAGACTCAAAGATTAACGGAAACGTATGTATGGAATACAATTCTTTAATGGACAATGCTATATCAACTCTTGAAATTAGTAAGGCAAGTTTCTTTTCTGCAATTAAATCGTTAGGAGAAGATGCTTTTGTTAATCAAAAAGCCTTTAATGGAATTAAATATGTTTACCTTCCAATGCTTTTTAATTTAGAAAAATCAATAATAAAGAATATGAAAAGAGTTATGGGTTCAGATAAAGTTCCTTTTGCAAGGAAAAGTTCAATAGAAGGTGCTATTAAAAAATATGAAGATAGAAACTTTGAACTTGATACACTTCAAAAACAAGCAGTTATAAACTCTTTAACTAACAATATAAGTGTTTTAACTGGTGGACCTGGAACTGGGAAAACTCAAACTACAAGTGTTATAGTAGAGTCTATATTTGAAATTAATCCAATGGCTACTATAAAATTATTAGCTCCAACTGGAAAAGCAAGTGATAGAATGACCGAACTTATAAAACTTGATGCTTCAACAATTCATAGAGGAATTAAATTGATGCCATTTTCAACAAATCAAGGAGCTAAAAATTCACTTGAAGAAATAACAGAGGACTTTGTTATAGTTGATGAAAGTTCTATGATTGACTTTAACTTATTCGACAAATTACTTGCCTGCGTTTCTGATGAAACTCGTGTTATATTAGTTGGAGATGTTGACCAGTTACCTCCAATAGGTCTTGGATATGTGTTTGATGATTTAATAAGCTCTAATATAATACCTTCTACTAAATTAACTAAAGTGTTTAGGCAAGCTATGAACTCTATCATAACTAAAAATGCTCATGCAATATCTAATGGGCTTACAACGAAAAATGGAGTAGATGTGTCAAATGAAAAAGATGGAGACTTTTTCTTTATAAAAAAAATAGAGGAGACTGATATATTGAAATCTATAAAAAAATCTGTAACAAAATTAATTGATGTGTATAATTATTCATTAAATGATATTGTTATATTATCTCCAATGAAAGAAGGATTGGTTGGTGTAAATGAAATCAATGCCTTAATACAAGATGAATTTAATAGTAGTAAAAAAGAAATTGTTATAGATGAGTTTAAGAAATTCAAGTTAAACGATAAAGTGATTAATAATAAAAATGATTATGATTTGAATGTTTTTAATGGAAATGTTGGAGTTATTGAGGATATTTCTGAAACATTTAACGATGAAGGTGTAATGGTTTCAACTATACTTGTTAACTTTGGGAATAAAGAGGTTTTATATCAAGAAGATGACTTTAAATTACTTGATTTAGCATATGCAATGACAACTCACAAAAGCCAAGGGAGTGAATTTAAGTGTGTATTAATACCACTTCACAAAACGTTAAAATCTATGGCTAACAAAAATATGATATATACTGCAATCACAAGAGCAAGAGACAAGTGTATATTAGTTGGAGATATAGATATGTTTAACTATTCAATAGACAATAAGGATATTTCAAAGAAAATGTCTAATTTAATAAATGAACTTAGGCTTATAAGTTGATTTACATTTACAGCAAAAAAACACATTAAAGTCGTTTAATTAAATATTCTTTAATGTGTTTTTTTATAAAAAAAAGAAGGGGGTCAGAAGCCCCTCCTTAATATAACTAATCAAGCGAAGATTAGAATATATAGTAATAAATATACACTATCGGTTTATTTGATGAAGAGTAAACACTTAGATAACTAAAGTTTTTCATTTCACAAGAGTAATGAAATGTCTTAGCTTCTAAGAAACAACAACGTTTTTTCGCAAAATGAAATTTCTTATGCTCATAATTTGCAATAAAATTATTATATCAAAGATATTTATTAAAATCAATTATTTTATATGATAAAAATTAATTATTAAATACCTTATTAAGTAAAGAAGAATAATTTTTCTTACTGTACTTAGTTAAGTTCTTAGATTGCTCAGAAGATACATATTCATTTATTTCTTTCAAGTCATTAGCATTTGTAATACTACATTTATCTACAAGCATAGCCATTAAGTTATTACTTCTTTTAATAGCTAATTGATTTTTCTCTTGAATCTTAGATATTTTACTAAGCGAGATAAAAAGCTCTTTTGTGTAAGGCGAGCAATGAACATGGTTATGTTCAATATATCTCTCATAAACATTTTGCTTCGTAGAGAAGTTGTTAATATCAACTATATAAAACGAAAAAGGGGCTCCAAATGAAGTTAAGTTTGATATAATTATATCCTCTAAGTTTTTAATATAAAGAGATTCTTCGTGAATATAAAATAACCTCATATTACTCAACGCAAAACGTTCTTCAGTATAGTATATAACCTCCTTGTCTTCTAATAGATTATCTAAATCAAAGTGGAATTTACGAACTATTGTAGAAGGGTCAAAAGAATCATTTAAAGGTACAGTTTTATCCTCTGAATCATGTTTTTCTGATAAAATCTCAAAATCATCTACCATTATATCATCATCAAATGGCATTAAGTTTATTTCATCTAACTCAAAATCATAAAATTTATAGACATTAGCTAAATTTTCATAAAAACCATAATCTACATTATAATGAACATCATCAGTTACATGGAATATATCAACCTCATATTCCTCAGAGTAAAGAGTTCTGTCATAGTCCTTAAATTTATATTCTTCAAAACAAAAAGACTCATTATAAGGAGTGTCCTCCTCATCAAACATTTTGTCTTTTAGCACTTCATCTTCAATATTTTCATATATATCATTTATTGATTTCTCTATATCAGATACCTCATCTAATATATAAGTTTTATTTTTTTTATTTTTTTTATTTATCAAGTCTAAATTAATCCTTTCAATTATTTCATAGTCTGTATCTACGTAATTATCTGTGTCTATATATTTTTTTTGAGTAAATTTACTCATATCATCATATATTTTCATATATTGATTGCTCTTTGCCGTATAGTTATTCTTAAGCTGTGCTTCAAGTGCAACTTCTAAGTTCTTATAGAAATCTTCTATACTTAACTCACTCAAAGAATCACCCTTTCTTAGCCCTTTCTTGAGCCTTTTTTCTTTCTTCAATTTCTCTTTCCATCCAACCTTCAGTGATTGGAGTTAATTGCTCAAGCGTAATTCCTTTTCTAAGCATTTTTTCTGCTTTTTCCTCACTTAGCTTATTCATAAACACCCAGTCTTTTTTTCTAAAGTCATATTTAATTATAGTTCTAAGAGCAACTCTTTGAGTTTCATAACTATAAGTTACTTCAGTTAAAGATGTTATTCTACGACCAATTCCTGGAACGTCATCTTGAATTATTATATAATCAAGCGCAGACCCTATTATTCTTTCAACAACCTCAACACCAAGAGTTGGTAATTGCTGAATATATTTTGTTACAAGTCTATTAACTGCATCTATTGGAGTACCAGAGTGCATAGAGAATATAGTAGAGTGACCAGTAGCCATACCTTCAACAGCACTCTCAGCTTCAGGTCCACGAACCTCTCCAACAACAATATATTTTGGCTTTTGTCTAAGTGCCAGTATTATAAGCTCTCTAAGAGAGATATCACTTTTTGGGTCAACACCTTTACTTGTTACAAGTTCCAGTGTGTGGTCATTTTCTGGGAATAGCTCTCGTGTATCCTCACAAACTAACATACGTTTATTTGCTCTTGTAACATATTCATCAAGCAAAGCTCTCATCGTAGTTGTTTTACCACTTCCTGTAACTCCACTTATTATGACATTTGACTCCCCAATTATAAGCATACCCATTAAATCAGCTATATTTTGACTAACACAGCCCCATTCTACTATTTGTTTAAGTTTTATATGGTCTTCACTATGCTTTCTAATAGTAAGTGCAAAATCATTTGGTGCAACTGCAGTTGATATTGCATTATATCTATCTTCATATAAGTCAAAGTCAATAACCTTATTTTCCCCATAATCAAGCATACTTTTTCCAGCTTCTCTAAGCATTCTCTCTATAAAGTCCTTATAGTGTTTTTCATTTTTGAAAGTGTGGTTAAATAGTATGTTTTTACCACCTTTTTCATAATAAATCTTATTCCATTTTAAGCAGAATATATCAGAGACTTTTTCATCTTCCATTAAAGGTCTAAGTACTGAAAACCCCATCATATCATTAACAACGTCTTTTACAAATAAACTAAGGTCATTTTTATCATAACCTTTTACAGTTAAATGCTCATTCATTGCTATTGTATGAATTTTAGATTCATACTCTTTTATTTTCTTTCTAAAGTATGGCTTATTTTTTATAACTTTTTTAGATTTCTCTTTGTCATCAAGCCTTTCCTCTATTTGCTTTGCCTCTTCTATTTTAAATTCTTCACTTTCAACTATTGTTTGAAATGCTCTATCATAATCAAGTATATAACGTTTCTTTTTGTTTTTATTTTCAGATACCTTATCTATATCAAGTTTATACGAAGCATATCCTTGTTCAGTTGACATATCGCTCAACTCCTTTCTAATATATGTATATATATCTTATATTACAAAATATATATATCTTATATTACAAAAATAGCAGTCTTGTTATAACTAAAGGCCGAATAAGAGCTTTGTTAAAAATACTAATTAAGAGTATTTGATGCTTATTTTTGTAGAAAAGGAAAATTTCATTTTATTTTTTTTATAAAAAAAATAAATATTTGTTGCATTTTGTAGAAAATCGTTATATAATAAAGAAGTTGATAAATTGTTTGTATGTATTGTATTCCTCAAAATACCTTTTACATATAGATGAATTGAATTAATTTCATTAATGACAATATATTCCCCTTTGTCAATAATTATTTTAATTGAAAGAATCAAAGAGAGGTCTTTGTTTCTTTTTTTTTACAAGAGAATAATATTTATTCGATTTTTTATTATTTTCTTTGTTTTCTTTGTTTTTTTATTTTTTAAAAATTACATAAGTCAATCTATTATTTTTTAAAAGACCTTTAACGAGGTCTTTTTTTATTACTTGAAATTTATTGTTTTACTAAAATAAGCCGAAAAGTCCATAACTAAAATTAGAGAAGAATGTCAATAATTCTAATTATTTATTAAATTATCATCTTTATGGTGTAACCTTCTATGTTTTTACTAATAGCTCTATATTTATCATTTAATCTTTGTTCTTTGCTTTTAATTAGGCTTTTATCTTTATGCTTTAATCTTTGTTCTTTGCCTTTATTAAGGCTCTTATATTTATCATTTAATCTTTGCTCTGTGCTTTTAATTAGATTTCTATCTTTATGCTTTAGATTATTTG
>JAWXUS010000013.1:0-45525 GCA_044426235.1 Peptostreptococcaceae bacterium | reverse complement strand
AAATCTTATGAAAATCCAACAATTTTAGAATTTATAAACTTAGAAAGTTTCTTAAAAGATTATAATGAAAGTGAAGGACGTCCAAAGACTAAATGGGACGACTTAACAATTTCACATACTGCAAGTTCTGCACTTCTTGAAGGATCAAGCAGTAGTGATTTTTATTCATTCTTTAATGAACTAAAACAGTGGTGTGTTGATAAAAGTAGCAGTATAAACATAAAAGATAAACAAGACAATATTTATGAGCTTAAAAATTTCCTTGATTTAGATGAATCAGATTTTAATCCAATAGAGATATATGCATATTATTTAGGTCTTCATATAAATAATATGAGAAATGGAATATTCCTTGAATACCTATTATCATTCCCTGTAACTTATGAAAAAGAGGTTAGAGAAAAGATAATAGAGAGTTTCTATAAAGGAATAAAAAAATCGTTACCAATAGAAATATTAGAAGATGAAAAAAGTATTTCAAAGCTAAAAGTATTAGTTGGAGCTACGGAACCTTCAGCATATGCTATTTCTGCACTTAATGAGTATGGATTTGATCCAGAAGATGATGAAAAAATATTTTATGGAGTATTTGATTTCGGTGGAGGAACTACAGACTTTGATTTTGGACTATTTAGAGAGGCAAATCAAAAGGGAGAACGTCGTTATGATTATGCTATTGAGCATTTTGGTGCAGGAGGAGATAAGTATCTTGGAGGAGAAAATATACTTCATTTAATAGCCTATGAAGTTTTTAAAGATAATATTGAAGAACTTCTTAATAACAATATTAAATTTAGAATGCACAAAGAAGGAGAAAAATTCTCCGGACAAGAGTTTTTAATAGATAATTCACAAGAAGCTAGACTTAACACACATAAAGTTATGGATGAGCTAAGACCTATTTGGGAAAAACGTGAAGGATATGAGTCAATTGGTGAAAAAGGTTGCATAAATACTAGTTTATTTAAGAGTAATGGAGAAATGATTACTGGATTTGAACTTAAAGTAGATGCAGAAAAACTAGAAAATATACTAGAAAAAAGAATAGAAAATGGTATAGAGAATTTCTTTGAATCATTAAGATTAAGTTTTAGTGATAAACGAGCAATTGATTGTGATTCTATAAATATTTTCCTTGCAGGTAATTCGAGTAAATCTGTTTATGTAGAAAAGATATTTAATAAATATATGGAAAAAGAATCAAATATGATAAGTGCAAATGAAGAAGTTGCAACTACAATTGAGAATATGTTTAATATATTCCCACCTCTTGGAACTGATAAAGCATATGAAAAGCAAGAGGAATTGGGACTTGAAGTTGTTAGAGAAAATCTTAAAAGACCAACAGGAAAAACTGGGGTTGCATTTGGACTTATTGAAAGTAGAAATGGTGGAAGTATAAAAGTAATAAATGATAATGATAAAGGTGATGAATCTAAGTTTAATTATTATGTTGGTATGAAGAAAAAGAAAATGTTAAAACCAATTTTATCTCCAGAATCATCTTATGGAGAGTGGGTTGAACTTATTGATGCATATGAATCAGATGTTGAAATTCATTATACTACTTCACCTAAAGCTAGTACTGGAAAATTAGATATTAGTGAAACTACAAGACTTAAAATTACACTTGATGAAACTTTTGAAGATGAGGATATATTTGTTTATGTTAGGGCAATAACTCCAAGTCAAATGGAGTATGGAGTGTTTAGAGAAGATAATTTAAATGATAGCTTAGTTGAGATAAAGACACTTTCACTTAAATAAAAATATAGAAATGCATACTTCTAACTAAGATAAAAAGTATTAATTTTTATAAAAAAGGATGATAAACTATGCATAATTCCTGGAGTTATAATTCTAAGTTAAGAAATAAAGCTATAGAAAAATACATTAACATAGCTATTTTTAATGATATTGATATTTATGATATAAGGTATTTTGCGCAACAAATAAAGGTTGAACACTTTCTAGAATTATCAAAAAAAGAGATTGTAGAAAAGTTTAATATAGATAAATCTCTAAATAAAAAATATTTAGGAGATAAAAATACAATAGGGTGAAATACAAGTACGGTTAATTTAGAAAGAATATTACTTAATTGTGATAAAGTAAGAGTAGATATTGAGAGTTATGATTCTCAAATTCTTAAAGATCCAAATCGTGGACATTGGGAGTTAAAAGGAGAATTACTTGAACAAGAAGGAGCTAATGAATTTATATATAGAAATCCTTCAGAGGATGTTAGAAATGGTGGAGTAGTTGGAATAGATTTTGGAACAAAAAGTACTGTTGTTGTTTATCAAGAAAGTAGTACAGATATTATGCCTATGAAGGTTGGTACAGGTAAATTATCTGAGAAAAGTGATGCAAAGCACTACGAAAATCCAACTGCAATGGAATTTATAAATATTGATAAGTTTATGGCTGAGTATAATAAAGTTAATGGAAGACCAAAAACTGAGTGGAATGACTTAACTATATCGCATACTGCATTCATTAATTTAATAAATAGTGAAAGTGGAAATGATTATTATTCATATTTTATAGATTTAAAAAGATGGTGTGGAAATAAAGAATCTAGAATAAGATTAAAAGATAGAAATAATAAAATATTTGATCTACCAACATTTTTAGAAGTTGGAGAAGGTGCATTAAATCCAGTAGAAATATATGCATACTATTTAGGTCTTTATATTAATAATATGCACAATGGGATATATTTAAATTATATATTATCATTTCCTGTAACTTATGAAAAAGAAATAAGAGAACAAATAATTGCTTGCTTTGAAAGGGGACTTAAAAAATCACTTCCAGTTGAAATATTAGAAGATGATAAATATATGGATATATTTGAAGTATTAATTGGTGCAAGTGAACCTGCTGCATATGCAGTTTCCGCACTTAGTGAATATGGGTTTGATCCTGAAGATGATGAAAAAGTATTTTACGGAGTATTCGATTTTGGTGGAGGAACTACAGATTTTGACTTTGGAATTTATAGAGAAGCTAATCAAAAGGGTGAAAAAAGATTTGATTATGCAATAGAACACTTTGGAGCAGGTGGAGATAGATATCTAGGTGGAGAAAATATATTAGAGCTTTTAGCTTATGAAGTATTTAGATATAATTTAGATCTTGAAGATAGTGGGGAAGATACTGATTTTAGTTTAAGAAAAGAAAAAGTACAATTCGTTCTTCCTGCAGAGTGTAAGAAATTTGTTGGAAGTGAGGGTATGATATCTACATCTCAAGAGGCTAAACTTAATATGCACAAAGTTATGGAATCATTAAGACCAATATGGGAAAATCATAATGATTACGAAAAAAATTATGAAAACGGAACAATAAGCGTTAATTTATATAAGAGTAATGGAGATGTTTTAGTTAATCCAAGTTTAAGAATAGATCTTGATAGTATACTTGAAACTATAAAAAGCAGAATTGAAAAGGGTGTTAGAAACTTCTTTGAAAGTATTAGAATGGCATTTGAAGATCAACAAGGAATAGCTACTAATAGCATAAATATATTCTTAGCAGGAAACTCTGCAAAATCAGTTTTTGTAAAAGAATTATTTGATGAATACATTAAGATGGAACTTAATAATATTAGAAAAACTATGAATGATTTTAATGAAGAAATAGATTTAAGTGATATATTCAACATATTCCCTCCTCTTGGAACTGAAGAAGGATATCAAAAAATGGAAGAATTAGGGCTTAAATTTAACAGAAATGATAAGAAAAGGCCAACTGGAAAAACAGGAGTGGCATTTGGTCTTGTTGAAGGACGTCAAGGTGGAAAGATCAAGGTAGTAAATAGTAATAATACTGAAACTAATGAAACGAAGTTTAGATATTATGTTGGAGAAAGTAAAAAGAAATGCTTAAAACCAATCTTATCTCCAGATAGTACTTATGGTGAGTGGGAAGAGTTAATAGATGCATCTGAAAATTACTTTGAATTCTACTATACAACTCTACCAGAGGCAAGCACTAAAAAGCTTGATATATCTGAAACTACTAAGATAAGTTGTAAGTTATCAGAAACATTTGATGATGAAGATATTATGATCTATATTAGAGCTTGTGAGCCAAGTGCTATTGAATATGCAGTACTAAGATGTATGAATGGTGAATACGACAAATTAAGTGATATAATTAAGGTTGAACTTCATTAATAATATGAAATAAAAATTATTTAGGGGGATATAATGGTACTAAAATACGTATGTTTTATAGATAAAGAAGTTTATTTTTATAAGCTTTCAAAAGACCAATTTATACCTTTAAAATACGAAGATAGTATATACTATAAAGGTGATTTATGTGATATTGGAACTTGGTTTAAAAATACTAGTGGTTATATTGATGGGAAAAGTAAACTAGATTTAACTATAGTAAAATTTGAAAAAAGTGATATAGAGTTAGATTTCAAGTGTTTTGATACTGTAGAAAAAACTAGTTGGACACTTAGTCAAATAAAGAGTTTTGTTAGAGAAAAGACACCAAAATCAATACTTATAGTACATAAAAAGTATGTTGAAGTTATAAATAGAGATATAGATATTGCTGATACGAAATCAGTATTTTATAATGTTTTGTTCTATCCAGAATGTAGCTATATATTAAGTAGTAGTAAGATAGATGAAAAAACTACCTATAAAATTATTGATATTGAAGAAAAAAAGGAAGAAGTTGAAGAGATAGTTGAAAATGAAACTCCTCTTTCAAGATATTATAGACAAAAAACATTAGAAATAAAAAATAATAAATAATAATAAAAGTCTTCTATTTTTAGGAGACTTTTATTATTATATAAGTAGACTAATGATAGGAGTAAAATATATGAACAAATTCTACATAATAAGGCACGGTCAAACAGACTGGAATGTGCTTGGTAAAACTCAAGGACACGGAAATTCAGAATTAACAAAAGAGGGAATAGCACAAGCAAAAAGTGTTAGTTGTGAACTTAGGGATATAGATTTAATATTTAGCAGTGATTTAAAAAGGGCAGAAGAAACTGCAAAAATAATTTCAAATGAAATAAATAAAGAAATAATAATAGATACTAGACTTAGAGAAATGAATTTTGGTAAATGGGAAGGAAAGTTAATTAGTGAGATAAAAAAAGAATATGAAAAAACTTATAATACTTGGAGAAATTATCCGAGTGAAGCACAAATAGAAAGTGGAGAAAATCTGCATATAATAAAGGATAGAGTAGAAGAGTTTTTTGATGAAATAAATAAAAAATATCAAAATAAGAATATACTAATAGTAAGTCATTCAATAACTGTAAGAGTTATGTTACTTACCTTACTTGGTTCAGGTGTTGAAAATATTTATAGAATAAAGCAAGATAATACTGCTATAAATATTGTTGAATTTAAGAATTATGGACCAGTAGTTATTAAATTAAATGATACTAATCATTTATTAAATAAAAATAATAATATTGGTTCTGCATTAGAATAGTACTAAAAAAATTTTATAGGTATTGTATTCTGTATTAAAAATAATATATAATAGAGTAAGGGGGAGAAAGTTTTATTTTCTTTCCCTTTTTTTAAAAAAATATGATAAAGAGGTGAAATGAGTATGTATTTATTTTTAATAATTATTTTAATAATTATTTGTGGGCTTTTAACAGCATTATTAATAAGAAATTCAGCGAAAAATAAAAATAATAATGCTCAAAAAAGTGAACAAAGTGATGAGATGAGCGAAGAAATTAGAAAGGCTCTTGAATTAGAACAAGAGTTTGCTTTAGAACTTTTAAGAAATGATTTAGATTTAGATAATAAAAATGAAGATAGAATTGAATCTAAATTTAAAGAAGAAACTTCAGAATTTAAAGAAGAAGTTATTGAGAATGTTCAAGAGACGGAAGAAGAAAAAGAATTTATTGTATTTACTAAAATGACAGACACTGAATTTAAGGATTTAGTAACTAAGGAAAATAATGAATTAAATGAGGCAATGCTTGATCCAAATAAAAAAGTTAAAGAAAGTGTTGTTCAGCACAAAATAGATATTCTTAAAAGAATGAAAAGTATTAGAGATAATAGTATTGATAAAGAAAATGAAATAATTAAAATTAAGAATGATCATAAAACAGAGCTTGCACGAGAGGGCTATATAAATAAAGTTCGTGTACTTGAATTATTATCAAAAGCTAAAGAACCAATTACTATGGATGAATTAAAAGATGATTCAGAAATTGCTAAATTATCACTTCAAAAAATGAGTATCTTGATAAAAAGCTTAGTTGATGGTTGTAATATTCAAACATTTGTTAAAGATAAAGAGACTTATTATGTTTATGCAACTTCAATAGGTTATGACTTTAGTATGCTTAAAAATCCTATTTGGAAAACTATTTATGAAAAACAAAATGTTGTAACTAAAATACAACCACTAGAACTTAATGAATTAAAAGAAAGTTTATTTGAAGATAAGGGAATTGTTAAAGTTAATATTAATAATTATTTAGAAAAATACATTTCATTAAAATTAAAGGTGGAAAATCCAAATTTAAATTCACTTTTAATAGAATGTTTTAATGATATAAGTAGTATAGTTGTATTTGAAGATTATCAAAAGATAATAATTGATTCAGGACTTAATATAAATACTATAAAAGGAATTTATTTATATACATTAAAAGAATTCTTTGAAAGTTATTGTGAAGGCATGGATCTTAAAGAACATATAGAAACTTATACAAATATAGTTTCTTCAATGCAAAAAAGTATATTTATGCCAACTAATACAACTTATTTAGCTGTAACTGAGGCTGTTGGAACTTATGTAGATTTAGTTGATGGAGATTTTGATGTGAAAAATGTTTCTTATGATGAAGACGATAATAAGTATGTTAAAAGATTTAAAGATATTAGATATGTCATAGAAATTGTTAATAAATCAAGCAATCCAAGAAATATGTTTATAAAAAATAAGGTGAATGTTACTAGGCTTATTGATCTATTTGTGAATGAAGTAGTTTATTTCAAAAAAGATGAAGTTGTTCGAAATGATGATAAGGTTGAAATTGCAGGAATGGAATTTAACAATGAAAATATATGGTTAAATCCAGAATTATTATTTAATGTTGATGATTTTATGAGAGAAGTTATAAGTTTTGTTGATTTTATAGAAAATGATACTTCATTAAGAATTCCAGCAAATGATGTTGGACGTGAAGTTTCTAAATTCTTTGATTTTAATAATTTAAGTGCATTTGGATACTTTAATTTATTCGTTCAAAGATACGTTATATTAAAACCAGATGAAGAATTAAATTCTGTGAAAATTAGAATAAATGAAGAATTATTAGATGTGTTCCCAGTTATAAAGTCTAAATTAGTTCTTTTCACTCAATTAATTTTTGCATATGATAATCTTAAAATTGAACAAAAAGACATAATATTTGAGTAAGAGGAATTATCCTCTTACCTTTTTTTATTGTATAAGTTTTCAATAAAGTTTAATATAAAATACATTATCCAAGCACAAAATGCAAGAACAAATACTCCCATCATAACCAAATCTAATTTGAAAACTTGACCACCATAAACTATTAAATATCCAATTCCATACCTTGAAACTAAAAATTCACCAACAATAACTCCAACCCAAGCCATACCAATATTAATCTTAGTAAGATTTATTAAGTTTTTAATATTTGAGGGAAGTATTAGTTTAAATAATATTTGAAGTTTTGAGGCATTAAAACTCTTCAACATTTTAATTTTATCACTATCAACATTAATAAAATAATTATAAGATGATAATATTGTCATAACTAGTGAAATCGTTATTGCAATAACAATAATACCACTTACTCCGGCTCCTGCCCAAACAATTATAATTGGTGCTAGTGCAGTTTTTGGAAGGGCATTTAAAACTACTAAGAATGGATCTAGTATTTTTGATGCTTTATCAAAATACCAAAGAAAAATCGCAATGATTATTCCAAGGAAAGTACCAACAAAAAGACCAACAACAGTTTCATAAACAGAAACATAAATATGTTTTAGGAGTTCTCCATTTTGAAGGTAATCAAAAAAAAGTTTGAAAATATCACTTGGTTTACTAAATAAGAATGTATCTATTAAACCATATGTTGAGAATATTTCCCAAATAAACAAAATAGATAAAAATAGAAAAATTTGAGAAAATAATATACTTCTTTTTTCTCTTTTTATATTTTTTAAATAATTAATATATCCATCACTTTTCATTGCTATCAAGCTCCTTCCATAATACGTCAAAATAATTATTAAATAATGGATTTTTTCTACATTCAAGAGGTGACATACCTAAATCTATTTTATGAACACTTTTAACAGTTGCCGGCCTTTTTGTTATAACAATTACAACATCACTCATAGAGATAGCTTCAGATATATCATGTGTAACCAAGATTGCAGATTTATTTTCGTTTTTTATTATCTTATAAACATCGTCACTAACCAAAATTCTTGTTTGATAATCGAGTGCAGAAAATGGCTCATCAAGAAGTAAAATATCTGGATTTACTGAAAGTGTACGGATAAGTGCAACACGTTGCCTCATTCCCCCTGACAACTCTTTTGGATACATATCCTTAAATTCATATAGTCCATATTTTTTTAATAGTTCTTCTATTCTTAAAATATTTTCTTTAGTATTTTTCTTTTGAACTTCAAGACCTATAGTAATGTTTTCAATTATAGTTCTCCATTCAAGAAGATGATCTTTTTGAAACATATAACCAATTTTACCATCAATTTTAAGATTTCCTGAAGTTTGATCTAAAAGACTAGTTAATATGTTTAAAATAGTTGATTTACCACAACCCGAAGGACCAAGAAGTGTTATTATTTGTCCTTTTTTAAGGGAAAAACTCATATCTTTTATAACTTCTATTTCAGAATCTTTAGTATAAAATGTTTTACATAAGCTATTAACTGCTACAATCTCTTTCATAAAATCCCACCCATAAATAAATTTTATATATTTATAGTATTAAATTAGAGTGTATTTCGTACCGAAAATAGTTATTAAATTAAAAAATATGAATATATTAATTATTTAAAATTATTTTATGTTAAATGTATATTCGCCATAAGTCGTTAAAAAATCATCACTAATAACTGCTAAGTTACCTTTTATATTAATTAAGTTTTTAAGCTCTGTAATATCCATAAAAGTCATAGTACTAACTCCTTTTTTACCAGGTGTTATATCGATACTTAAAAGCGCATCAGACATAACCCCATTAACTGAAGTATTTCTAGTTTGTACTATTATATTTTTATCTGTTTTGTTTTCTGCTATAATTTCAATTCCACTCCCAAATAAATCTTTAACCTTTTCTGTTGCAACGATTTTTACTAAATTATCTTCAACTAAAACTAGTTCTTTAATAGTTTCTTTTGAATAATTATCTTCTTCTAAAGTGGGCATATAATCTGATTGAAGTTCATTTATTCTATTAGTTTCAACAATATCTTCGTTTGACCCAAAGATTGAAATTATTATTACTGCTATAGCTATAAATCCTAATAATGTTTTATTGATTTTCATAAAAATACTCCTTTAAATTTTAATATAATTTTGCAAAACTATTTGGATTATAATCAAAAAAATATTTTTTTATACTTAATTTATCCAAAAATTTCATTAAAATATGTTAAAATTATTGTTAATAATTAGGTGAGGTCTATAATGTATAAATTTAAATGGGTAGAGTTTTACGAAGAATTAGCAAGTTATATTCAAGATTGTAATTTTATAGTTAACAAAGAGAATTATAGAGAGCAATTTTTATATGATATTAAAGAGATTATTATGCTTAGTGATGAAATAAATAAGACAAATTTTTACGACGAGTATAATTTTAGAAATATGAAACAAATAGATCCGTTTTTAATATTTAATATAATTAGTAATCAAAAAAATGATAAGCAAAGATTTATTTTATGTAGTTTAATTTCGAAAAAATTTAATATAAAGTCGATTATTCCACGTTCTTTTGTTGGTATACCTTTATTTAATAAAGATGAAATTTTAGATGTAGATACTTGGGAATTTTTTAAAGAAGTATTCATTTATTTAGAGTATAAGGATTCTTATTATTTAGATTATTTAAATTTTGATGAAATAAGCAATAGATTATTTAAATATTTTAATGATTTATCTAAAAACTTAGGAATACTTACTAAGTATATTTCTTGTATTAGCCCTAATAAATTTATAATTTTAGATAATGAGAGTATAGAAGTTGTTATTTATTTAAACGAGTTATTTGAGATAGAAGAAAATTGTAGTATGGATATTGATGTTAAAGAATATTTGATTATGTGTAATAAATTATGTGATAAATTAGATTTTAATATTAGTGAATTAAAATATAAAATAGAAAGTAATATAGTAGGAAGAAATAATTTAGATTATGATGAAATTAAGAAATGGATATATCCAATATCAAATATAATAAAAAATTCTAATGAAGAAATTACAGATTCTAAATTAAGAAAGTATCTTATAGATAGTGAGATAGATAATATAAGTTATGCTAAAGAGTATTTTATAAAGAATAACTTTATTGATAAAGATTTTAATATTAAATGTGATTTAGATGAACTAAAATACGATATTTCAGATGCTAAATTTAATAAATATTATAATTTTATTGAAAAAAGAGAAATGAATAAAGATTTAGAAATTTCTTATGCATATTTTCTTGGAACTAAAGTTAACAAGAGAGATATGTTTGATACTTTCATAAAAGAAGGTAGATGGGAAAATGGATATAGTAAACAAAATGAGTTAGTGAATGAAATTTTAGTTGGTGATAAGATTGCTTTAAAATCAACATTTAATAAAAAAACGAAAGTTTTATTTGATTCTAATGAAGAATTGGTATCTACAATGAGAATTAAAGCTGTAGGTACTGTTATTAAGAATCATCTTGATGGGAATTTAGACGTATTATGGGAAGATTTTGATGAGGACAGAGATTGGTATTTCTTTACTAGTCAGTTAGGCGTATGGAAAGTGGAAGATAATACTAAAGATAATCAAAGTATTAGAAATTATTTCTTTAAAAATCTATTAGATTTTACATTTAAATTTAAATTACAAGATTATGATAAATTTTTAAATCACCTACATTGGAATAAAATGTATGGGAATAGATCTTTAATAAATAATTCTTTAGAATTTATAGTTTCAAAGTATAGCGATAAAGATTTTTTAAAAGAAGTATATATGGATAAACGAGAGCATGATACTTTAAAAAATATTTTACTTAGAAAAAAGAATATAATACTTAGTGGATCACCTGGAGTTGGTAAAACTTATTTGGCAAAAAGATTAGCCTATTCAATTTTAGGAAAAAAAGACATTGAAAAAGTTAAAAGTGTACAATTTCATCAAAGTTATTCATACGAAGATTTTATAATGGGATATAGGCCTTCAAAAGATGCTTTTGAAATTAAAAATGGAGTGTTTTATGAATTTTGTATGGAAGCTATAAATAATAAAGATGAAAATTACTTTTTTATAATTGATGAAATAAATAGAGGTAATTTAAGTAAAATTTTTGGTGAACTATTTATGTTAATTGAATCAGACAAAAGAAGTGAAGAATATAAAATGAAGTTAATCTATTCTGATGAGGAATTTTATATACCGAAAAATGTACATATAATAGGTATGATGAATACTGCAGATAGAAGTTTATCAATTATTGATTATGCATTAAGACGTAGATTTGCATTTTTTAATATTAATCCTGCATTTGAAAAAGAATCGTTTATTAACTATATGAAAAAGGTTAATAAGGATAAGTTTGATAAGTTAATTAATGAGATTGTAAAATTAAATATTGAAATAGAAGAAGATTTGAATTTGGGTAAAAATTTTAAGATAGGTCATAGTTATTTTGTTTATGATGTTAATAATATTGATGAAAATTGGTTAAATGATGTTTTAAATTATGAAATAATACCAATTCTTGAGGAGTATTGGTTCGATGAAATGGAAAAAGTGTATGAATGGAGTGAAAGATTAAAAGAGGCTATTTTATGATAACTGAAAATGGTATAAGAATACAAAATATATATTATATGTTGTCTTATGCATATTTAGATTTAAAACAACTTGGATTTTCTAACCTTAAAATTGAGGAATTTGAAAATAGTTTAGATTTATTATCAGAAATACTTATTAAATTAGTTTCAAAACAAATAAAAAATGGATTATGTGGTGAATATTTAAACAAAACAGAATTATTAAGTGGAGTAAGTGGAAGAATTAATATTTCTAAGTCTATAAAAGAAAATAGTTTTATTAATAAAAAAATTGTATGTGAATACAATGAATTTTCAATAAATAATAATTTTAATCAAATAATTAAAACTACACTTAAAATTATAGTTAGAGATAAAAATATTCTAAATAATAAAAAGAAAGTTATAAATAGATTATTATTAAACTTTTATAATGTTGATGATAAAAATATATATCAGTTAGATTTTAAAATTAAAAGAAATCGGATATATAAAAATTATGATAATATAATTAATATTTGCTACTTAATAAAAAATGGATTAATTATGTGCGAAGAATATGGAAATCTAAGAGTAAGGACTTATTTAGATGAACAGAGTATATATAGATTATATGAAAAATTTATATTATGTTATTATAAAAAACACTTGCCTAAAAATACATATGATGTTAGTTCTAAGAAGATAAAATGGAATGAAGATAATAATAATATAGAATTTTTACCACATATGATTACAGATGTTTATATATTAAATAAAATTAATAATAAAAGATTAATAATTGATACTAAGTTTTATAAAAATATAATGAAATCAAATTATGAAAGGAAAAAATTTAATTCTAGTAATTTATATCAAATATTTACTTATGTTAAAAATGAAGAATGTAATGTTAATGGAGAAGTATCAGGTATATTATTATATGCTAAAACGAATTTGGAAAAAATACCTCAAAAAATATATAGTTTAGGGAAAAATAATATATATTTAAAGACTCTTGATTTAGACAAAGAATTTTTTGAAATAACTAAAAAATTAGACTCAATTATTAAAATTTTAGATTAAAATTAAAAAAATATAAACTTTTTATATATTTTAAAGTGAGTAATACCAACGAAAATTAATGGAATTAAAAAAAAATAAAAATAAAATTGTAATTTTTGTATCCATTAATTAATATATGTGTTATAATAGGTTTTGTAGCGATACAATAATTTAATAAAGAAACCTAGCAATAGGTTTATAGGAGTTTTTAAAATGAATAACGGAACAGTAAAATGGTTTAACAACGAAAAAGGATTTGGATTCATATCTGTAGAAGGTGGAGAAGACGTATTCGTACATTTCTCAGCTATACAAACTGACGGATTCAAGACTTTAGAAGAAGGTCAAAAAGTAAGCTTCGACATAGTTGAAGGTGCTAGAGGATCTCAAGCAGAAAACGTAACTGTATTATAATCCATACGGTATTATAACTTATGTTTAGTAAAAGGTGCCTTAGGGCATCTTTTTTAATTCAAAAAAGAGCTATCAATTTGATAACTCTTTTTTATTTTATAAATTTATTGATATTATTTTTAATGAAGTTTTCAAGTTCTATCTTGTTAAATATACTAAAGTTCTTTATACAAAATGCAAAATCATCTTCTATTTTATCGAATTCATTAAAAGAATCTAAGTTTACATTATTTATTATTAAATAATCTCTTAGTTTATCTAAATCAATTAATTCGTAAGCAATTTGAAAATCTATTTGGTTATTTTTAATTTTTTCTTTAATATCTTCAAGTAAGTTATTAAAATCAAGATTTAAAGTGATTTTAGATTTATTAGAGATTATATCTTTAATAGCATCTAAATTATTTTCAAGATATAAATAACATTTATCTTTAGTAAATACTGAATATATTTTATCAATTAAAAAGTCATTCATATGTGATTCCCAAAGAAGTATTGAATATTTATTTGCAGAAGTTCTTTTGGTATAAAGTATTGGGTAGTTACAGTTGTTAAGTTTTGATATGCTACATCTAAATTCATAGCCTTCTTTTTCTTTTGGAATTAAATTTATTATAAAGTCATCATAGTTATTTCCAAGGAATAAGTCTTTATTTTTAATATCTGTTAAAAGATTATTTATATCATTACTGTTATCTATTATTATCTTTTTATATAATTCATCTAATATATTATTAAATATTTTTTCGTAGTTTGTCATAAAAGTCTCCTTTTGATAATTTATATAAAATATATACCCAAAAAACTATCGTAAAAATCATAGTTTTACTTTAATCTTAAAAATATAAGGAAAAAAATCGAACATTATTTGAATTAAAAATAATAAAATTTACTAAAAAACTATTGGCAAACGTTTGATTTTAATATATAATAATTTTAAAGAGTGAAGAAAACGTATTTCATTACATAGAAAACGTATTATAGGGGAGGGGGAATAAAGATGCAACAAAAATTATCTAACAGAGAAAAATATTCTTATGGTTTAGGTGCACTTGGTAAAGATTTTGCTTATGCTATAGTAGCATATTACTTAATGGTTTATTTTACGGATGTTGTAAAATTAAATCCAGCATTCGTTGGAAACTTATTCTTAGTAGCTAGAATTTGGGATGCAGTAAATGATCCTGCAATGGGAATGTTAGTTGATAATACAAGAACAAAGTATGGTAAATTTAGACCTTGGATGTTAGTAGGGACAATTTTAAATGCAATAGTTATAATTTTATTATTTAGAAAACCAGATCTTGAAGGTTTACCGCTTTATATTTATTTTTCAGTAATGTATTTACTATGGGGAATGACTTATACTGTAATGGATATTCCTTATTGGTCAATGCTACCAACTCTTACTTCAAATAAAGAAGAAAGGGAAAAGGTTGCAGTTATACCTAGAATATTTGCAAGTACTGCTTGGTTAATACTTGGTACATTTGGTCTTCAAATTATAAACAAACTAGGGAATGGTGATGATGTAGTTGGATATGCAAACTTAGCAGTTTTAATTTCTTGTATATTTATTGGGACAATAGTAATTACAGTTTTAAACACTAAAGAAAAGATTGAAATACCAACTGAAAATACTAAAAAAGATAAAGTTACATTTAAGCAAACAATAAATATAATAAAAGAAAATGATCAATTAATGGCATTTGTTTTAATAGTTTTATGTATGAATTTAATAATGCAAATATCTGGAGGGGTTGCTCTTTACTACTTCAAATATGCAGTTGGTGTTGAGACATTATTCTCTTTCTATAATGGATTTGCAGGGATTGCAGAAATAGGAGGACTTATGTTATTCCCAGTTTTAGTTACTAAACTTGGAAGACAAAATGTATTCAAATTAGGTGGAATACTTCCAGTAATTGGATTTACGCTTTTATTAGTGGCAGGAATTGTTGCTCCAACTCATGCATTATTTGTTGGTTCAGCAGGGTTTATATTAAAGTTTGGGAGCGGATTACTTTTAGCATCTACAACTGTTATGCTTGCAGATGTTGTTGATTACGGGGAATTTAAACTTGGAACTAGAAACGAAAGTATAGTTTTCTCGGTACAAACTTTACTAGTTAAAACTGCATCAGCAGTATCTGGTTGGTTAGTCGGAGTTGGATTATCTGTTGTTGGATATGTCCCAGATGTTCCTCAATCTGAGAGTGCGATAATGGGAATTAGATTCTTAATGATAGGAGCTCCAATAATATTTGCAATAATAATGGTTATTTTATATAAAACAAAGTATAAATTAAATGGAGAGTTCCATAATAAAGTTTTACAATCATTAAAAGGTAATTAATTAAGTTAAAACCTATAAAGAAAATTCTTTATAGGTTTTTTTTGTAAAAAAAAATATAAAAACAAGTAAAAAATTTACTAAAAAAGTTGATTTGAAAACGATTTTCTGATATTATACTTAGTAAAGATATGAATAATAAATAAAATATTGGAGGATATTATGTATTTAGGAGTAGATTATTACCCAGAACATTGGGATTTTGAAATGATTGATAAGGATTTAGAAAATATTTTAGAGCTAAACTCAAATGTAATAAGAATAGGGGAATTTGCTTGGCACTTAATGGAGAGTACTGAGGGAAATTTTGATTTTACATATTTTGATCAAGTAATTGAAAAAGCGAAAGAAAAAGGACTAAAAGTTATATTTGGAACACCAACTGCAACACTTCCGGCTTGGCTTTCTAAGAAATACCCAGAAGTTTTAAGTGAAGATGAATTTAACAACAAAAGAGTATTCGGTGGAAGAAGACAATATTGCTTTAATAGTGATGTTTACTATAGATATTCAAAGAACATAATAACTGCACTTGCAAATCATTATAAAAATGAAGAGGCTATAGTTTCTTGGCAAATAGATAATGAATTTGGACATGAAGGAAGTGATTTATGTCATTGTAATTTATGTCAAGAAAAATTTGAAAGTTATTTAAGAGAAGAATATAAAAATGATATTGAAAAATTAAATAAAACTTGGGGAACTATATTTTGGTCACAAACTTATAATAGTTTTGATGAAATACCACTTCCAAAGCCAACTGTAACTACTCACAATCCTTCACTTCGTATGGAACATGAAAGATTTAGAAGTAGAAGTATTGAAAAATATGCAAAATTCCAAGTTGATCTTTTAAAAGAAATATTAGGTGATGAACCAACTATAATTCATGATTTCTCAGGTGGATATTTTGATAAGAGTTATGATTTTTCTAAAGTTGGGAAGTTAATGGACGTTGTTGCATATAACAATTATCCAGTATGGGGTGGTCAAAAAGAACCAATTCCTGCTTGGGAAATAGCTTGTGGACTTGATTATATGAGAGGTATAAAAGGTCAAAACTTCTGGATAACTGAAGCTATAATGGGGGCACAGGGTCATGATGTTATAGGTTATCTTCCTCGTCCAAAACAAGCGAAGATGTGGAGTTATCAAGGTGTAGCGCATGGTTGTAGTTCATTAATGTATTTTAGATATAGAGGTGCTACAAAAGGTGCAGAGCAATATTGTTATGGAATAATAGATCAAGATAATACTAAAAGAAGAAAGTTTTATGAAGTACAAAGTTTCTTTAGTGAAATGCATCAAAACGAAGAGTTAACTCAATCAGAAGTTAAGAGTGATGTTGCAGTAGTTTATGATTATGATTCAATGGCAAGTTTTAGAATTCAAAGACAAAGTTTCTTAATGGATTATAAGAATGAAGTTTATAGATTATATAGACCATTCTTTGAAAATAATGTTAATATGGACGTTATTTCAAGTGATACTGATTTTACAAAGTATAAAGTATTATTAGTGCCAGTTATGATAGTTCATAAAACTGATGTTATAAATAGATTAAAAGAATTTACTAAAAATGGTGGAACTGTTGTTTTAACTTACAAAACTGCAGTAAAAGATTATTACAATAATTTAACTTTAGGGGAATTCAATCCAACATATATGACAGATTTCGTTGGAGGATATGTTGAAGAAGTTGAATCATTTCAAGATGATCAAGTAGCAAACTTAGTTGGGGTAGATGAGTTTAAAGAAGTTATAGGAACTGGAACAGTATTTAGAGATATGTTAAAAACTACTTCTGCAAAAACATTATTTAAGTATGAAGATGAGTTCTTTGAAGATTTATCTGCAATAACTTTAAATAAGTACGAAAATGGAAAAGTATACTATTTAGGAAGTGGTCTTGATAATAAGTTAATGGATTTAATTTGCGAAAAAGTATTAAATGATAGCAATATTGAATTTATAAAGAGTGAGTGTGGTGTTGAAGTTGTTACTCGTAGCTTAAATGATGAAAAATATTATTTTGTTATGAATCATACAGACAAAAAGAAAGCATTTAACGGAGTGGAACTTAGTGCATATGATGCTAAAATAATTAAAGCCTAGGGGGTATAAAAAATGATTTTTGTAAATAATAATAAATTTGTACTTACTACAAAAAACACAGAATATGCTTTTTGTGTTGATGAAAATGGACTGCTTAGAAATCTTTATTTTGGTAAAAAAATAGGATTTCCAAGTGATTATATAGTTGAGACTTTATTTGAAGTTTCAACTAATGATCCAGTTTATGAAATTACAAAAGAAGAATATCCAGTTTACGGCGGACTTAGATACAAAGAAAATTGTTTAAAAGTTTGTTTTGATGATAATACTAGAGATATTGTATACGTTTTTGAATCTTATGAAATAAATGATAATGAATTAATTATAAATTTAAAAGATAAGCATCACAATTTTTTAATTAAGCTATCATATAAAGTTTTAGAAGATGTTGATTTAATTGAAAGAAAAACTATTTTAGTAAATAATACAGACAAAAAAATTAAAATAGAAAGTATTATGAGTGGTCAAATTCATATTCCATATGAAAATTTAAACTTTAGTAATACTCATGGATAATGGGGTGCAGAGCAAGAAGAGTTTACTCAAAAAGTAAATTATGGAAAAATACTTTTTGAAAACAGACGTGGAATATCTACACATAATCATAATCCATATTTTATACTTGATAATAATGCAACTGAAACTACTGGAGATGTTTACTTTGGAGCACTTAAATTAAGTGGAAACTTTAAAGGTGTTGTTGAACAAACTCAATACGGCGGAACTTCAGTTCAAATGGGAATAAATGATTATGATTTCTTATATAATATAGAAAGTAATGAAAGATTTGAGACTCCTGTTATGGTTGTTGGTTATTCATCAACTGGATTTGAAACTATGAGCCATAATATGCACGATTATGCAAACAAATATATCATAAAAAATAATAGTGCTAGACCAGTTTTATATAATTCTTGGGAGGCTATGGAGTTTAAAGTTAATGCAGCTGAACAAATAGAACTTGCAAAATATGCTAAATCTATTGGAACTGAACTTTTTGTTGTTGATGATGGGTGGTTTGGTGAACGTCATAGTACAAAAGATGGTTTAGGAGATTGGTATATTAATGAAGGAAAGTTCCCAAAAGGATTAGAAGAATTAATCAAAGAAGTTAAAGATATGGGAATGATGTTTGGTATTTGGTTTGAGCCTGAAATGGTAAATCCATTAACTAAACTTTATAAAGAACACCCTGAATGGATTTATAATTTTGATAATAGGGATAGAACCTTATCAAGAGATCAGTTGGTATTAAATTTAACAATTCCTGAAGTGGAAGAGTACATATTTAATATATTAAATGATTATCTTGAAAAATATGATATAGATTATATAAAATGGGATGCAAATAGACCTATTAGTGAGCCTGGAGCTAAGAATTTAGGCGATCAAGAAAGGTCACTTTGGTTAAATCATATTAAAGCAGTTTATAGAATAGTTGATAGATTAAGAGAAAATCATTCAAATGTGTTGTTTGAAGCTTGTGCATCTGGAGGAGGAAGAATTGATCTTGGTATGCTTGAGCATTTTGATGATTTTTGGACTAGCGATAATACTGATGCATATGATAGATTATTCATACAAAATACTTATTCAAAAATATATCCAATAAAAGCTATGAGGGCTTGGGTAACTGATTGTCCAAACTTTTTATCAAAAAGAGATATTCCATTAGAATTTAGATTTGATAGCTCTATGATGGGAACCTTAGGAGTTGGTTGCAATCTACTTAAATTAAGTCAACAAGAACTTGAAATTTGTACTACTAAAATAAAAGAGTACAAAGAAATAAGACACATTGTTGAAAACGGTAAGTTTTATAGATTAGATCATTCACTAGATAATGATTATCATACATTCTCTTTTGTTGATAACGATGAGAGTTTACTATTTGTATATCTTCCACAAAGTAAGATAGGACATAGACCAACAGTTATTAAATTAAGAGGTTTAGTTGAAAATGAAATGTATGAATTTGAATTTGGTGGAGAAAAATTAACAAAAAGCGGGAATTATTTAATGAATTTAGGTCTAAAAATTAGACTTGAAGGAGATTATAGCAGTTTAATTATTAAATTTAAAAAAGCATAAAACTATTTAAAAACCTTTAGCTATATAGTATTATATAATTAAAGGTTTTTTTATAATTTGAAACGGAGGATTTTATGGCTACCTTAAAAGAAATAGCATTAAAAGCGAATGTATCTCAATCAACTGTATCAAGAGTTTTAAATCACGATAGTACAATTCTTGTAACTGATGAAACTAAAGAGAAAATATTTGAAATAGCAGAAGAACTTGAATATAAAACACTAAAGGAGCGAAAAAATAAATTTAAAGAACAAAAAAAGATTAAGGTTGGAATAGTTGAAATGTATAACACTGCTATGCAACTTGAAGATCCTTATTATTTACTTCTTAGAAATGTTGTTGAAAAGGAATGTTTTGATAATAATATAGAAGTTGTTAAAGTTTTTAAGAAAGACGAAAAATATGTTTGTGATGAAGTAGATGGAATAATTGCTATTGGGAAATTTACAAAGATTGAAATTGATAAGATGGTAAAAATAAATGAAAATATAGTTTTTCTTGATTCATCACCAGATGATAGTTTATATGATGCAGTTAAAGTTAATTTTAAAAATGGCGTTATGCAAGCACTTAGGTATTTAACTCAGATAGGATTTGAAAAAATTGGATATATTGGTATGATGAAAACTTTATCGGATTTTAAAAGTTATGAGTTAGACGATAGATATAAATATTTTCTTGAATATTCAACAGAACACGGAATTAATTTCGAAGATTATATAATAAATTGTAATGATATGACGTCTTTTGAAGGATATAGATCTGTTAAAGAATATTTAAGTCAAAATAAAGAATTGCCTTCTGCATTTTTTGTTACAAATGACACTGTTGCAACTGGAGTTTATAGGGCTTTTCAAGAGGAGAATATTAAAATTGGAGAGGAAGTTAGTTTAATTGGTTTTAATGATTCAATAATTTGTAAACATATGAACCCACAGTTATCATCAGTTAGAGTGCACATTGAATATTTAGCGCAAAGTGCAGTAATACTACTTAACGAAAGAGTAATTTTAAATAGAAATTATCCAAAGAAAGTTATTATTCCAAGTGAATTAATAATTAGAGAAAGTATAAATAACAAAAAGATATAATTGTTATTTGGTGAATTTAGGAGATAAAAATGGAAAATACAGAAGTATTAACTGAAGAAGTATCTGAATTTATAAGAAGTATTGAAAATTTAGATTTTACACAGTTAAATTATAATAGTATATTTGAAAGATTATTTGAGTGGTCGACTAGTATGATATTTAAATTTTTCATAGGATTTATAATTATATCAATAGGATTTAAATTAATAAAGAAATTTGTAAATCATATAGTTCATTTTCTTGAGAAGAAAGATGTTGATATAACTTTAATTAAATTTTTAGATTCTTTAAGTACTGCAGGGCTTAAAATTTCAATAGTTATGCCGGTACTTGCTTACTGGGGAGTTGAATTATCTGGAATAGCAGCACTTGTAGCATCTGCTGGGGTTGCTGTGGGTCTTGCACTTCAAGGAAGTTTATCTAATTTTGCAGGTGGATTTATAATTTTACTTATAAGACCATTTAAAGTTGGAGATTTTATAGAAACTACTGAATATAGCGGAAACGTTGAACAAATCGGACTTTTTTATACTAGTTTATTAACTATTGACAATAAAACTATATTAATTCCAAATGGAATCTTATCTAATGGGAGTTTAATAAATTATTCTGCAAAACCTAATAGAAGAGTAGATTTAATTTTTTCTGTTGGATATGAAAATAGTATTCCATTAGTTAGAAAAGTTTTAAGAAAAGTTATAGATAAAAATGAATTAGCACTTAGTGATCCAGAGCCTTTCATTGGAATTGATGCACATAATGCGAGTTCAGTAGATTTTGTTGTTAAGGTTTGGTGTGAAACTGATAATTTCTTAGAATTAAAACATATGTTACTTGAAGAAGTAAAAATTGCATTTGATGAGGAAAATATCAGTATACCATATCCACAAATGGATCTTCATTTAAAACAATAACAAAATTTTCTAAAAATTAGTTGATTTATGTTAAATTTAATAGTATACTTTAAGAAAAGTTAAAAACGAATAATTTAAATAGTAGAGGTTGCAATATTTAATAGTATTAATAAGGAGTTAAGCGCGTTGATTTATTAAGAAAGGAAATATTGCCGAAGATTATAGCTAATGCTTTGATGCTATAAATCTGGGTGTGCATAAAATATATGCATAACTGTCACGATTAATTTGTGATGAGCTACATTTAAGGATAAATTGCGTAAATAGCAAAGCCTTGAGTGTTTCTCAAGGCTTTTTTTAATTTTATTGGAGGAATTATTATGAAAAAAATTATTTTAATGGTTATGATGATGTTTTTTATGTCATCAACTAATTCATTTGCAACTGATATATCAGATGTAAATGCAGGATATTTTGGTATATTCACACTTATACCACCAGTTGTTGCTATATTTTTAGCATTCTTAACTAAAAATGTTGTTGTATCATTATTTTTAGGAATATATGCAGGGTGTATACTTCTTACAGGTTCGCCATTTACTGCATTTTTAGATGTTATAGACAGAGGGGTTTGGGCTTTGGCAGATCCTTGGAATGCGGGAATTATTCTTCAAGTACTTTCAATAGGTGGAGTAATTCATTTAGTTTCAAAAATGGGGGGATCAAAAGCAATAGCAGAAACACTAGCTACTAAAGCTAAAACTGCAAGATCAACTCAACTTACAACTTGGTTTATGGGACTTTTAGTTTTCTTTGATGATTATGCAAATGCACTTATAGTCGGTCCTATAATGAGACCAATCGCAGACAAAATGAAAATTTCAAGAGAAAGATTAGCATTCGTAATTGATGCAACTGCAGCACCTATTGCAGGTCTTGCAATAATTTCAACTTGGGTAGGACTTGAAGTTGGTCTTATAAATGATGGACTTTCAAGTATTGGAATAGATGCAGATGCATTTGGAGTTTTTATAGAAACTATTCCATATAGATTTTATAATATTTTAATACTTGCATTCATAGTTATAAGTACAGTTTTAATGAAAGACTTTGGACCTATGAGAGATGCACAAATAAGAGCTATAAATAATAAAGAAGGACTTTCAAGAAGTAATTTAGTAGAGTCTGATTTAGAGCCAAAAGAAGGGGTTAAACTTAGTGTATGGAATGCAATAATTCCAATTGGAACGTTAATTATTTCTGCATTATTTGCATTTTATTATAGTGGATATTCATATATTATGGGTTCTGAAGATTTAGCTTTAATACAATTATTTGAAACTAGTCCGATGTCGTTTAATGCGATAAAAGAGGCATTTAGTGCATCTGATGCATCTGTGGCACTTCTTCAATCTTCAATTTTAGCAAGTATTGTAGCTATAATTATGGGAGTTTCAAAAAAAATATTTACTGTAAGTGAGGCTATTGAAACTTGGTGTGATGGTATGAAATCATTAATAATAACTGGAGTTATATTAGTTCTTGCTTGGTCTTTAAGTTCTGTTATAAAAGAGCTTGGAACTGCAAAATATATAATAACTTTATTATCTGGAAATGTAGCACCGTTCTTACTTCCAAGTATAATATTTATATTAGGTTCGATAATTTCATTCTCAACGGGAACGGCTTATGGAACTATGGGAATTTTAATGCCTCTAGCAATTCCTTTATCTCACGCTATAAATCCAGAAATGGGTTATATAACAGTTAGTATAAGTGCAGTCTTAACTGGTGCAATATTTGGAGATCATTGTTCTCCAATATCAGATACAACTATACTTTCTTCAATGGGAGCTGGGTGTAACCATATAGACCATGTTAAAACACAAATGCCATATGCATTATTTACTGCAGCTATTGCAATTTTATTTGGATATATTCCAGCAGGTCTTGGACTCCCAATATATTTAATAATGCCAGTTGCACTTTTTATAGTATTTATTGGTATACAAGTTTTAGGCAAAAGAGTAGATGAAGTTCAAAATATAGATAATAATTAAAAAAAACCCTCGTATAGAGGGTTTTTTTAGTCCTTATAAACGGTATTATAAGCATTATAAGTGTCTTTTAATTTTTGAGAAAAAGCATTTGCACTTTCTTCAGTTGAGAAATGAGAAACTTTAATACACCAAGTTGTATTTAATTTTTCAACGGTATTGTAAGCATTTTCTTTATTAGTTAATGTAGTAGAAAAAGTGTTTGCATTTTCTTCAGTTGAAAAATCAAATACCATAACACCATATAAAGCATCAGAAGACACCGGATTTATTACATCAGTAGATAAAGTTTTACCGAGTATTCCTTCACATATAGCTTTTGCCATTTTTTCAGAATCATATAATAAAACATCATCTTTATCATCAACAAAACAACATTCAACTAAAACTGCAGGTGCAGCAGTCTTTTTTAAGAAATATAAATCAGATCTAACTTTAATACCTCTATTTTTAAAACCAAGAGAAGAAATTTTATCACAAATATATTGAGCTGTAGTAGATGATGAACTAGTTGTACTATATATTAAAGTTTCAGTACCTGTTGTCTGACCATTCCCATCAGTATCTGATGCTCCTGCATTAAAATGAATAGAAACATCAAGATCTACTGAATGTTTATCAGTTAACGCTATTATTTTTCTTAAAACGTCTCCAGAGGAAGTTCCATCATTAACTGTACAATCATAAACTATAACACCTTCTTTTTCAAGATAATCTATCATATGAGAAACAACAAGTCTAGCTTCTGTTGATTCTTTTATTAATCCAACTGCTCCACAAGCAATTTGTCCATCAGGATTATGCCCTGCATGTAAATTTATTTTCATTAAAAAACCTCCAAATTTATTTTTAATTTGACTTATAATAATAAACTATTATAATTTAACTAAAAATGATACTAAATTAATGAAATTAGTATAATAATTAAATTTTAGCAAATAATAATTCTATAGATTTTATTATATAAAGGAGATAAGAGTATGCAAAGTAAATATGATAATATGAATGAAATGAAATCAGATATGAAAAAAACTGCAAAAAAAGCTGAATATATGGGAAAAGAATTAGCAAATGATGTTAAACACTCTTTCCAAAGTGCACTTAATTATGCAGAAGAAAAAATGGATAATATGAAAGATAAAGCAACAAATATGAAAGATAAAATGATGAAATAATTAAAAGGGTGCTTATGCACCTTTTTTGTATAAATAATTAAAAAATTATAAAAATAATTGTTGCTTTAAGTACCATAGTATGGGTATAATTATAAAGATAATTTGTAAAAATTTGTGTTTCAATAAAACATAAAATTAATATAATATATTTAGGAGGAATAAAAATGAAAGTATTAAAAACTTCAGATTTTAATGATTATGTACAAAATGGTATAACAGTAGTAGACTTTTTTGCAACTTGGTGTGGACCTTGCAAAATGTTAACACCAGTTTTTGAAGAGGCAAGTGCTGAAATGACTGATGTTAAATTCGCTAAGGTTGATATAGACGAGAGTTTAGAATTAGCTCAAAAATATAGCATAACTACAGTTCCAACAATCTTAATTTTCAAAGATGGAGAAAAAGTAGATAGTTTAGTTGGATTTATGCCAAAAAATACATTAGTTCAAAACGTTCAAAAACACGTTTAATACATAGGGAATTTTTATTCCCTATAAATTTATACAAAAATAGGTGAAAAATTATGAGATACGATATAGCAATAATTGGAAGTGGACCAGCAGGATTATCAGCAGCAGTAAATGCAAAAATAAGAAATAAGAATTTTATTATTTTTGGTAATGACAATTTAAGTAACAAATTAACTAAAGCCCCTTCAATAGATAATTATTTAGGTTTTTATGATGTTAGTGGTGAAGAATTAAAAGATAGATTTAAAAAACACTTAGATGATATGGAAATTGAAATTACTAATAAGAAGATAAATAATATATATGCTATGGGTGAATACTTTGCTTTAATGTGTGGAGATGAAATGTTTGAGGCAACTTCAATAATAGTTGCAACAGGTGTTGAGTATGCAAGACCAATTAAAGGTGAAGAAGAATTCTTAGGTAGAGGTGTTGGATACTGTGCAACTTGTGATGCTCCGCTTTATAAGGACAAAAAAGTTGCTATAATTGGATATAATGAAGAAAGTGAAGAAGAAGCTAATTTCTTAAGTGAAGTTGCATCTGAAACTTATTTTATTCCGATGTTTAAACACGGTCTTACAAGAAGCAGTTCTTTAGTTGATAGTATTGAAATAATAGAAGATAGACCTATGGAAATTAAAGGTGATAACCTTGCAAATAAGGTTTCATTTAAATCAAAAGAATTAGATGTAGATGGTATATTTGTTATAAAAGATAGTGCATCTGCTAAATCTTTAGTTCCTGGAATTGAAGTTGATGGTTCACATATAAAAGTAGATTTAAATATGCAAACAAGCATTGAAGGATGTTTTGCAGCAGGTGATTGTGTTGGTAAACCATACTCATATATCAAATCTGCAGGACAAGGCCAAATTGCCGCACTTAGTGCAGTTTCGTATTTAGAAAAAATAAGAATTAAACAAATGAAAAAAGACTAATAAATCAATGTGTATATTAGTATTTGTTATTTTAGTTACTAATATACACAAATACATAGAGAAAAGGGAAATATACAAATGAAAATTATTAATATTTTAGGAATTATTCTTGTATTAGGGTGTCTTTACTTATTCTCAACAAATAGAGAAAAAGTAGATAAAACTATGATTTTAAAAGCCGTAGTATTTAACGTAGCAATAGCATTCTTACTTTTAAAGTTTGAGCCAGGAAGAGCTGTGCTTAAAAGCATTTCAGATTTTGTAACAATAGTTTTAGGTTATGGAACTGAAGGTTTAGCTTTCGTATTTGGACCGTTAGCTGATGGTGGAGAAGTATTTATTTTTGCAATACAAGTTTTAGGTAATATTATATTTATATCTGCACTTGTTGGTGGATTATTCTACTTAGGCGTTATAGGGTTTGTTGTTAAAACTATAGGTGGATTTGTTGGTAAAATACTTGGAACAAGTAAGGTTGAGAGTTTTGTTGCAGTTGCTAATATGTTTCTTGGACAAACTGAATCTCCAATTTTAGTTTCAAAATACTTATCTAAAATGACTGAGAGTGAAATTATGCTTGTTTTAATTTCAGGAATGGGAAGTATGTCTGCTACTGTTCTTATGGGATATGCTAGTATGGGAATTCCAATGGAATACTTATTAATTGGTGGTGCTTTAGTTCCATTTGGAAGTATTGTTGTATCAAAAATACTTATGCCTGAAGAAGATTTAAAAGAAAGTCAAAATTTAGATAATTCACTTACTGATAATAGTGATGATGTAACTATTGATAATAAAGGAAATAATGAAAACTTAATTGCTGCTATATCTCAAGGTTCAATAGATGGTCTTAATATGGCCCTTGGAATTGGTGCATCTTTAATTGCTATAACTTCAATAGTTGCACTTTTAAATGGTGGGCTTTCAATGGTTGGGTTATCTCTTGAAACTATATTATCATACGTTTTCGCACCTATGGGGTTCTTAATGGGTCTTCCTATGAATGATGTATTATTTGCATCAGAACTTTTAGGTACTAAATTAGTTCTTAATGAATTCGTTGCTTTTGGAGTTTTAGGTGAAGTAATTGGTAATTTAGATTACAGAAGTGGTCTTATGATGGCTATATCTTTAACAGGATTTGCAAATATAGCGAGTATGGGTATTTGTATTTCTGGGATTTCAGTTTTCTGTCCAGACAAGAGAAATTTACTTTCAAGACTTGCATTTAAAGGAATGGTTGGAGGATTCGTTGTTAGTTTCCTTAGCTGTTTAGTTGTTGGTCTATTTGTATAATAAATAAAATTTCATAAAATAGTAAATATTTCTTTACTATTTTATGAAAAACATATACAATGAAGGTAAATAAGTTTGAGGAGGGGGAAAACCTTATTATGTATAAAGATATCTATAAAGAATGGTTAGAGAATTCATATTTTGATGAAAAAACTAAAGAAGAATTAAGAAGTATTGAAAATGATGAAAAAGAAATAGAAGATAGATTTTATAAGGATTTAGAATTTGGTACTGCAGGGCTTAGAGGAGTAATTGCTGCAGGTACTAATAGACTTAATATATATACTGTAAGACGTACAACCTTTGGTCTTTGTAACTATATTTTAAAAAATACTAACAAAGAAGGTCAAGAAAGAGGAGTTGTAATTGCACACGATAATAGACATATGTCGAGAGAGTTTTGTATAGAAACTGCAAACACTTTAGCCGCTTGTGGAATAAAGGCTTACATATTTGATGGTTTAAGAACTACTCCAGAATTATCTTTTGCAGTTAGAGAGTTAAATACAATAGCAGGGGTTGTTATAACTGCAAGCCATAATCCTCCAGAGTATAATGGATATAAGGTTTATTGGGAAGATGGAGCACAAGTTATGCCACATATTGCAAGTGTTATAACTGATGAAATAAATAACATTAAAGATTATAGTACTATACCGACTTTAACTGATGCAAATAAAGATTTAGTAATTATGATTGATGATGTTCAAGATACTAAGTTTATTGAGGCGGTTAAAACTCAAGTTATTAGAGAAGAATTAATAAAAGAAACTGGTGAAGATTTCAAGATAGTTTATACTCCACTTTGTGGAACTGGAAATGTGCCAATAGTTAGAGCTTTAAATGAAGTTGGATTTAAAAACTGCTTAGTTGTTAAGGAAGAAGAAAAACCAGATCCAAACTTTGCAGGGGTATTATATCCAAATCCAGAAGATCCAAAGGCTTTAAAAAGAGGAATGGAGCTTGCTAAAAGTTCTGGTGCAGATTTAGTTATTGCAACTGATCCTGATGCAGATAGAGTAGGGGTTGCAGTTAAAACTACTACTGGAGAATATGCTTTATTAACTGGAAATCAAATTGGTGGACTTTTAACTGAATATATAATTGAAGGTAGAAAAGAAATTGGTGAATTTAAAGATAATGCAGTTTTAATAAAAACTATAGTAACTTCTGAATTCGGTGCAACTATTGCTAAAGAAAATGATTTAGAAGTAATAGATGTTTTAACTGGATTTAAATTTATTGGAGAAAAAATAAAATTATTTGAAGAAAATAATAATAAAAAGACTTATTTATTTGGATATGAAGAAAGTTATGGTTATTTAGTTGGAACTCACGCAAGAGATAAAGATGCGGTAGTTACTTCTGTTTTAGTAGCTGAAATGGCACTTTATTATTCTTCAAAAGGTATGAGTTTATATGAAGGACTAATTAGCTTATATGAAAAGTATGGATTCTTCAAAGAAGAAACTATTTCAATGACTTTAAAAGGTATTGAAGGAATTCAAAAAATAAAAGAAATAATGACATACTTTAGAGAAAAAGATTTAAAGGAATTTGCAGGTCAAGATGTTGTTGATTTTAAAGACTATTCAAAAGGAATTGATAATCTTCCAAAATCTGATGTATTAAAATATTTCTTAGCTGATGGTTCTTGGATTGCAATTAGACCATCTGGTACTGAACCAAAATTAAAGTTCTATATTGCGTCTAAAGGTGAGAATGAAACTTTAGCAAATGAAAAAGTTAAAAATTATGAAAATGAAATACAACAAACTGTAAAAAATATATAAGGAGTTATGGATTTTATCCATAGCTTTTTTAAAATATAAATAAAAAAAATTCTATTTGTGGTATACTATTTTTGAGGTGATTTTTTTGGTAAATAAAATTCAAGAAGCTATATCATCCGATTACTTTAAGAATAAGATGAATGAAGATATAACTATATATGAAGGAAAGTTTTGTATTTATTTAGATAAGAGATATAGATGTTATGGACGAGTTTATATGAAAATGGATAGTAGTATGTCTATAAACTTTTCTGCAAAATGTTATTACATAAATGAAAATTTAGATCCACTTTTTTATTTTGATGATGCTCTTATTGAAATACTTGGATACCAACCGTTTAATGTTACTATAAAAAGTATTAGTAAAGGTATTATTAAGGGGTATGCTAATAATTCTTTTATAAAATCAAAAAGTGTATTAGTTGATTATATCGATTTTAATATAGTAAATTTTGATAAAATAAATGGAAGTTTAATTAGTAAAAATCAAAATATTTTTGCAGGACGTTTAGAATTTGATATTAATGAATACAAAATTATAATAGATAAGAGATATGATTATAATAAAGATCTTAAAGAACGACTTATTTCAAATTCTGGATTTTTGATTACTCACGTTGGAAGAATTGAAAGAAAAAATAAAAAAAGTTTTAAAAGTAGCAATTCATTAAAGATGATTGATCGATTAATTTATGCTTTGACTTTTTTATGTGGTCGTCAAATTTCAATTCCCATGCTAATGGGTTACTCTAATAATAAGAATAATTATAGATTATTTGTTCAAACACCAAGTAGCGAATGTGCTTATCTTCCTTCTTGGAGTGATACGATTTCTAATCATAGGAATATTGAAAAATATTTTTCTTTATTTTTAAAAAAATTAGAAGATGAGTATTTTGATACTTCAATTAAAAAGATTATAGATTGGTATATAGAGCCAAGTGCTACTTTAGAAAATAACATTATTACTATACAAATTGCACTAGAGAGTTTATCGTATATTATTACTGTTAAAATATTTAAGATACTTAATGATTTTGAATTTGATAAAAATAGTGCATCGAAAAATATAAAAATAGCACTTGATAAGTGTAGAATTTTATATGGAAAATTTGATTTAGATATGTTCGATGTTGAAATACAAAGTAGATTTAATGATGGAGTAGATCTTTTAACTTATCTTAGAAATAAGGTTGTTCATCCTCTTAGAAAAGATAATCGTTGTTATTTAGATTATGAAGATATATGGAATATTATTCAAATTGGAAGTAGATATATTGAACTTTTAGTTTTATATTTTATTGAATACAAAGGAGAGTATTCAAATAGAACGAAAGAAAGAAGTTTTGGTGAAATTGAAACTGTTCCTTGGAAATAAAAAAGTCTTTGAATAATCAAAGACTTTTTTGTTATATACTAAGTTCAAATTCGGCAGAAGTTAGTTTTTTAATTCTTTTATTATAATCAAGCATTAGTGGAATACAAGCAAAAATCCAAGCTATTGGACTTGCTAAACATAAACCGCTATATCCTAAAATTGGTACTAAAGCATAAGTTCCAACCGCTCTTCCAACAAGTTCAAATACTCCAACCATCATAGGCATAAATCCATAACCCATACCTTGAAGTGCATTTCTAAATACGAATATTAAACTAAGTGGTATGAAGAAGTAAGCAACTGTATTTAAATACTCAGTAGCGTGATTAACTACAACATCACTTGGATTTGATACGAACATTTTAACGAAAACTTCTCCGAAGTTAACTAGTATGAATGCTGCAGAAATTCCAAGTATAATATTTATTAAAATACATTTTCTAACACCTTCTCTAATATTATCAAAGTTTTTAGCTCCTAAGTTTTGAGCACAAAATGTTGCCATAGTAACTCCAAAACTAATACTTGGTTGCATTGTAAATTGCTCAACCTTATTTGCAGCAGTAAATGCTCCAACAACATCAGAACCAAAACTATTAACGGCTCCTTGCATAATCATTGTTCCAAGTGCTATTATTGAAAATTGTAGCGACATAGGTATTGCAACTTTTAAATGTTTTGTATAGTACTCTTTTTCACATTTAAAATCTTCTTTTTTAAGTTTTAAAAGTGGAAGTTTTTTGTATGCATATATTAAACATAAAAATCCTGAAATTGCTTGTGCAATAACTGTTGCAAGAGATGCACCAGCAACTCCCATATTAAAATTAATAATAAATATTAAGTCAAGAACTATATTTATAATACAGGCCATTATTAAAAAGTAAAGTGGCGTTTTACTATCTCCAACAGAACGAAGTATACTTGCCATTAAATTATAAAATATTAGTGCAAAAATACCTGCAAAAGAAACAGTTATATAACTTTTAGCATCATTATAAATATCACTTGGTGTATTCATCATAGATAATAAAGGATCAATTAAAAGTAAACTGAAAGTAGTCATAAAAACAATTAAAATAAGTGATAGAGTTATAGAACTTGCAACTGCTTTTCTAACACCTTCTTCATCGTTTGCTCCAAACTTTTGTGAAATTAAGACTGAAACTCCAGAAGTAAACCCAAGAGTCAATCCAAATATTAAAAAAACAATAGATCCGGTAGATCCAACTGCAGCTAATGCTTGAACTCCTAAAAATTGTCCAACAATTATTGTATCAACCATACTATAAAATTGTTGAAATACATTACCAATTAAAAGGGGTATTGAAAAAAGTAAAATTAATTTTAGTGGATTACCACTAGTCATATCCTTAGTCATAAAATTTTTCCTCCAATAGTTTTTAATCAATCCATAATATCATTGTTTTAAATTATATACAATAATTATTTATATTATTAAAATAAAAAAAGTGTTATAAATTTTTTGTAATTAGGCAAAATAAACTTAATAAATTTGAAAATTATATATTATAAGTATAAACTTGACAAATATAGATAAGAATAATAAAATTATTATAGAACTGACCAGTCAGTTTTAAAAGGGAGGAAGAAAATTTTATGATACCAAGTTTTAGTGTAAAAAAACCATTTACTGTTGCTGTGGTAGTTATTTTCACGCTTATATTAGGATCTGTTTCATTTACAAAAATGACTACTGACTTAATGCCAAGTATGAATTTACCATTTATAATAGTAAATACTGTTTATCCAGGAGCAAGCCCTGAAAAAGTTGAAAGCTCTGTTACAAGACCGCTTGAAAAAGCACTTGCAACAACTAGTGGGCTTAAAAATATGACTTCAACCTCAAGTGAAAATTCTAGTATGATAATGCTTGAATTTGAACAGTCAATGAATATGGATTCTGTAATGATTGATATGAATTCTAAAATTGATATGGTTAAGGGATATTTTGATGATGTAGTTCAGTCTCCAATGCTTATCAAGATGAATCCTGATATGATGCCTATAATGGTACTTAGTGTTGATGTTTCTGAGATGACTATAAAAGAAGTGACAAAATATATGAACGAGGAAATAATTCCAAATTTCGAAAGAATTGAAGGGGTTGCATCAATAGATGCTCAAGGATTAGTTGAGGATCAAATTAAAATAACTTTAGATAAAGAAAAAATTGACGAATTAAATGAAAAAGTTATAAAAACTATTGAAGATGGATTTAGCGAACAAGAAACTTCATTAAATGATGCAAAAAAAGAACTTAGCGATTCAAAAAGTTCACTTGAAACTGAACTTAATGAACAAATTGATTCATTAGATAGCGGACTTAAAGAAGTACAAACGGGAATTAAAAATTTAGAAGATGCGATTAATGAAATCGGAAAAACAAAAGATGAACTTCAAAGTACTATTGATGATTTAACTGTTGAAAAAGCAAAGTTAAGCATTCAATTAGATACTTTAAATATAGAAATTAGTAGCTCTCAAAATGAAGTTATTATAGCAGAACTTAGTGCTAAAGTTTCCGGAATTGAAGAGGGTATAAAAGGAATTGAAGAAGGAATTTCAGGTGCTAGAGAAGGTATAAATGTTATTGATTCTGTAAGTGAATTAAAAGAGCAAGAAGTTACTTTAACTAATACTAAAATGACTTTAGAAAAAGAGTTAAGTAGTGCAAAAGCTGAAATTGAAAAAGGCGAAAAAGAATTAGAACAAGGAATTGAAAGCCTTGCAGATGCAAAAGAAAATGCACTTAAAAGTGCAGATATGACACAAACTATAACTCCTGAAATGATAGGAAATATTTTAATGGCACAAAACTTCTCTATGCCTGCAGGGTATATAAAAGAGGGTGACACAGAATATTCTGTTAAAGTTGGAGATGAATTTACTAGTAAAGATGAAATAAGTAATCTTTTATTATTCAATTTAGATGAAGTTGGAGAAGTTAGATTACAAGATGTATCGAGTGTTGAGTTTGTTGATAATTCAAATGATACATATACTAATATAAATGGAAATAATGGTGTTATTTTAACATTCCAAAAATCAAGTGGTTATTCTACTACTGATGTTACAAAATCTTTAAATACAGAGATTTTGAGTGTTGAAAATGGAGATTCTAATGTTAATATTACTACTCTTATGGACCAAGGTGTATATATTGGTATGATAATAGATAATGTTTTAAGTAACTTAATTTATGGTGGTATATTAGCCATAATAATATTATTATTATTCTTAAAGAGTATAAAAACTACTATGGTTGTTGCATTTAGTATTCCAATAAGTGTATTCTTTACAATAGTTATGATGTATTTTAGTGGAATTACACTTAATATAATATCGCTATCAGGTTTAGCACTTGGAGTTGGTATGCTAGTTGATAATAGTATAGTTGTTGTTGAGAATATTTATAGATTAAAAAGTGAAGGTTACTCAAGTAAAGAGGCTGCTATTTTAGGAACTAAACAAGTTTCTGGTGCTATTTTTGCATCAACATTAACTACAATATGTGTATTCCTTCCAATAGTGTTTACTGAGGGAATGACAAAAGATATGTTTATGGATATGGCACTTACTATAAGTTTCTCACTAATTGCGAGTTTAGCGGTTGCACTTACTGTTGTTCCTGCTATGTCGTCAAAATTAGTTAATAATTTAAAAGAACCAAAGGAAGATTTATTCTCGAAATTTACTAATGTTTATTTAGGTGTTCTTGATAAATGTTTAAGATATAAGTTTATAGTACTTCTTTTAACTTTCTCTTTACTTGGATTTGCAGGATATAAATCTACTCAAATGGGAATGGAATTTATGCCTGAGATGGAATCAAATGAAATGAGTGCTACTTTAAGCCTTGAAGATTCTATTTTAACTAGAGAAGATTTAAGAGTTAGAAGTGATTTATTTGTTGAAATAGTAAAAGCTATTGAAGGTGTTGATACTGTTGGTGTTACTGAACAAAGTATGATGGGGTCAAATGAACAAAGCATGTCTGCATATATAATACTTAGTGAAGATAAAACTATATCAAATAGCGAAATAGTTAATCAAATAGTTGAAAAAACTTCTGATTTAGAACTTAATGTTGATATTATGACGTCTAATATGGATATGAGTGCATTTGCAGGTCAAGGCATATCTATTCAAATAAAAGGTGTTAAACTTGAAACTATTCAAGAAATAGCAAAAGAAATTGGAGAAATAGTTTCTGAAGTTGAAGGAACTGTTGATGTTAAGAATGGTCTTGAAAATTCAGATATTGAAGTTAAAATAGTAGTTAATAAAGATGTAGCTAGTGAATATGGATTAACTGTTATTGGCATATATCAAGAAATTGCAAGTATGTTAACGACTGAAAATAGTTCAACTACTGTAAGTTTTAGTAGTGGAGAATATCCAATTATAGTTTATGAAGAAAGTGATGTTACAAAATCTAATATACTTGAGAAAACTATAAAGGCTAAAAAAGATAATGAAGAAATTGATCTTTTACTTAGTGAAGTGGTTACTTTAGAAGAAACTCAAGCATTAAAAGATATAAATCACGATAATCAAGTTAAATACTTAAATGTAACTAGTATGATAGAAGATGGATATAATGTTAGTTTAGTTTCTCGTGAAGTTGAAAAAGCGATTAGTGAATATGAAGTAACAGAAGGATATACAGTAGACATTAAGGGTGAAAATGAAACTATAATGGAAACGTTAATGGATATGGTACTTATGTGTACACTTGCGATAATTTTCGTTTATTTAGTTATGGTATCGCAGTTCCAATCTTTAGTTTCACCATTTATAGTTATGTTTACCATACCGCTTGCATTTACTGGAGGACTTCTTGCACTAATTATGACAAATACACTTTTAAGTGTTACTTCTATGCTTGGATTCCTAGTATTATCAGGTATTGTAGTTAATAATGGTATAGTGTTTGTTGATTATATAAATCAATTAAGAGAAGAAGGTTTATCTAAACGTGAAGCTATAATGGAAACTGGAAAGTCTCGTATTAGACCAATATTTATGACGGCCCTTACAACAATTCTTGCAATGTCTACTATGGCATTTGGAGTTGGAATGGGAGCAGAAATGAACCAAGGTTTAGCAATAGTTACTATTGGTGGGCTTATTTACTCAACAATTTTAACACTTATAATAATACCTATTATGTATGATGTAATTCATAGAAAAGATAAAGTTATAGAGGAAATGTAGTATGAATTTTTCAAAAAAGGAAATAGAAATTTTTGAAGGATTTTCAAAATTACTAGAAAGTAATATTGATATTACAAATATAAAAGTTGAAGATATTGCAAAATATTCATCAGTGGGAAAAGGTACTATTTATTCTTATTTTAGTAGCAAAGAAGAAGTTATAGCAAAGGCAACTTTATATAATATGATGTCTGAAATTAATAAATTGGTAGTTAAATCTGAAAAGTGTGATATATTTGAAAATAAATGTATGGTATTTTTTGAAGAACTTTACAAACTTATGAATGAAAAATATAGATATTTTCAACTTATAATCTCTAGTGACTCAATTAATAAAATTATTAGTATTGCAAATGAAGATAGTGTAATAAATAATTTAAAAGGATATTTAACACTTTTAATTGAAAAAGGGATTGAATGTGCGATAAATGAAAACGTGATAAATAAAGATTTAGATAAAGATTATATGATTGCAACATTTTTTAGTGTTTTTTCAGGATTTTGTATTAGAATAAGAAGTAATATTGCAAATATTACTAAAGAAGAACTTAATAGACAAATTGAAATATCATATAAGATGCTTATTAAAGCATTAAGCTAAAAGGAACCCTAGAGGGTTCCTTTTTTAAAGTATTTCTTTAAGTTTTAATAGAGAATTTATTTCATATGTAGGTTTTATGTTTGAAGTATTTTCTATGTTATTAAAATTACAATAGCAAGTTTTTATTCCAAAACTATTACCTCCAAAAATATCAGAATTTAAACTATCTCCAATCATTAATACACTTTCTTTTTTAGTTAAGTTTAATTCTTTAAATGCAATTTCAAAAATTTTAGTATTCGGTTTTGAATATCCTACTTCTTGAGATATTATTATTTTTTTGAAATATTTATCAAATCCTAAAATTCTAAGTCTCTCTTTTTGAACAACTGTAAGACCATTAGTTATTGAACCTAAAGTATATTTGTCTTTTAGGTAATCAAGAATTTCTTTGCTTTTATTAAAAGCATAAGCCCCTTTAGATAAGAAGTAAGTGTATTTTTCTGCAAGAAATTCTTTAGTTTCAATTAAGTCAAGTTCATTTTTAAGTCTATTAAATCTTTCAAAATGAAGTTCATCAGGAGTGATTTTTCCTTCTTCAAGTTCTCTCCATATTTTTTTGTTTATTATTTTGTAAGTAGAAGTTAATACTTCTGTTGAATTTTTTGTATCTAAAATACTAAATAATGAATTTAGTGCCTCTTTTTCTGTTTTTTTAAAGTCTAGAAGTGTTTCATCTAGATCGAATAGTACTGTGTTAAATTTCAATTTTATGTCTCCTAAATATTTTTATTTATTTAATAATTTATATTTTGTATTTTTAAAATTTCATTTTCTAAATTATGCTTTATAAATTATATCGATATTATCCTTTCTTTTTTATATTTATTTTATATCAAATTTTGAATACTTACAATAAAGTTGTATATTTTAATGATACTTTTCAAACTATAAAAGTATAGATCGTGGCATGAATTGTATAAAATTAGGCATAAATTGATGTTAAATTTATTTGATTAATATTATATAATTTAGTGAATAAATATTTAAGGAGAAATAATATGAATAAATTAGCATTAATAACTGGTGCATCTAGCGGTATCGGTAAGGAATTAGCCAAACTACATGCAAAAAAAAGTGGAGATTTAGTTGTAGTTGCAAGAAGTACACAAAAGTTAGAAGAATTAAAAATTGAATTAGAAGAAAAATATAAAATTAAAGTTTATATAATATGTAAAGATTTAACTAGTAGTAGCGCGCCAACTGAAATATATAATGAAGTTAAACATTTAGGATTAGAAGTTGATTACTTAATTAATAATGCTGGATTTGGTGGTAGAGGTAAGTTTCACGAGAGAAAATTAGAGGATGATTTAAATATGATACAGGTGAATATCATTTCTCTTACTGCATTAACAAGACTTTTCCTATCTGATTTTGTGAAAAGAAATAGTGGGAAGATACTTAATGTATCATCAACTGCAGCTTTAATGCCAGGTCCACTTCAAGCAGTATATTATGCAACAAAATCATACGTAACATTCTTTAGTGATGCAATAAGTGAGGAATTAAAAGACACGAATATAACTATTACTTCATTAATGCCTGGTGCAACTGAAACTGAATTTGCAAAGGTTTCTGGAATGGATAAAACTCCACTATTTAATAACACATTTAGTGCAAAAGATGTTGCAAAAGATGGATATAATGGTATGATAGATGGAAAGTTAAATGTTATAACTGGAGTTACATTATCCCAAAAGATGATGTTTAAAATGTTACCAATTACCCCAAAGAAAATGCTATTAAAACAAATACACGACATGCAATTAGAAAAATAGTATAGAAATATTAAGGTATAAGAATATTCTTATACCTTAATATTTTGTGGTATTATAGAAAGGAAAAATATGAAAAAAGAATTGTTTACTTTACACAAAAAATATTCTTCAATGATAGAGGTTGTTGGATTGTCGATTGATGAAGTTCTTGAAAAATCAAATTTACCTATTGATTTATTTAAAGATGATGTTATTTATATGTCTATTGAAAATAATATAAAGTTTATGAATACTATAAAAAGTTTACTTAAAAATAAAGATGACCTCTTAAATATAAGTAAATTAGACGATATACAAACATTTTCACCTCCAATATTTGCATCATATTGTAGTGAAAATGGACTTAAATGTATAGAAAGAATTTCAAAGTATAAAAAATTAATTGGTCCTCTAACATTTGTAGTTGAAGAAGAAAATGAAAAGGTAAGTATAAAACTAGAACTTGATAATTATCCAAATGAATTACCTGAAGTTATGGTTATTTTAGAAATAATATTTTTAATTAGTATAATTAGAAGTGCTTTGAAAGAAAATATTATACCATTAGAAATTACTAGTAAATTTGATATGAATACGGAAAAATATATAGAATTCTTTGGAATTAATCCTGTGATTTCTAATCAAAATATGATAGTTTTCTCAAAAAGAGATTTATTAAAACCATTTTTAAGTCATAATGATTTAATGTGGGAATATTTTGAACCAGAACTTTTAAAGAGATTAAATGAACTTGAAGTTGAAGATACTTTTTCTTCAAGCGTTAGAAATATACTTATTGAATCTTTAGGTAGTAGCGATTTTACTACTAAATACGTTGCATCAAAAATTGGAGTTAGTAAAAGAACTCTCCAAAGAAAATTACAACTTGAAAATACTACTTTTCAAAAACAATTAAATCACACAAGAGAGTTATTAGCAAGATATTATCTAAAAAATACTGATATGACTTTAGAGGATATATGTTATTTATTAGGATATCAAGATTTAAATTCTTTTTTAAGGGCATTTAATATATGGACGGGTAAAACTATTAGTGAGTATAAAAAACAAAATATATAGGAGGATTTATGAAGCTACTTTTACGCTACTTATTTAAGTACAAAGGACTATTTTCACTCAGAATTATAAGTAAAATACTAGTAGTATTTTCGATGCTTGCATTCGATTTTATGATGGGAATTATTATTGATACATTCTCAAGTGGTAATTCACAACACTTTAAAGCCATTAGTATTTTAACTTTTAGTCTTATAATTTTTATGTTTATAAGTGAAATTATTGATAGTGTAATTATGACTAAATACACTAAAAAAACTATGGATAGTTTGAGATGTGATATATTTTCAAAAATTATTAGAAAGGATATAAAAGATTTTTCACTTGATAATAGTGGAAAATATATTTCAATACTTTATAATGATTTAAATTTAATTGAGATTAATTTTATAAATAATATATTTATAATTATTTCTTCTTTAATATCATTTGTTATTTCAACAACAGTATTATTTTTTATAAGTCCAACTATAGTAATTTTTATTATTATTGTTGGTATTTTAGGATTTATTATACCAAATAGTATATCTAAAAAACTTATTTTAGAAAAAAATAATTATTCAAACAATCTAGAGAGTATAATGTCAACTACTAAAGATTTATTTACAGGGTTTGAAGTTATAAAAGGTTTTAATATAAGTGATAAAGTATTAAAAATATTTAATAAAAAGTCTAGTGCAGTTGAAGAAAGTAAAAGAAAATATGGCGTTATTGAAGGTTTAATTAGGGCTTTTGCAATTTCATTTGGAAGTACTATTTATCTTGGAGTTTTAATTCTTGGTGGGTACTTAATGTATAGTGGAAATATCACAGTTGGAACTGCAATAATCATTATTCAACTTAGTACACATATAGTAAGTCCAATTAAATTAAGTATAAATTTAATAAATCAAGTTAAATCAGTTTCTTTAATTGGTGATAAAATAGAAGAAATACTTAATAGTAAAGTTTCAGATATTGAAGATATTAAACTTTTAGAATTTAATGATTCAATAAAACTAAAAAATATTGAGTATTCTTATACTGATGAAAGAAAAGTACTTGATAATGTTAGTTTAGAGTTTGAAAAAAATAAGAAGTATGTTGTAGTTGGTGAGAGTGGAAGTGGAAAAAGTACTTTAATAAAGCTTATTATGAGATATTTTAATGATTATGATGGTGAAATTTTAATTGATAATAAGGATATCAAAAAAATATATAGTGAAGATTTATATAAAAATATGAGTATGATTATGCAAAATGTATTTATGTTTGATGATACTATAAAGGAAAATATAAAACTATTTTCAAATTATTCAGATGAAGAAGTTCTAAATTCTTGCGATAAATCTGGAATTATGAATTTAATAAATAGATTAGATCTTGGAATTAATTCATTAGTTGGTGAGAATGGAAATAATTTATCTGGTGGAGAAAAACAAAGAATAGCAATAGCTAGGGCCTTAATTAATAAAACAAAAATTTTAATTTTAGATGAATCAACTTCTGCACTTGATAACGAAACTGCTTATAATTTAGAAAGTAATTTAGTTAAAATAGAAGACTTAACTATGATTGTTATAACTCACAAACTAATTAAAAGTATTCTTGAGCAGTATGATGAAATAATAGTTATGAAATATGGAAGTATAATTGAAAAGGGAAGTTTTGATTATTTAATAAAGAAGAAAGGATATTTTTATTCATTATATATTATACAGAATGAAAAAATATAAGTAGAACTTAGAAATAGGTTCTATATTTTTTAGAAAAAAGTCTTGACAAAAAATATGATATTGATTATCATTAACTTATGGTAATAAGTTTCAAGGTGTCGAGGTGAAATTAATGTTAAAAAATGTAGAAAAGTTAATAAAATCAGTTTCATCAAATACTTTATACGATTGTATATTATGTGAGAATATAGGTACTACAATTTTAGGAATAAAATCTTGTGAGATAATAAATATTCCAAGGTGTATGTATAAAAAATTAAAAGATATTGATGAAAATATAATGGTTAAAGTTGTAAAAGTTTTACCTAATAACAAATTAAAAGTTTTAGTAATTAATAAGTCAAAATTAGATTATATATTAAAGGAGAAAGATGCTAATGAAGTTTTAGTTAATCTTGGTTATCCAAAAGAATATGATCTGTTTGTATATATAAATCACTTAATGAATAAATTAAGTTTTGATAATGATTTTCCACACGAAATAGGAATTTTCCTTGGATATTCACTAAAAGATGTTTTAGGATATATGGGACTTTTAGATATTCCATATCAAAAAACACTTGGTTGGTATATTTATGGTGATGTTGAAGAATCAGAAATCTTATATAATGAAATTTGTACTACAAAAAAACAAGTTAGAGCTATGTTTGAAAAAATACACAATAAAAATGTAATTTAAAAGGAGAATTAAAATGAAAAAAGTATCAATAATCTACGCAACAATGACTGGGAACACTGAAGAAATAGCAGGAATGATAAAAGATGAATTAAATGGATTTGATGTTAATGTTATAAATGTATCAAATGCGACTGATGAAGATGTTACTGGTGCTGATTTAGTATTATTCGGTTCATCAACTTGGGGTTACGGAGATGTAAACGATGAGTTCGTTGGATACTATGATAATATGAGCAAAGAATTATTAGAAGGTAAAGAATTCGCAGTATTTGGTTGCGGAGATAGTATCGGATTTAGTGATGTATTCTGTCACGGAGCAGAAGCTATAAATGATAAAGCTATTGAGTGTGGAGGAGTACAAAAAGCCGAAACATTAAAGATAGATTTCTATGAATCAGACAAAGAAGAAATGGTTAAAGAATTTGCTGAAGCATTAAAGAAATAATTGTTAAAAATTTTAAATGTTAAAGATAAAGCCTTTGGGCTTTATTTTTTTGCAAAAAATTAACTAGAGAAAATCTCTAGCTAAATGTATTTATGAAAAATACTATTATTGGCATTGAAAAAATGTCAAGCAAGAATGCTGCAACTAATGGAACTATCAAAAAGGCTTTTTCTGAATGTCCATATTTTTTAGATAAACTATTCATATTTGCAAGTGCAACAGGAGTAGCACCAAGTCCGTGTCCAACCATTCCAGATATCATAACTGCAGAGTCGTAATTTTTACCAAGTATTTTAAATGCGAAAAATACTGCAAAAAAGATTATAAAAATTGCTTGTGAAACAACTAAAACTATTATTGGAACTAATAAGTCTGATAATTTAAAAATGTCTATGCTCATTAGTGCCATAGTAAGAAATATTCCAAGAAATATTTCTCCTAAAAAATCTAGTAAATCAAAGTCAAATTTAAATATCATAAAAATATCATTAAAGTTTCTAAGTAAGAAAGATACGAATATACAACCTGTTATTGTTGGTATTACTATGTTTGTTAAATTAATAAATATGTAGGAAAATAAATTTCCAAATGAAACACATAAAAGTATAAGTAAAATTTGTTCAAGTAAAAAGTATAGTGATAAATTATGTGATCTTAAAAACATATTGCTAGAAAATGAATTATCAATATTTACACGGCTACTTGATTTTAAGTTATGTTTTTTAATTAAGAATAGTCCAATATTTGCTCCAAGAGTTCCTGCAAGTATTAATCCAAAAGTTGATGCGGTAATTCCTGTACTAATCGCATTTTCAATTCCTAAATTTTCAATAGTTAGTCCAAATGCCGCAGATGAACCGTGTCCACCCTCCATTGAAATCGATCCACACATTAAAGAGAGTAGTGGGTGAATATTTAGTGGTTTTGATAAAATTACAGTTAATACATTTTGTGAAAATGCTAAAACCCCACAAATTATCCAATATTTAATTAAAAGTACTCCACCACTTTTTATTAATGATAGGCTAATTGATAAACCTATTGTTACGAAAAATAGTGAAATTAAATAATCCATTAAGTATGTATTCATAGTTATTTCGATTAAATTTAAGTATCTAAAAATTGATGATATAAAAATGAATGATAAACCTCCAACTACTGGAGATGGGATACAAAATTTATCGAAAATCTTTAGTTTATTCTTTAATACATTACCAATTATAAAAAGTATAATTGAAAGTATTAATGTTTCAAAAATCCCAAGGTTAATAATTAAAATAAAATTTCCTCCTTTCTTTCATATATTTAAAATATATTAATAATTACTATCAAAAATTCTAAAATAATTAATTAAATATTTAGGATAATTAAAGGTTTTTTAAATAACTTGTCGAATTATGTTTATTGATATTAATTTTAAAGGAGAAAATTATGAACAAATTATTAAGAGTATTTCTATTAAGCACATTACTTGTTGGGTGTGGTAGTGATATAGTACGTAAATCTATTGAACAAGGACAATTAGCACTTGCAAATAAAGAATTTGATAAGGCTTTGGCATCATTTAATTTGGCTATTGATAATGGAAGTAGTGATGATGAAATAATAAAACTTAATCAGACTATAGAGGATTATTTAAATATTGTTAAGTTTTATGAAAAAGGTGAATTTGAGGAAGCTAAAAAGTTATTAAGCGAACTTAATGATGACTATACAGAGTATAGTTTTAGAGATGAGATCGATAAGTTAAAAGAAGAATTATTAAATGAAGAAAGTGGCGAAGAAATAGAGGATAAAACTGAAAATAATGAAGTTTAAGATAATGAAATTGAAGAGCAAAGCGAAGAAGTAAAAGATGAAAATATAGCAACTGAAAAGAATGAAGTGGTGGAAGACGAAAAAGAGGAGGAAATTAAAGAAGAACCAAAGGAAGATGATTATTTAACTAAAATCGATGAAATAGTTAAAAAGAATAGAGATTATTTATTTGATTATAATGGTAACCCTTATTCAGTAAGTACACGTGATAATTTCTGGGATGGAAAAAATTATTATCGTGTGGAAGTTGGTGAACTAAGTGGAAATGGACTTTTAATTGAGAAGGAAACTTTTAAAGTATATGAAATTATTGATGGTTTCCACTATGACTTTATTGATTCTAAGTACTACGAAACAGTTTTTCTACCAGTAGCTCAATTTCTTCAAAATGAATATGATGATTCTGGGTTTTGGGAACACGCTGCAAGGCTAGATTTAATTAGTGAGAGTAATGGAGAGTATAAGGTGAGTGTAGTAGTTTCAGGAGCCCATACTAATGGAGTAGAAAAGCATACTGTAATAGTTAAAAATAATATAGCATTCTTTGAAGGATTTGAGCCAAGTGCTACTAATGTTCAGACTGAAGATGATGCTAATATAATATTTGAAGAATTCATATTAAGTAGTACTGGATATATGCCAAACTATATTAATAATGGTCTACGAGATAATGAAGAGGTAAACGGATATCTAATTCAACAGTATTCTGATATGGGTACACATATATCGACGAGTGGTTGGTATTTGATTGAATACGGAACGGGTAGAATTTTTGAATATAGTGTTGCAGAGGATAGTTATACTTTAATTAGAGATTAACATAAAATGATATATAAAATATAATTATTGACTTAATTTACAATTTATACTAAACTAATGCGTGTAATTAAATAGACAACTTATGGGGGGACAGAATGATAAAAAAAAAATTAATAACAAGTTTAATGCTTACAAGCATAGCTTTAAGTACATTGCCATTTGAAGTAAGTGCAAATTCATCTTACAAAGATCTTACTAGTTCTCACTGGGCATATGATCAAATAATCGAA
>JAWXUS010000012.1:0-45743 GCA_044426235.1 Peptostreptococcaceae bacterium | reverse complement strand
GTGGTTACAATAGCAAAGAGGATACACCTGTTCCCATACCGAACACAGAAGTTAAGCTCTTTAGCGCTGATGATACTTGGTGGGCAACTGCCTGGGAAAGCAAGACGTAGCCACGTAAGATAAAAGCCTTGATTAATTTCAAGGCTTTTTTGTGCATCAATTTATATATAGATATATTTTATATTAATTATATCTAGAAAAAATTAAATTAATAAAATTTTAGATTTTAAAAGTATAGATATCAAAAGTTATATTTTTATATTAGAGGTATTATACTATTTTAAAATTATATAATAGGAGTAAAGTGATGAATAGTATATTTGAGGAATTAAATAAAAATAAAGAAGTAGTTTCTTTTCATGTTCCAGGGCATAAAAATGGAAAGCTATTTAATAAGTTAGGGTATGATCTTAATGAATTAAGTAAATTAGATAGTACAGAAATTATTGGTACTGATAATTTGTTTAATGCTGATGGTATTATAAAAGAATCTATGGATAGATGCAGTAAGGTTTTTGGAAGTGATAAGAGTTATTTTTTAACTAATGGAACTACTTGTGGAATATATAGTGCTATTATGGGGGGATGTGATTTAAAAGATAAAGTTATAGTTAATAGAGATTGTCATCAATCAGTTATAAATGCATCTATTTTGGGTGATATAGATTTAGTTTATGGATTTTGTGATATAAATGAAAACTTATCTACAGTTTTAAATGTAGAAAACTTTATTAATTTAATAGAAGATAATAAAGATGCAAAAGCTATTTTAGTTACGTATCCTACTTATTATGGTCAAACTTTTGATCTAGAACGTATTTGTAAGAAAGCCCATGAAAATAACATGATTGTAATTGTTGATGAGGCACATGGTGCACATCTTGGATTAAGTGAGTATTTGCCAAAAACTGCTCTTTCTTTGGGTGCAGATATTGTTATTCAAAGTACACACAAAACTCTAACTTCTTTTACTCAATCATCGATAATGCATATTAAAAGTGATAAAGTAGATTTTAATAGAGTTGAAAACTTTTTGAGAATTTTTCAATCTAGTAGTCCTTCGTATTTACTGATGACATCTCTTGAGATTTCGGTAGACATTTATGATAAGTATGGTAAAGAATTAATGAAGAAATTAATTAATGAAATCGATTATTTTAAAGCGCATTTTGTGGATAACTCTAATATTTCTATTCAAAATGAGTATGATAAAACAAAAATATTTGTAAAGATAGACTCAATTTGTGGATATGACTTAGAAAAAATTCTGAGATTTGAATATGATATTCAAGTGGAGTTATCAAATTATTATGGAGTTTTACTTGTAAGTTCTATTGGAAATGATGTTTATGATTTTTTAAAGTTAAAAAATGCCTTAATAAGTATTATTAAAGATAATAAAAATGGTGAAATATTAGATATAGATTTAGAAAAATTAAAATGTGGATTAAAAAATATTCCTACTAAAAAATTTTTACTTAAAGAATCGTTTTATAAAATTAAAAAGAGTGTTAAAATAGAGGATAGTATTAATGAAGTTTGTGGGGAATTTGTAATTCCATATCCTCCAGGGGTTAGTATTATTTCTCCGGGTGAGATTATTACACAAGAAATTATTGATACTATAATGTTTTATAAAAAATTTAATTTTAGTATAAATGGAATGAAGGACTCTAACTTAGAGTATATAGAAGTTATAGTTTAGCTTGGAGGGATTTATGGACGGTAAATTAATTATAATAGAGAGTGGATCTGATGGAAGTGGAAAGGCTACTCAAACTAAAATTTTATATGATAGACTTTTGAGTGAAGGATATAATGTTAGGAAGATTGAGTTTCCAAATTATAAATCAGATTCATCAGCTTTAGTTAAAATGTATTTAGCTGGAGAATTTGGAGATAATCCAGAAGATGTTGATGCATATGTAGCATCTACTTTTTACGCAGGAGATAGGTTTGCAAGTTATAAGACTGATTGGGAACAGTTTTATAAATCTGGTGGAATAGTTTTATCAGATAGATATACAACTTCTAATATGGTTCATCAAGCATCTAAAATGGATGAAGAGGAAAGAGAAAAGTATTTGGATTGGTTAGTTGATTTTGAATTTAATTTATACAAAATTCCAAAACCAAATGCTGTGTTATTCTTAGATGTACCAGTTGATGTTAGTGAAAAACTTATAAGAGATAGAAAAAATAAGATTAATGGTGAAGATAAAAAAGATATTCATGAGAGTAATAAAGAGTATCTTGAAAAGTCTTATAACAATTCTTTATATGTGTTAAAAAAATATAATTGGACAAGAATAAATTGTGTGTCTGATGGTAATATGAAATCTATTGAAGAAATTAGTGAAGAGATTTATTTTAATGCTATAGGAATTATAGAGGGATAATTATGCTTTTTGATGATATAATTGGACAAAAGTTTGCTAAAAAATATATGATTAATTCTTTAAGAAATGAGAAAATTGGACATGCCTATATTTTTGAAGGTATAGAGGGTGTAGGTAAGTCATTTTTTGCGAAAGAATTAGCTAAAGAGTTATTAGGTAGAAAAAATTTATATAATAGTACTGATTTTTATGAAATAAAACCTGAAGGAAGTAGTATAAAAATTTTTCAAATAAGGCAACTTCAAAGTGATATAGTTATTAAGCCACATTCAAATTATAAGATATATTTGATTGATGAAAGTGAAAAATTAACTATTCAGTCTCAAAATGCACTATTAAAAATACTTGAAGAACCACCAAGTTATGCTATTATAATTCTTATTTGTAGCAATAAAGAAAATATTTTAGATACTATAAAATCAAGATGTGAGAAGATAAAGTTTTCTCCAATTTCAAATGATGATATGAAAAAGTTTTGTTTGATAAATGGAATTTCAGAAAGTAACTTAAATTTTATTTACTCATTTGCTAAGGGTAGTATAAAAAAGGCTTTAGATATTTCGAATTCAGAAAAATTCATTTCTATGAGAGATGATGCAGAAAAATATATTGAAATTTTAACTGAAAAAGATTTATTAAGTTATATTGATTTAATTGATGATATAGAAAAGTATAAAGATGATATAATGTTATTTTTAGAAATTTTTACTTCATATTTTAAAGATATTATGATATTTGTAGAAAATTTAGGAGATAAAAATTTAATAAATATTGATAAGGATATTTTTATTGAAAATATAAGTAAAAGAATTAGTAGTTATGATTTGGTAAAAATTATTGGGATTATAGATTATGTGATTAACAATTTAAAAAGCAAATGCAATTTTTCGATAAATATGCAAGTACTGTTTTTAAATATATATGAGGTGATAGAATGATAACTATAGTAGGTGTTAGATTTAAGAAGGCTGGAAAAATATATTATTTTAGCCCAATGGATTTAAAAATGAAAGAAAATGAAAATGTAATAGTTGAAACTGCAAGGGGAATTGAGTTTGGAACTGTTGTTATTTTAAATAAAGAAATTGATGAGAGTGAGTTAAATTCACCTCTTAAAGATATAATTAGAATTGCAACTGATGAAGATAAAGAAATTTACAAAGAAAATTTACTTAAAGCTAAAGAGACTTTAAAAATATGTGAAGAGAAAGTTAAATTTCACGATTTAAATATGTCTTTAGTTGATTGTGAATATACGTTTGATAGAAATAAATTAATATTTTATTTTACAGCAGAAGGAAGAATTGATTTTAGAGATTTAGTAAAAGATCTAGCATCAATATTTAAAACTAGAATTGAATTAAGACAAATAGGAGTTCGTGATGAGGCTAAAAGTATAAGTGGTCTTGGGGCTTGTGGTAGAAAATTATGTTGTTCTTCTTGGCTTGGAGATTTTCAACCTGTTTCAATAAAAATGGCTAAGGATCAAAATTTATCACTTAATCCAACTAAAATATCTGGAGTTTGTGGAAGATTATTTTGTTGCTTAAAGTATGAACATGATGTTTATACTGAGATACTTGATGAGATGCCTCAAATTGGTTCATTAGTTAAAACTAATGATAATAAAAAAGGTGTAGTAACTGAAGTTAGTGCACTTATTGGTCAAATAAAGGTTGAAGTTGATGGTGCTATTAAGATTTATGAAAAAGAAGATGTTAAGATGTTAAAGCCTCCAAGAAAATGTTGTAAATCTCAAGCTTTAGATGCAGAGACACTTAAGGAATTAAAAAAGTTAGAAGATTAGGAGTTAATATGATACTTAAAGAGACAGAAAGAATAGATGATCTACAATTAAAAGGATTAAAAATTATTCAAGATACAGAGGGTTTTTGTTTTGGAATAGATGCAGTTTTATTAGCTAATTTTGCAAAGGTAAAAAAAGATAATTTGGTTGTTGATCTTGGAACTGGAACTGGAATAGTTCCAACACTTATTGCTGGAAAGACTAAGGCAAAAAAGATAATTGGTGTTGAGATACAAGAAGAAGTTTTTGAAATGGCTACTAGAAGTATAAAGATGAATAATTTAGAAGATAGAGTTGAGATTATTAATGAAGATTTAAAAAATATTGATGAGGTACTTGAAGTAAATAGATTCCACGTTGTAACTTCAAATCCTCCATATAGTCACACAGATTCTATAAAGAATATAAGTGATAAAAAGGCGATTTCTAGACACGAATTAAAGTGTACATTAGAAGACGTTATAAAGTCGGCATCTAGACTAACTATGCCAAGAGGAAAGTTCTTTATGGTTCATAGACCAATTAGGTTGGTTGATATATTTCTACTTGCTAGAAAGTATGATTTAGAGCCTAAAAAAATTCAATTTGTTCACCCAAAACCGAGTAAAGCACCAAATTTAGTTTTAATTGAATTTATGAAGCATGGAAAGCCTGAATTAAAATATTTAGAACCACTATTTGTTTATAATGAAGATGGTGAGCATAGCGATACCATAAAAGCTATATATGCACATGAAGGTTGTGAATAAATGAGCGGAAAATTATATATTTGTCCAACTCCGATTGGAAATTTAGAGGATATGACTTATAGAACTGTTAGAATATTAGGTGAAGTTGATTTAATTGCAGCTGAGGATACTAGACATAGTATAAAGTTATTAAATCATTTTGATATAAAAAAGCCTCTTACTAGTTATCACGAACACAATAAAGATTCAAAGGGAAGTTATTTAATAGAGAAATTACTTAATGGTGAAAATATTGCACTTATTAGTGATGCTGGAATGCCTGGCATTTCAGATCCTGGAGAAGAAATAATAAAAGAGGCAATTGAAAATAATATTGAAATAGAAGTTTTACCGGGTGCTACTGCATCAATTACGGCTCTTGTTGGTTCTGGTCTTAGCACTAGAAGGTTTGTATTTGAAGGTTTTTTAGATAGAGATAAGAAAAGTAAGAGAAAAAGACTTGAAGAATTAAAAGAAGAAGATAAAACTTTAATTATGTATGAATCTCCTCACAGATTAAAGGAAACTTTAAAGGAAATGTTTAAAATATTTGGAAATCGAAAAATAGTTTTTAATAGAGAGCTTACAAAAAAGTATGCAGAAATAATAAGGCTTGATTTGGAAGAGAGTATTAAGTATTTTGAAGATAGAGAAATAAAAGGAGAGTTTGTTTTAATAATTGAAGGTTTTACTGGTGAGAAAACTGTTATAAATAGTTTTGATGATTTAAATGATAGAGAATTTGTTATGAAGCTAATTGAAGATGGATTATCAAAAAAAGATGCAATAAAGAAAGTTTGTAAGGAAAGAAAATTAACTAAAGATATAGTTTATAAGCAAGTACTTGATTTATAGAAAAAACCTCCTTTTTAAGGAGGTTTTTTTATGCCATTAAGTTTTCCCATTCATCATATAATATTTTTAGTTTTTCTTCTAGAGAAAGTTTATTTTCTTGAACTTCTCTACTTTTTTGTGGATTAGAATAAACATCTTCATTACAAAGAAGATTATCACATTCTTCTATTTGAATTTCAATTTCTTCTATTTCTTTTTCTAAATTTTGAATTTTAAATTTATTTTTTTGCTTAGTTTGCTTTACTTCTTTATCTTTTTTCTTTTCCTCTTTTATTTGAGTTTTGGTTTTTATTATTTTATTATCTTGTTCTTCAAGAAGTTTTAGATCAGATTGTTGTTTTTTCTTCTCCATATAATAATCATAATTTCCAAGATACTCACAAACTCCATTTTTATCTAAAATAAGTATTTTATCGACAACAGTATTTAAGAAATATCTATCGTGAGAAATAGTGAATATTGTTCCTTCATATCCTAAAAGTGCTTCTTCTAAAACTTCTTTTGAATCTATGTCTAAATGATTTGTAGGTTCATCAAGAAGTAGGAAGTTAGATTTTGAAAGAATTAATTTAAGAATTGCAACTCTTGCACGTTCTCCTCCACTTAGCATTGATATTGTTTTGAAAACCTCTTCATCTTCAAATAAGAATGAACCAAGTAGATTTCTAATTTCTGTTTGAGTAAGGTGTGTGTTTTCATTCCAAATTTCATCAATTATAGTATTTTTAAGGTCTAGAGTTTTTTGTTCTTGATGGAAATATGAAGTAAATACGTTTGTACCTATTTTTGTTTCCCCACATAATGGAGTTAATTCATTCATAAGTATTTTAAATAATGTTGATTTTCCAATTCCATTAGGGCCAATTAATGCGACTTTTTCGCCTCTATAAATATTAAAATCTACACATTTAAATAAAACGTTATCTTCATATCCCATAGATAGATTTTTAACTTGTAAAACATCTATACCACTACTAACAGATGGTGAAAAACTAATTCTAGCCCTTTTTCTTTCTCCATCTGGAACATCTAATATATCAACTTTATCAAGCATTTTTTCTTTACTACGTGCTCTTTTAAGATGTTTTTCACGACCATATGCTTTTAATCTTTCAATCGATTCTTCTTGTTTTTTTATTTCTCTTTGTTGATTTTCAAATTGTTTTTTTTCAATTTCTTTTTCAACAGCAGATAATTTTAGGAAATTACTATAATTTCCATTGTAAGTTTTTAATTTTTTATTATGTATTTCAAAAACTTTATTAACAACAACATCTAGGAAATATCTATCGTGAGAAATTAAAATTACTGTTCCTTTATATTGTTTTAAAAAAAGTTCAAGCCATTCAACAGATTCAGCATCTAAATGATTTGTTGGTTCATCTAAAAGTAGAACAGTTGGTTTTTTTAAAAGAAGTTTTGCAAGTAAAACACGAGTTTTTTCTCCACCAGATAATATATTTATATCTTTTTCAAGTTCTAAGTCACTAAATCCAAGACCTTTTAAAACTCCTTTTGCCTCTGATTTATATCCGTATCCATTTGATTTTTCGAATTCTTCTATTTTATTTGAGTATTCATTCATTAATTTTTCAAGTTTTTCTTCTGATGAATTTGAAATTTCAATTTCAAGATTTCTAAGATTTTTTTCCATATTAATTAAATCTTTAAATACTTCAAGAACTTCATCAAATATGTTATTTTTTGAAATGAAATTGGTATTTTGTTCTAAATATCCAATTTCACAATCTTTTGATGTGAAAATATCACCACTATCATATCCATAAATTCCAGCTATTATTTTAAATAGTGTTGTTTTTCCAGTTCCATTAACTCCAATTATACCTACTTTATCATACTCATTAATGGTGAAACTAACATTTTCAAGTATATTATCAATACCAAAGCTTTTATTTAAATTGTTACAAGATAAAACTATCATAAATTTCTACCTCCTTGACTATCTAAAATTATAATATTTTGATATAATATAAGCAAGGATATTAAACATAATAAATTATTATTAAGTTAGGAGGAAATAAAATGGCAGAAAAAAATATATCAATGGCGGTTATAAGAAGATTACCAAAGTATCATAGACAATTAGGAGAATTAATAAATAAAGAGATAAAAAGAATTTCATCAAAAGAATTAAGTGATATAACAGGGTTTACTGCATCACAAATAAGACAAGATTTGAATAATTTTGGAGGATTTGGTCAACAAGGATACGGATATAATGTTGATGCACTTCATAATGAAATTGAAAAAATACTAGGTCTTGATAAACAATATAATGCTGTTGTTATCGGTTCGGGTAATTTAGGTCAAGCAATAGCAAACTATGCAGGATTTAATCAATCATCTTTTAATATTAAAGCTCTTTTTGATGTTGATAAAAATATAATCGGAAATGATATTCGTGATTTTAAAGTATTGGATGCATTAGATGCACCTAGTTTTATAAAAGAAAATAATATAAATATAGCAATTCTTTGTATTCCAAGAAAAGGAGCACAAGAAACTGCAGATAAATTAGTTGATGCGGGTATTACAGGAATATGGAATTTCTCATCAATAGACCTTGATGTACCAAGTAATATTATTATTGAAAATGTTAGTATAACAGATAGTTTATTTACATTATCATATTTAATGAAAGAAAAAAGATAGAGAGATACTTTTTTAAGTAACTCTCTATCTTTTTTTATTAGTTTGGTTGAGGAGCATCAACTGGACAAACACCATTACAAGCACCACATTCGATACAAACATCAGCATCTATAACGAATATATCATCTCCAGCACTTATACAACTCATTGGACATTCAGCTTCACAAGCACCACAGCTTATACAAGCATCATTTATTAAGTAAGCCATAAAAAACCTCCTTTATTATTTTCACTTTAGTAAAAAAGCAAATATTCACTAATAATTATAGCATTAAAGTTATAAATATAAAACATAAATAATTAAAATCTAGCAAAATATATATTGGTAAATTTAAAACTTAAAGTAAAAGTTACAAAAACTTTACAAATAAAATTTTATGGTTTATAATATTTTTAAAGTACTAAAGATAATTTAAAAAAACATTAAAATAAACTATTTCATAGAAAATAACAAGAGATTAGAATATATAGTTTTAAGATGTAATTTAGAGGGAGAAAATTATGAATAAGAAAACATTAATACCAATTTTTGCATCAGTAGCTTTATTATCAACACAAAATGTAATAAATGCAGATAATGTGAATGATAGCATAACTTTAAATAATGATAATAGTACTAGTGTAATAGTATTAGATGAATATATAGAAAAACAATTTAGTGTTGCAATCATAAAAGAGGGAGTAGCGGTTAAGGTTAGAAAAAGTGGAAGAGTGATAAATATTGCCTATAGTGGTGAAAAACTTAAAATACTTGCAGTTCAAGGAGAATGGATTGAATTACAAGTTAATGAAGGAATAAGTGGTTGGGTTCCAAAAAGATACGTTGATATAGATAAATCAGAAGGATACATAACAGGTGAGACTGTTAATTTTAGAAAAGAAGATAATATAGATTCAGAAATAATAGAAGAATTAGTTATTGGAACTGAACTGAAAGTATTAGAAGTTAGTGATGAATGGATAAAAGTACAAATAGAAGGAAACGAAGGCTTTGTTAGTGCTAAGTATTTATCAGAGGAAGCTCCTATAATTGAAATAGAAGAAGATATTGAAGATGAAGTAGATGAAATAGCTATTGTATCTGAAGAAGAAGTTGAAGAAAAAATAATAGAGGAAACTATTGAAGAAATAATTGAAGAAGAAATTATTGAGCAAGAAGTTATAGAACTAGAAATAGTAAAACCTGTAACTCCTCAAGAAGAAACAGTAATACCAGAGATTATAGAGCCTGAAGTTATAGGGGTTACTGAACCAGAATTTGTAATACCAGAAAGTATTGAACCGGAAGTAGTAGAACCTGTAATACCAGAAAGTATTGAACCGGAAGTAGTAGAACCTGTAGTACCAGAAGTAGTAGAACCACAAATTGAGTCTGTACCTGAAGTATCAAATGCTAGTTCTGTTCAAGCAGTTTTAAATTTAGCATACTCAAAGCAAGGTCTTCCATATAAATGGGGAGCAGAGGGTCCAAATAGTTTTGATTGTTCAGGATTTACTTCTTATGTATTTAGAAATGCAGTAGGAATTAGCTTACCAAGAACATCAAGTGTACAATCAACATTTGGAACAACAGTTAGTAAATCTAATTTACAAGCAGGAGATTTAGTTTTCTTTGGAAGTAGTGCAAGTAATATTAGTCACGTTGGAATATATGTTGGTGGAGGTAATATGATACATTCTCCTTCAAGTGGAAAAAATATAAGTATAACAAGTATAAACTCTAACTATTACAGTGCAAGATTTATTACTGCAAAAAGAGTTTTATAATATAAAAAATCCCCGATTAAGGGGATTTTTTAATGTTTAAAATCTAATAAATTAAGAATTTCAGTTGCAATATTTCTTTCAGTACCTATGAATGGATACGAATGAATATGAATTGCAGGATTAAAGTTTAGTTCTATTATAGAGTAATTTGAATTTTCATCTTCAAAATCTTCTAACATCATATCAACACCACAAATTTTTGCATCGACAGCTTTTGATGCATCAACTGCTATTTGTTTGAATTTATCGGGAATTAAATCAGTATAATCAACACTATCTCCACCAGTACTAATGTTTGAATTTTCTCTTAGATAAACTATTTCATCTTTTTTTGGAATATAGTTAAAATAAAGTCCTTTATGATTTAAGAATAGCTTAGCACTTTCATCAAGTTCAATTTTTTCAAGAGGTGTTTTATATCCTTTTCCTCTTAATGGATTTAAGTTTTTAATTTCAACTAGCTCTTTTATTGTATGAATATTATCTCCAACAACATTTGCAGGAACTCTATGTAAAATTCCACAAACTTTATCTCCAATAACTAAAAATCTATACTCTTTACCAGGTATAAATTCTTCAATTAAAACTGTATTATCATATGAAAATGCAATTTTAAGTGCGGATACTATTTCATCATAATTTGCGCTTTGTGTGAAAATACTTATTCCAAGTCCGAAGTTTGTAGATTTAGGTTTAATTACTACTTTCTGATTAATAAAATCTTGTATATTATTTATTGCATCTTTTAAACTATCAAATTCATTACCGCTCGGTACCTTTATGTTTTTAGTTTCAAGAATTTTTTTAGTAACAACTTTGTTTTCCATTGCTAATACACTAACATAGTTATCTTTTGAAGTTTTTGTTGCTTGTTTTATATACTCTGTGTGATTATTTTTTGTTAAAGATATGAAATTATCAGATCTATCAAGAAGTTCAAATTTGATTCCATTTTTTATTGATTCTTTAATTAGAATTTGTGTGGATAATTCTACATCTTCATATCCTTCAAGTTTAAATCTATTATCAAACGATATTTGACGATAAGATTTTGCTAAATTTAAATGGGCATCTATATATCCTTCTTCTTTAACTTTTTCAATCATTTTATAAGTATAGGTATTTTTTATATCGTTTATTTTATTTTCAATATTATCAAGTACATTTTGGTAATCAAGATTTAAAACTTTGTTTATTTCTTTTAATTTATTAAGTATTTCATTTGACCATTCAGTTTTAGAAATTCTTTTTCCATTTTTACGTAAGTTTATTTCATTTTGTCCAATTGAGGCTATTTTATTTTGATTTTTTAATCCGTCTTCTTGCCACATATCGTATTCTGTTTCATCTTCAAGAAGTAAAAAAATGTTGAATAAATTTAAAAAATCAAGATCTATAAGTGAAACTCCACTTCTTTCAAATGGATTTATATCTATATTTCTAAATTCTAAATAGTTAATACCTTCATTTTCTAAAGAGTCAAAAAATGATTTAGGATCTGTAGATTTAAGTCTTATTGGTGCATAAAGTTCTTTATGGCTATTTATTAAATCTTTATCTATAAAATTATTTAAGCTTTCTATATAAGATGTAATGTTAGTATAATTAGGGAATAAATCAATGTTGTTTGTATATCCACAAACACTATTTCTATAAGATAAGGCTCCTTTATTTGAGTAGCTTTCTTTAGAAATTTCATTTAATTTACTAATGCAATCTTTATTAAATGTTTGATGAACAACTCCAGTACAACCAAGCAAATAAACAACAAACCATCTATATCTTAAATAATTTCTAGTTACTTTTAAATAAATATCATTTTTAAATTCTTTTAATGTTTCTTTTTTATCACTTATTTCATAAAGTTTCTTTATTATATTTTTATTAAATTCAAAGTTATAATGAATACCTGAAATAAGTTGCTTTTTAGCTCCATATTTTGAAAGTAAAAGTTCTCTGTATTTTCTAGCATCATTTCCTTCATCATCATTTGAATACTTTGCAAGTGGTATTTCACTATCATCTGGAATTATTGATGGCATAGATTGAGGCCAAATAAATTCATCATTTATTTCAAGTGAAACTATATCGTATAAAATATTTAAGAAATTATAAGTTTCTTTTGTGCTATTAAAAACAGGTGTTATAAGTTCAAGTTGGCTCTCTGAAAAGTCTGTTGTTATGTACTTATTAGTTATTTTCGAACCGAAAGATTTTGGGTGAGAAAGTTTTGATAACTCACCATTTTTATTTACTCTAAGTCCCTCTCTTTCAACACCGAAATTACCATTTATTAAATCGCTCTTTGTAAACAAATCTTTTACTTTATAAAGCATATTTAGGATCCTTTCTAACTTTAATTAGATACATTATATAAGCTGTTATTCCTTTTAAGATACTTGATAAGCAAATACTTACCCAAACACCATTAATACCTAAATAATTAATGAAAAACAGCGCGAATGGAATTCTAAGAATAGTAAACACTATACTTATATTTGCTGGTATTTTTGGCATTCCAAGTCCAGTAAATAATCCATTAGAAATCATTTCAATTGCACTAAATACTTGAGATAATGCAATTATTCTAATATAGATACTAGATATTTCAATGGTATTTTTATCGCTTACAAATATTGATGCAAGTAGATCTGGAACTAGTAAAAATATTGAAGAAGTTACAAGTGCATAAATAACTCCAAGTTTTAAAGCTGCTCTATATCCTTCAATAACACGTTTGTATTCCTTTGCCCCAAAATTTTGACCTGTATAACTTGAAACTGCTATATTTAATCCACCAATTATCATAAAAGTTATAGATTCTATTTGAAGTCCTATTTTTTGACCTGCTATTGCATCTGCACCAAACATTGAGATGATTCTTGCAAGAACTATATTCACGATTGTAAATAATACTCTTTGAGATGCCATAGGAATCCCAAGTCTAGAAATTTCTAATAATTTTGCTTTATCAAGTGATATTTTGGAATCAAATTTAAATAAACCATTAGATTTTATATTAAATAGTATAAACATAGTAAAGTTTGCAATTAAAGTTGCAATTCCTGCACCTAATACTCCAAAGTTTAAAATATAGATACAAATAGGATCTAGGATTATATTTATTATTACTCCAGTAGCACTTATTTTAAGTGCATTTGAGTTCCTCCCATAGCAACCGAAAATTCTAACATACAATAGATTAAAGAAAGAGAAAAACATAGATGGTGCACATATTTTTAAATAGGCTATTGCATCTTCTCTAACATTTACTTCACTTATTTCTAAAAATCCAATTAAGTATTTTCCAAAGAAAAATATACCTAAAGAATAAATTGTAGCTATTATAAGGTTGATAAAGAGTGCATTATTAATATATGAACGAACATCATCTTCATCATTTCGACCAAGTGCGTGAGATATTTTTATACCGCCACCGATTACAACAAGTGCATTTATTGATAAACCAAGCCCTAAAAAGAAACTTGATGAACCAATACTAGCAACTGCATCACTTCCAAGCCTACCAACCCAAATCATATCGATTAGGTTGTAGGTAAACTGAAGAAGAGAACTTCCGACAATCGGAATTGTAAGAAGTGTTAAAACTTTAAATACATTTCCTTGTGTTAAGTCAACTTTTTTCATTGATTTCTCCTATTATTTTTTCTTAGTTTTACTGAAGAATTTGTGTCCTCCAGATAGATTATATACATTTTTAAAACCTGCATTTATTAATATATTTTGTGCTGCATTTCCAGTAACACCTTTATTACAATAAGTAACTGTTAAAATGTCTTTATCTAGAGAGTGTATTTCATCTCTTAAAACTTTGTGAGGCATATTAACCGCATTATCAACGTGTGAAACTTCGTATTGTTTATTAACACGTGCATCAATTATTTGGATATTATCTATTTTTTTGATTTCATCAGTAGTAATTATTCTACGATTATTGTTTAGTGCATTATCAAGTATCATTCCAGTATAGTGAACTGGATCTTTAGTAGTTGAGAATGGTGGAGCATAGGCTAAATCTAAGTGGAATAATTCGTCAACAGTTGCTTTATAAGTTATTAGAGTTGCAAAAACATCTATTCTTTTATCTACACCATTTGAACCGATTATTTGAACTCCAAGTATTCTTTGAGTTTCTTTGTCTGCAATAGCTTTTATAACCATTTCTTTTCCGTTAAAGTAAGATGGCTTGTCCGGTTTTATATTATGGCAAACTATAGTTTCAAATCCTTCATCAGTAGCCTCTTTTATATTAAGTCCAGTACTTGCTATTGTCATATCGAATAACTTAAATATTGAAGAACTTAAGTTACCTCTATATTCTAGATTTCCACCAGTACAAATGTCTCCCGCAATTCTTCCAGTTTTATTTGCAGTAGAACCAAGAGGTCTATAAGTGGGTTTATTTGTAATTATTGAGAAAGTCTCAATACAATCTCCACAAGCATATATATTTTCTAAATTAGTTTGCATTTTATTATTAACTTTTATTGCACCAGTAGTTCCAATTTCAACTCCACATTCTTTAGCTAAATATACATTTGGTTTAACCCCTGTTGCCATAATAATCATATCGCAGTTTATTTCATTGTTATCACTTAATATGACTTTATCGTTTTCTATTTTTGAAATAGTAGTATTCTTTATTACTTTAATACCTTTTGAAAGAAGTGAATTTTCAAGGAATAAAGCCATATCTTCGTCTAGATTTGGAGTTATTTTTTCTTCTTTTTCAATTATAGTAACATCTATATTCTCATTAATTAGGTTTTCAAGCATTTCAAATCCAATAAAACCAGTTCCAACTATTACTGCATTTTTAGGAGAATTATTATTTATATAGTTTCTTATTTTTCTAGCACTCTCAACATTTCTTAACACAAAAATATTATTATTTTCGTTTCCTAAAATATTTGGAACAAAAGGAGTTGCACCAGTTGAAATTATTAATTTATCAAATTTATCTTCAAAAATATCACCTGTAAGTAAATTTTTAACTGTTAGTGAGTTATTTTCTTTATTTATTTTTAAAACTTCGTGTCCTGTTAGTACATCTATATTATATTTTTTCTTAAAGAAATTAGCATCTCTAGGAGTTAATTCATCTATAGTTTCAATTTCTCCTCCAATAAAGTATGGAAGTCCACACCCAGAGTATGAAATATCTAAATCTTTTTCATAAATCACTATTTCACAGTGATCATTATTTCTTCTTGCTTTTGCAGCTGCAGAAGTACCAGCAGCTACGGCACCTATTACTAATATTCTCATTTTAAAACCCTTACCAAATTATAAATTTATTTGGTAAAATCCTCTCTTTATATTATTATTATGAAAATTATATACTAAGATATTATTAGTACTATATCTTAATATATAATTTATTTACATATTTATATTTAAAAAATTAAATTAACTATCAAATAAATGTTTACTTTTATTAACGAAATTAACTAATAAAAGCATTATAGGAACTTCAACAAGTACTCCTACAACAGTTGCAAGTGCAGCACCTGAATTAAGTCCAAATAATGAAATTGCAACAGCAACAGATAATTCAAAGAAATTACTTGCACCAATCATAGATGCAGGTGCAGCTATACTATGAGGTAATTTCCAAACCTTACACCAAACGTATGCAACTGTAAATATAAGTATTGTTTGAATTATAAGTGGTACAGATATTAAAACTATATGAAGTGGATTATCTATAATTTTTTGACCTTGGAATGCAAAAAGTATAGTTAAAGTTAGTAATAAGCCCACTATAGTTACTCCATTGAATTTATTTATAAATACATTTTCAAAATAGTCTAATCCTTTTTTATTAATTATTATAACTCGAGAAAAATATCCTGCTATAAATGGAATTACTACAAATAAGAATACTGAAAGTATTAAAGTATCCATTGGAACGATAACATTATTAATACCAAGAAGTATTGCAACTATTGGAACGAATGCGAATAAAAGAATTAAATCATTAACTGCAACTTGAACCAATGTATATGCTGGATTTCCTTTAGTTAAATGACTCCAAACAAAAACCATAGCAGTACAAGGTGCAGCACCAAGTAAAACTGTACCTGCTAGATAATCTTTTGCTAAATCATTTGGTATTAAATCTTTAAAAACTATAAATAAAAATAGATAAGATATTATATACATTGTAAAAGGTTTAATTAACCAATTTGTAATACAAGTAACTGCCAACCCTTTTTTCTGTTTAGTTGCATCTTTTATAGAATTAAAATCAATTTTTAACATCATAGGATAAATCATAAGCCAAATTAGTATTGCAACTGGTATAGAAACTTGGGCATAAGTAAATTTATCGAGTGTTTGTGGAATTTGAGGAAGATACACTCCAATTAAAACACCACTTATCATACAAAGTATTACCCACACACTTAGATATTTTTCAAAAAATCCAAGTCCACTATATTTTTCTGTATTTTTATTTTTCATTTATAAACCTCCTAGTTATACAATCATATTCAAATATAATCATATGATAATATAATTATTATTATTTGTAAATACATTATTATAAATATAAAAATATTTATAGAGGCAATAGTAAGATTTATTTTTTATTATATGATAATATAAGTATATAAAAATTTGATAGATTAGGAAAGTACCCATATGAATAATATAAAAGTATTTGAAAATATTCTAGATGAAAGTTTTGATAAACTTTCATACTTAAAAAAAGAAATAACTTTAAATAGAAAAGGACTTTTATTTAGTGAATATCAAGTTTTAAATAATGTATATTTTATTAAAGAAGGAAAAGTTTCTATATATAAGATAACTGAGAATGGGGAAAGAAAGATAATTTTTATACTTAAAAAGGGTGATATGATAAATGAAATTATAATAGATAAAAATGTTAGAAGTGTATTTGCTTGTGAAGGATTTGAAAAAAGTATATTATATGAATTTAATTCAAATGATTTATTAGAAATTATGGAAAAAGATTTTAGTTTAACTAAAAATATAATAAGTCATAATCAATATATAAATAAAAGACTCTATAGACAACTGAAAAATACTATATCTATTAGAATTGATAAAAAACTGGCTGCAAAATTATATAAAATTGGGATAGAATTTGGTATAAATAATGGAGAATGGACTTTAGTTAGCCCTAATATAACTATAACATATTTAGCTGATATGCTAGGGTGTAAAAGAGAAACCGTATCTAGAGCTATGAAAATACTTCAAGAAAAGGATATAGTAAAAATTGATAATAGGAAAATTTATCTAAAAATGAATGAATTATCAATATATTTCAAGATAAATTAAGAGGTGAATTATGTTAGATGCAATAAAAAATAGACGTTCAATAAGAACATATAGAGATACTTTAGTTGAAGAAGAAAAAATTATAGATATTATAAAAGCTGGAATGCAATCTCCTTCATCAAAAAATTCAAAGCCTTGGGAATTTGTTATAATTGACGATAAAGAAGTTTTACTTGAATTATCAAAAGTACAACATAGAGCAAAGCATATTAAAGATGCTCCAATTTGTATTGCTATACTTGGAAATAGAGAAAGATTTTTAAAGCCTGGTAAATGGATGCAAGACCTTGGAGCTTGCACTCAAAATATTTTACTTGAAATTACAAATCAAGATTTAGCATCTTGTTGGGTTGGAGTTTTTCCAAAGAAAAAGGTAGTTGATAAAACTGTAAATGCACTAAATCTACCGGAGAATTTAGTACCATATGCTTTAATTCCAATAGGTTATAGCGATGAAAAAAATAAATTTGAAGATAGATTCGATATAAATTTAATACACAAAAATAAATTTTAAGTTAAACCCTTCTATTATCTAAGATAGAGGGGGTTTTTTATGAAAAAATTGAATTAATTCTACATAAATAGGCGAAAATATTCAAAAAATGTAATATATATCACAGAATGTAATATAAAAGTATGTTAATATTTTATTAACAAAGTTTTAGGAGGTCGTAATTATGAAGATAAAGTTAGATAAAATAGATTTTAATAAGGGTTTAGAGTATTTAAAGTCAGAATATAAAATATTTGCACCGAAACTAACTCCATTTAAAGGAGTAACATCAGATACAGACTTAGTTAAGTACGAAGAAATAAGTAGTATTGATGAAATAGAATTTAATAAAAAATCAGATTACTCTGCAAAAGAAGTAGTACTTCCAATTACTCAAATACTTTTCTATTTTAGTGAAGATGGATATAAGGAAAGTGAAGTTGATGATAAAAAACTATTAATATTTTTAAGAGCGTGTGACATAAATGGAATAAAAAGGGTTGATGAAATATACTTAAATGCAGGAATTGAACCGGATTATTTCTACAAAAGAATGAGAGAAAAAGTTAAATTTGTTCTTATGGGTTGTAGCGAGAGTTTTAGAAATTGTTTTTGTGTTAGTATGAATACTAATAAAACTGAAAATTACTCTTTAGGGTTTAACTTAGTTGGAAATGATGTTTATTTAGATATAAAAGATGAGGAATTAAATGTATTTAAAGGTGAAGACGTTGATTTTGAAGTTGATTATGTAAAAGAGAATAACTTTAAATTAGAAGTTCCAAAAAATATAAATACTGTTGCAATTGCTAAACACGAAATGTGGGATGAATATGATGCAAGATGTATAGCTTGTGGAAGATGTAATTTTGTTTGTCCAACTTGTACTTGCTTTACGATGCAAGATGTTTCATATAAAGAAAATGAAAACAACGGAGAAAGAAGAAGAGTTTGGGCATCTTGTCAAGTAGATGGATTTACTGATATGGCAGGAAATCATTCATTCAGAAAAAAACAAGGTGAAAGAATGAGATATAAAGTAATGCATAAAATTAATGATTTCAATGAAAAGTTTGGATATCAAATGTGTGTTGGATGTGGAAGATGTGACGATGTTTGTCCACAGTATATATCACTTTCTGAATGTATAGAAAAAGTTAATAAAGTTGTTAAGGAGGAAATCTAGAATATGAATAATTTATATATACCAATAAAAGCAAAGATAATAGATATATTAGTTCACACAGATATAGAGTGGACATTTAGAGTAGAGGCAGATACTACTGGAGTTTTACCAGGTAAGTTTTATGAAATATCTCTACCTAAGTTTGGAGAAAGTCCAATATCAGTTTCTGGATATGGGGATAATTATATAGATTTTACGATAAGAAATGTTGGTCGTGTTACTAGTGAGTTATTTAAGCATAAAGTTGGAGATGATTTCTTCATAAGAGGACCTTATGGAAATGGGTTTGATGTTAGTTTATATGAAAATAGAGATGTAGTAGTAGTAGCTGGAGGAAGTGGACTTGCACCGGTTAGAGGTATAATAGAACACTTCTATAATAATCCTCAAAAATGTAAAAGTTTTAGATTAATAGTTGGATTTAGAAGTCCAGAAGATGTTTTATTTAAAGATGATCTTAAAAAGTGGAGTGAAAAATTAGATATATTAGTAACTGTTGACTCTGCACCGGATGGATATGAAGGAAATGTAGGACTTGTTACAAAGTATATTCCAGATATGAAAATTGATAATTTAGATCAAATGTCTGCAGTTGTTGTTGGTCCTCCAATGATGATGAAATTTACAGTTTTAGAATTCTTAAAAAGAGATTTAGCAGAAACTAATATTTGGGTTTCTTATGAAAGAAATATGAGTTGTGGTGCTGGAAAATGCGGTCATTGTAGAATGGGAAGTACTTATATATGTGTTGATGGACCGGTATTTGATTATTCATATGCAAAGAATTTAATAGACTAGGAGAAGAATAATGATAAGAGATTTAAATACTAGAAAACTAATGAAAAATGCTTTTAGGGTAACGAAAACTAAATACGAAACTTCTCTTAGAGTAAGAATACCTGGAGGTTGTGTTGATCCTGAAAGTTTAATGATAGTATCAAAAATAGCTCACGAATATGGAAACGGACAAATTCATATGACGACTAGACAAGGTTTTGAGATACTAGGGATTAAAATGGAAGATATGGATGTTGTTAATTCACTAATTCAACCTGTAATTGAAAGAATGGAAGTTAATCAACTAAAAAAAGGTCAAGGATATTCTGCAGCAGGAACTAGAAATATTGCAGCTTGTATAGGTAATAAAGTTTGTCCAAAAGGGCAATATAATACAACTGAATTTGCTAAAAAAATAGAAAATGAAATATTCCCACACGATCTTCATTTTAAAATAGCACTTACAGGTTGTCCAAATGACTGTATAAAAGCTAGAATGCACGATTTTGGAATAATAGGAATGACACTTCCGGTTTATGATCAAGATAGATGTATTTCTTGTGGTGCTTGTGTTAAAAAATGTACTAAATTATCAACAAAAGCACTTAAGATGGAAAACTTTAAAGTAGTTCGTGATCACGAGAAATGTATTGGTTGTGGAGAATGTACATTAAATTGCCCAACTAGTGCTTGGACTAGAGACGAAAATAAATACTTTAGATTAGCTATAATGGGTAGATCTGGAAAGAAAAATCCAAGACTTGCAGAAGATTTTATACTTTGGGTTGATGAAGAATCAATAATAAAAATAATCAAAAATACTTATAAGTATGTTACTGAGTACATTGCAGGTGATGCACCAAATGGAAAAGAACACATTGGTTATATTGTTGATAGAACTGGATTTATGGAATTTAAAAAATGGGTACTTGAGGGAGTTGAACTTCCTGAAATCTCTAAGATGCACGAAAATGTATACTGGAGTGGTATAAAATATTAATTTGGAGGATAACTTATGGATAAGACAAACAGTTTTAAGGAAAATTTAAAAGCAGTTCCTATTCCATTAGTTCCAACTTTTGTTGGACTTGCAACATTATCAAATGTTTATAATGGTCTAGGTTTTAGCTTAGTAAGGCATATTATAATGATTAGTGCAATACTAGTTCTATGTCTTTATTTATCAAAAATGGTGTTTCATATGGACACAGTTAAAAGAGAGTATGATGTAACAGTTCCTGCAAGTTTATATGCTGGAATAACAATGATTATGATGATAATTGGTAGTTACCTATTTGAATTTAATCAAGTAATAGGAAAAAGTATTTGGTTTATAGCAGTAATTATTCATATTATTCATATTTTGATTTTCACATATAAAAATGTAATCAAAAACTTTGTAATGGATGCATTTGTACCAAGTTGGTTTGTAACTTATAATGGACTTTTAGTTTCAACAGTTATAGGAGTACCTATGAATGAACCTGTTTTATCTAGAGCAATAGTTTTATATGGTATAGGAGTATTTTTAATAATTTTACCAGTTATGATTTATAGACTTGTAAAATTTGAAGTTAAAGATGCAATGTATCATACTCAAGCAATAATTCTTGCACCATCAAGTCTTTGTTTAGTTGGTTACTTAAACTTCTTTGAGCCAAATCAAACTGTAGTTTACGGACTTTATAGTATAGTATTTTTATCGTTAATATTTGTACTTTACAAATTACCAAAGTTCTTATCATTTAACTTTAATCCAGGATTTGCAGGATTAACTTTCCCAATGGCAATTGGAATAGTTGCATCAAATAGAATGAGCGGTTATTTAGTATCAATTGGGAATGAGAGTTTAGGGAATGCAGTAAATCAAATTGCTGGAATTCAAATAATGTTAACAACTGCACTTATAGGATTTGTTGTTTTCAATTTCTATAAATTATTATTAAATATATTTAAAACTAACTAAAAAATATTAGGTAGGAGAAAATTTCTCTTACCTAATATTTTAAATTATATTAAGGAGAAAATAATGAAAAAAATTCAATCTACTTGTAATTTATGTGCACTAGCTTGTAACGTTGATTTTCACGTTGAAGAGAACAAGATAGTTAAAGTTTTACCAACTGTTGATTACCCAGTTAATAAGGGGTTTTCTTGTATAAAAGGTATTAGACTTGATAAGCAACAAACTAAAATAAAGCCAACTAAAAAACCTCTGTTAAGAGATAAAAATGGTGAAATGAAAGAAGTAGAATGGGACGAGGCTTTTGAAGTATTTGCAAAAAGAATGACAGATATTCAAAAAGAGCACGGGGAAGAAAGTATAGCTTACATAAGTACTGGACAAATGGCTACAGAAGAAATGGCGCTACTTGGACACGTTGGTAGAAACTATTTAAAGATGCCAGGAGACGGAAATACAAGACTTTGTATGGCAACGTCAGTTGTTGCACATAAGCAAAGTTTTGGATTTGATGCACCGCCATATACTTTAAATGATGCAGAATTATCAGATACAATAATTTTAATAGGAGCAAATCCAGTTATAGCACATCCAATATTTTGGGGAAGAATTAAAGAAAATAAAGATGCTAAAATAGTAGTTATTGATCCTAGAAAATCTGAAACTGCAATGAATGCACATACTTGGTTAGATATTGAGCCAAAGGGAGATTTAGATTTATTATATACTTTGGCCAATGTAATTATTGAGAAAGATTACATAGATAAAAATTATATAAATGAAAATACTGAAGGATTTGAAGATTTTAAAGAATTCGTTAAAAACTACACATTAGAAGACGTTGAAGAAAGATGTGGAATAGATAAAGAAAGAGTTATTGAATTAGCTGAAACTATAAACAACGGAAAAAGAGTTTCATTCTGGTGGACAATGGGTGTAAACCAAAGTTACCAAGGAGTTAGAACTGCACAAGCAATAATAAACTTAGCATTAATGACTGGAAATATTGGTCGTCCAGGAACTGGAGCAAATTCATTAACTGGTCAATCTAATGCAATGGGTTCAAGAGCATTTAGCAATACTGCCGGTTTATTTGGTGGAGGAGATTTTGATAACCCAGTAAGAAGAACAAAAGTAGCTAAAGCTTTAAACGTTGACGAAAGTGTTTTAGCAACAAAGCCAACAATACCATATAACGTAATAATTGAAAATGCATTAAAGGGTGATATAAAAGGGCTTTGGATAGTATGTACAAACCCTAGACATTCTTGGACAAATAATGAAGAATTCCAAAAGGCTGCAGAGAAATTAGATTTCTTAGTTGTACAAGATATATATAAAGATACTGATACTGCATTAATATCTGATCTATTCTTACCTTCTGTTCCTGGAATCAAAAAAGAAGGAGTATTTATTAATACTGAAAGAAGATTATCTAAGTTAAATCCTGTAATTAATAAAGAAGAGGGCGAGCTTTCTGATTTTGAAATTATATTAGGAATAGGTGAAAAACTTGGAATGGGTGATTTATTAGATGGTTGGAGAACACCAAGAGAAACATTTGAAACTCTAAAGAGATGTTCAGAAGGAATGCCTTGTGATATAACTGGTGTTACTTATGAAATGTTAGAGGGTAATAATATGGAAGGTTCAAGAGGTGTTCAGTGGCCATTTAGAAAAGGCGATATTTTAACTGAAGACGAAAGAAGACTTTATGAAGACGGAAAGTTCTATACTCCATCTAAGAAAGCTAAATTTATTTTTGAGGCAAGTGTTGAGAATCCACTTCCAACTAATGAAGAATATCCATATGTATTTAACTCTGGTCGTGGAACTGTTGGACAATGGCATACAAGCGTTAGAAGTCGTGAAATATCAGAAGGTATAGATGCTTACTCAAAATCATCATACGTTTTAGTTCACCCAAAAACTGCAAAGAAATTAAACTTAAGTTTAAATGAAAGAGTAAGTATAGAGTCTATGAATGGAGTAACTAGCGATTTTGATGTTAAAATAACTGATACTGTAAAAGAAACTCACTTATATGCACCAATTCACTACGTTGAAACTAATGCTTTAACTCCAAGTGTATTTGATCCATATTCAAAAGAGCCTTCTTACAAAACTGTACCTGTAAAAATAATTAAAAAGTAGGTGGCATAAATGAAAAGAATAAAAATAGATAGAAGTAAATGTGTTGGTTGTTTAACTTGTGTTACGGCTTGTACAGTATCTCACGGGGAGAGCGATTCAAGATGTAAGATAACTGCTGATAGTACTGGAAAGTATGCTCCAATTTTCTGTAGACATTGTGATAAACCAGAATGTGTATACACTTGTATGAGTGGTGCCATGACTAAGCAAGAAGATGGAAAAGTAATGTATAATAAAGATATATGTGCAAGTTGTTATATGTGTATAATGGCTTGTCCATATGGAGTATTAAAAGCAGATGATAGAACTCAAAAGTTTATAATGAAATGTGATGCTTGTGAAAGTGTTGAAGGAGATACAGTTCAATGTGTTTCTAAATGCCCAATGCAAGCCATAGTTTTAGAGGAGGTATAGTATGAAGGTAGTTATAATTGGTGCATCAGCATCTGGAATAAGTGCAGGAAAAACTTTAAGAGAATTAAATAAAGATATAGAAATAACTCTTGTTTCAAAAGATGATGTTGTTTATTCAAGATGTATACTTCACCACTATATATCAGATCATAGAACTATTGAAGAATTAAACTTTAGTAATAAAGATTTTTTTGAAAGATACAATATTAATTGGGTAAAAGGAGTTGAAGTATCAAAATTAAATGATACTAATAAAACTTTAGAATTATCTAATAATAAAATTATATCTTATGATAAATTAATAATCGCAAGTGGTGCATCTTCATTTATACCACCGGTTAAAGGTCTTCGTGAAGGAAATAATGTTTTTGGTCTTAGAAACTTAGATGATGCAATTAATATAAAAGAACAAGCCAACACAGTAAAAAGTGCAGTAGTACTTGGTGCTGGACTTGTTGGGATAGATGCTTTAGTTGGACTTGTTGATTTTGATTTAGAATTAACGTTAGTTGAAATGGGAGATAAAGTACTTCCACTTCAACTTGATAAGAAAACTTCTGAAACTTACGAAAAAGCATTTAAAGAAAAAAATATAAATGTTAAATTAGAAGTAAAGGCTGAAGAATTAGTTTTAGATGAAAATAATAATCCTAAAGAATTGATTTTAAATACAGGAGAAAGAATTCCTTGTGAACTTATGGTAGTTGCAACTGGAGTTAGGTCTAATATTTCATTCCTTGAAGAAAGTAATGTTGAGTGTGATAAATTTGGACTTGTAATTGATGCAAAAGGAAAAACTTCTGTTGAAGATGTTTTTGGTTGTGGAGATGTTACTGGAAGAAATCCAATTTGGCCAACTGCAACTAAAGAAGGAATAATAGCAGCACACAATTCACTTGGTGAAAACTTAGAGATGACTGATTTCTTCTCAAGTAAAAACACGATGAACTTCTTAGATATACCAACAATGTCAATTGGTTTAACAGAACCTATGGACGAAACATACATTGTTGAAATAAGAGAATGTGAAGCTAATTATAAGAAGATAATTCATAAAGATGGAAAAATATATGGTGCTTTAATTCAAGGTGAATTAGGTTATGCAGGAGTTTTAACACAACTTATAAAAGAAAATATAGATATAAGTAGAATTACTAAGAATATATTTGATATAGATTATGCAGACTTCTTTAACTTAGAACAGAACCTAGAGTTTAGCTATAATTAAAAATTAAAATAAGACTACACCTTTTGGTGTAGTTTTAAATATTATTGAGGAAAAGTAAATGGCAAAAATAATAAATGTTATTGGAAGTTGTTCGAATGTTGGTAAAACATTTGTAATGGAGGGTATAATAAAAGAGTTAAAAAGTAGAAATTATAAAATTGCAACTATAAAGCACGATGTACATGGATTTGATATTGATCACGAAGGTAAAGATACCTACAAACATAGAATGGCGGGTTCTGATACGGTTATAATTTCATCAAAGAATAGATTTGCTAAAATAATGGAGTTAAAAAAAGAATTAAATGTATATGATATAATAAAAGATATAATTAATGATTATGATTTTATCTTGGTTGAAGGATACAAAAAAAGTAATATTAGAAAAATAGAAGTTTATGATAAAAATTTAAGTAGCAGTATAATAACTAAAAAAGAAAATCTAATAGCAGTAGCTACTAATGATTTAGATGATGGGAAGTTAGAAGATTTAGTTAAAGTAAAAAAAGATGATTTTAAAACTTTAGTTAATTTTATTGAATTAGAAACAAATTACAATTAAATTTGAAAATAATTAGACATTTTCTTAAGCATAAAAATCTAAGGATAAGCTATGATTTTTATGCCTGAATAAATTATTCACAGGGTAAATTTTGAAAAGAATTTATCTCCACGTTTTGGGAAGGAAAATAAGCATTAATATAGAGGCTTATTTCTTGCGCGAGAAATAGGCTATTTTTGTTTTGAGGAAGTGAATTATGAAATCTTTTGTTAAATTAGAAGAGGCTATACAAATACTTAGTGAGTTTGAAAATAAAGAAATTATAGAAGTAAATTTATTAGATGCAGTTGGAAGTTACTTAGCAGAAAGTATTTTTTCACCTATAAATAATCCACCATTTAATAAATCTGCAATGGACGGATATGCAGTTAATTTTGATGAAAAATTAGAATTTGAAGTTATTGGAGAAGTATTTGCAGGAGATATTTTTAATGGAGAAGTTAAAAAGAATCAAGCAATAAAAATTATGACTGGTGCAAAAGTTCCAAACGAATGTACCTTTGTTATTAAGAAGGAAGAAGTAATAATTAGTGATGATAAGATAAATCTAACTAGAACTCCAAATAAAGACGAAAATATTTGTTTTATAGGAGAAGATATAACTAAGGGTCAATTACTTGTACAAAAAGGAAAAAAGCTTGATTACTCTGATATTGGTATAATTTCAAGTAGTGGAGTTGATAAAGTTCAAGTATATAAAAAACCAAAGATAGCATTTTTAACTACTGGAGATGAAGTTATAGATATTGGAGAAAATTTACTTGATGCAAAAATATATAATAGTAACAAGTATAGTATTTTATCAAGACTTAAAGAACTTGGGTATGAATGTAGTTTAGTTAAGCATTTAGCTGATGACATAGAAAATATATCAAATGAAATAGAAAAAATTAGTACGAATTTTAATTTAATAATTACAACAGGTGGTGCAAGTGTTGGAGATAAGGACTTCGTTATTAAATCCGTACTTAGTGCAAATGGTGAAATATTATTTAATAAGGTTAAAATAAAACCAGGTTCTGCAGTTATTGGATCAAAGATAAATGATACTTTAATGATTAGTTTATCTGGAAATCCAACTGCAAGTTTAACAACTTTTGAACTTTTGGTAAAACCTATTTTAAGTAAACTTAGTGGAAATGATACTAATGAATTAATGATAGAAGATGCATTTTTAGATAGTGAACTTAAAAAGAAGAATAATGTTAGAAGATTTGCAAGAGGTAGATATTATTTTGAAGACGGTTTACAAAAAGTTGAAATAACACAAGTTAAAAGTGGAAATGGAATACTATCATCAACATTAAATTCAAATTGCATAATTGAAATTGATAAAGGTGTACACGAATTAGAAAAAGATCAAAAAGTCAAAATAATAAAGTTGTAGGTAGAATATGATTACATTAGCAATTATAGCGGGTGGAAAAGGTAGCAGAATGAACTACACTAATAAAGCATTCTTAACTAAAAATAATGTTTCCTTCGTTGAAAATACTCTTAAAGAAAGTAGTGATTTTGATGAAGTAATAATTATTACTAACGATTTTTCACCGTATGAAAATTTAAGTAAAACTTATGATTTTAAATTATTCAAAGATATTTATAAAGATAAAGGTGCTATTGGTGGTATTTATACTGCATTAGTTAATGCAAAAAATCAAAAGGTATTTTGTGTGGCTTGTGATATGCCAAATTTAAGTTATGATTTATTCGATAAAATGATAAATCATGATTTTTATGAAGATATATTAGTACCTAGTATAGATGAAAGAGTTCAACCTTTATGTGCTATATATAATAAAAAATTAATATCTTATTTTAATGAAAGAATAATCAAAGATGAAAATAAGATGCAAAAAATAATATTTGATAATAGTCATAAAATTATAAAGTTAGATAATTTAGAAGATAATTTTGTGAATGTTAATACTATTGAAGAATACCAAAAAATAAAATAGATAGGAAGTTAAAATATGTTTACAGTTGGAATTATAACTAGTAGTGACAAAGGATATGAAGGACTTAGAGAAGATAAGAGTGGGGAAGTAATTAGAGAAATAGTTACTAATAATGGTTTTGAAGTAGTTAAAAAAATAGTACTTCCAGACGAAAAAGAAATGTTAAGAGATGAAATGATAAATATGTGTGATAATTTGGGAGTTAACTTAGTTTTAACTACTGGTGGAACAGGTTTTTCAAAAAGAGATATAACTCCTGAGGCTACAAAATTAGTTATTGAAAGAGAATGTCAAGGAATAGTTGAGGCTATAAGATATTTTTCAATTCAAATAACTAAAAGAGCTATGTTATCTCGTGCAGTTAGTGGAATTAGAAAAGACACATTAATAGTTAATTTACCAGGAAGTCCAAAGGCTTGTACTGAAGCATTAGATTTTGTACTTGATGATATAAAACACGGAATTGAAATATTACTTGGTGAAGCTAAGGAATGTGCAAGAAAATAAATTAAATTGAGGTTAATATGTTTAAAAAAATATTATTATTATTTTGTGTGACAACTTGCATTAGTGCTTGTAATAAAAATGAAGAAAGTGTGACTGTAAGTATTGCATCTAGTATTTATGAACCAATGAAAGAAATTTCAAATAACTTTGAAAAAGATAATAATATAAAGATTAATATAAATTCTGGTTCATCAGGAACATTAAAAAAACAGATTGAAAATGGAGCAGATGTTGACATATTCTTTTCTGCGAATGAACAAAACATAGATGATTTAATTAATAAAGAAATTATTGAATCGAAAAATGTTACTTATCCAATTAAAAATTCATTAGTGTTAATAAAAAATACTGATAAAAATATTAGTTCTATAAATGATATTATAGGTTCTAAAATAATTATTGGTGAAATTACTAGTGTTCCAGTTGGAATATATTCAAAAGAGTATTTAGATTATGAAAATGTGTTTGATGATCTTGAAATAATTTACGGCAAAGATGCTAGTTCAGTAAAAAATTACGTTGAAAATGGGCATGTTGAGTTTGGAATAATCTATAAAACGGATTCAATAAATTTAAAAAATAGTGAAGTAGTATTTGAAATTGATAAAAAAACATATAGTGATATAAATTATTTATTGGCAAAAATTACTGATGAAGGTGAAGAATTTTTTGAGTACGTAAACGACAATAAAGAAGTATTTGAAAAATTTGGATTTGAAGTTAATTATGATAATTAGTGCGTTAAAAATATCTTTTGAAGTAACCACGATATCAGTTTTAATATCATTTTTGATATCTATAGTAGTTATTTATAGTGGAAAAAGAAATAAACTAGTTGAAACTTTAATGTTACTTCCAATTTTTATACCCCCTTCTGCAGTAGGATATATGATACTTATGTTTTTTAGTAGAAATAATATTATTGGAAAAACTTTTAGTGATTTTGGAGTAGAAGTGATATTTAGTAAACTTGGAGCAATAATAGTTTCAATAATAGTTACACTTCCGATTATGTATCAAACTATAAGTACTGCGACTCGTAGCATTGATAAAGATCTTATAAATGCAGCAAAAATATGTGGTTCAAACAAGTTAGATATTTTTATAAATATAATACTTCCTCTTTCAAAAAATTCAATATTAACTGCATTCATACTTTCATTTGCAAGATCTTTTGGGGAATTTGGTGCAACTATTTTAGTTGCAGGGAATATTGAAGGAAAAACTCAAACATTACCGATGTTACTATATTTTTTTATAGAAAGTAGTCAAACACAAAATGCAACCATAGTACTTTTTATAATAATAATAATTTCAATTAGTATGATATATATATACAAAAAATTACAAAATGATTAGATATAATTTTAGGAGATAGATATGAAAAAAGTAAAAACTACAGATTCTGTGGGACTTGTATTGTCTCATGACGTAACAAAAATTGTACCAAATGAATTTAAAGGAAGACTATTTAAAAAAGGTCACGTGATAAGAGAAGAAGATATTGAAGAACTTTTAAATATAGGAAAAGAACATATTTATATAATTGAACCAAAAGAAGGCGAAGTTCATGAAAATGATGCAGCAATAATATTAAAAGATATTGCAGTTGGTGAAAATGTTGATTTTAATCCAGAAATAAAAGAAGGAAAGATTGATTTTTATGCAAAAGTTGACGGAGTTTTAAAAGTTAATAAAGAAAATTTATTTAAATTAAATTCAATAGGTGAAATGATAATTTCAACACTTCACAACAATACTCCAATTAAAAAAGGTGAAAAAATAGGGGCAACAAGAATAATTCCTCTTTTAATTGATGAAGAAAAATTAAATAAAGCTAAAGAAATAGATAAAATAATTAGTGTTTTAGAAATAAAACCAAAAAGTGCAGTTTTAATAACTACTGGAAATGAAGTTTATAATGGCAGAATAAAAGATGCATTCTATCCTGTTATCAAAACTAAACTTGGTGAATATGGTGGTACTTTAAAAAATCAAGTGATACTGCCAGATGAAAAGGAATTAATAACTGAAAATATAATAAAAGCAGTTGAAGAAAATGCAGACTTAGTTATTTGTACAGGAGGAATGTCTGTTGATCCAGATGATGTTACTCCAAGTGCGATAATAGATTGCGGGGGAGAAATTGTAACTTACGGTTCTCCAATTTTGCCAGGTGCGATGTTTTTACTTGCATACTATAAAGGTGTTCCTATTTTAGGTGTTCCAAGTTGTGCAATGTATTCAAAAAGAACAGTTCTTGATTTAATGTTACCAAGAATTTTAGCAGATGAAAAAATAACTTTAAACGATATAGTTGAGTATGGTCATGGTGGACTTTGTTTAGATTGTGGAATATGTACATTCCCACATTGTTCATTTGGAAAATAAATTATAGTGGAGGAAATTATGTTTACACATTTTGATGAAAATGGAAATGCAATAATGGTGGATGTATCAGAAAAAAAGGAAACTACAAGAGTTGCAGTAGCAGTTTCAAATATAGTAGCATCAAAAGAAACTATCCAAAAAATTAAAGATAACAAAATTGAAAAAGGAGATGTATTAGGGGTTGCAAGAGTTGCAGGGATTTCTGCATCAAAGAAAACTTGGGACTTAATACCAATGTGTCACCCTCTTTTAATCTCTAGTTCGAGTGTTGATTTTGAAATTGATGAAGACAATTCAAAAATAAAAGTTATATCAACAGTTAAAATAACTGGAAAAACTGGAGTTGAAATGGAGGCATTAACTTCTTGCACGGTTGCGAGTCTTACTATTTATGATATGTGTAAGGCCGTTGATAAAAAAATGGTTATAGAAGACACTTATCTTCTTAAAAAGACTGGTGGGAAAAGTGGAGAATTTAATTTTTTTGAAAAATAAAAAATTAGACTAGAGGAAAAACTTATGAAGGATAAATTTAATAGAGAAATAGATTATTTAAGAATTTCTGTAACTGAAAATTGTAATTTAAGGTGTGTGTATTGTACTGAAGATGAACTTATACATAGTAAAGATTACTTAAGTAGCGATGAGATATATATAATATCTAAAGAGTGTGCAAAACTTGGAATTAAAAAAATTAGATTAACAGGTGGAGAACCTTTATTTAGAAATGATATATTAGATATTTTCAAGAAATTAAATAAAATTGAAGGTATAGAAGAAAAATATATAACTACTAATGGTATTTATTTAGAAAAGTATATAGATGAATTAGTTGAGTATGGATTAACTGGAGTTAATATAAGTATTGATTCATTAAAAGATGATATATTTAAAGATTTAACTAAATCAAATAATTTAAAAACTGTTCTTAGAGGGCTTGAAAAAGCATTAAATCTTAATATAAAAGTTAAGGTTAATGTAGTTCTTATTGAAGGTAAAAATTCTGATGAAATAATTGATTTTGTGAATTTTACAAAAGATAAAAAAATAGATATTAGATTTATAGAACTTATGCCAATAGGACTTGGAACTAAATATAAAGGTATAAATAACGATTTTGTTAGAAGTTTAATTGAAGATAACTTTGATGTTTTAGATGCAAAAAAAGATCAAAGAAGTGGACCGGCAAATTACATACAGATAAATGGATACGTTGGTAAAATCGGATTTATAAGTGCACTTAGTAATTGTTTTTGCGAGGAATGTAATAGAGTTAGAATGACATCTAATGGATTTTTAAAAAAGTGTCTTCACTATAATTATGGTGCAGATTTAAAAGATGCGCTTGATAAAAATATTTCAGATAAAGATTTAAGAACTTTAATAGCAGAAACTATTTATGATAAACCAGAAAAACATTATTTTAATGAAGAATGTAGTGATAAAGAATTGAAACTTATGAACCAAATAGGAGGGTAATTATGAGTAAAGTATTAGCAATTTGTATAAGTGAAAAAAAAGGAACTGGAAAGTACGAAATAGATGAGGCGAGACTTATTAAAGATTTTGGAATAGAAAATGATGCACACGGTGGTAATTGGCATAGACAAATTAGTTTATTAGGATTTGAGAAAATAGATGATTTTAGAAGTCGTGGAGCTAATGTTGATTTTGGGGCTTTCGGAGAAAACTTAGTTATTGAAGGAATTGAACTTGAAAAACTTCCAATAGGTCAACAAATAAAAATTGGAGAAACTCTACTTGAAGTTACTCAAATAGGTAAAGAATGCCATACAAGATGTGCAATATTTTATCAAGTAGGAGATTGTATAATGCCTAGAAATGGTATATTTGCAAAAGTTATTGAAGAAGGAACTATAAGAGTTGGAGAGGATTGTAGTTTAATTTAATAAAATTTATAGAGTTGTTTTTGATTAATTTCAAGAGCAACTTTTTTATTATGTAAAACAACTACTTACCACAAAATAACATTTATATTGACTTTAATCACAAAAGATGATAATATTTTACAAACAAAAACTTTTAAGTTAGTCCAGAGAGGCTAAAAAGGAGGGACATATGAACTTAGTTAAACCAGATGATTTAACTATCAATCAAATAGACGATATATTATCTTTATCTCAAATGATAATAGATAATCAAAATAAATATTCAAAAGTATGCGAAGGAAAATTATTAGCCACACTTTTTTATGAGCCATCAACTAGAACAAGACTTAGTTTTGAATCGGCAATGAAAAGATTAGGTGGTGAAGTTATTGGTTTTTCTGAGCCCAATTCAACATCAGTTTCAAAGGGTGAATCTTTAAAAGACACCATAAAAACTGTTTCTTGTTATTCAGATATAATAGTTATGAGGCACCCAGTAGAAGGTTCTGCTAGCGAGGCATCAAAACATTCAACAGTTCCATTTATAAATGCAGGAGATGGAGGAAACCAACATCCAACTCAAACTTTAACTGATTTACTCACAATAAAGAGCATAAAAAAAGACCTTAATAATCACACGATAGGAATTTGTGGAGATTTAAAAAATGGTAGAACTGTTCATTCATTAGTGAAGGCAATGATTAGATACGAAAACATAAAGTTTGTATTTATATCACCAAAAGAGCTTTCAATTCCAACTTATTTAAAAGAAGAAATAAAAAAATATAATCATACATTCATAGAAAATGAGAGTATTGATGAAGTTATAAAAGATTTAGACATTTTATATATGACTAGAGTTCAAAGAGAGAGATTTAAAGATTTAGATGAATATGAAAGATTAAAAGATTTTTATATATTAGATAAACAGAAACTTGATAAATCTAAAGATGATATGATAGTTATGCATCCACTTCCAAGAGTAAATGAAATTAGTGATGAAGTTGATGAAGATAAAAAATGTGTTTATTTTGATCAAGCAAAATACGGTATGTTTGTGAGAATGGCGCTTATTATGACTTTATTAGGGGGAAAATAGAATGTATAGAGTTTTAGAAAATAGATATTTAAAAGATGATATGTACCTACTTAGAGTAGAGGGGAATTTTAAAGGTGAAATGGGTCAATTTTATATGTTAAGAGCATGGGACACTTATCCACTTTTATCAAGACCAATAAGTATTTGCGATATAGATGAAAATAGTATAACTTTCTTATATAAAGTTTTTGGTGAAGGTACGGAAATAATTTCAAAACTTAAAAAAGAAGATACTATAAAACTTGAAGGACCATATGGGAATGGGTTTAGTAAGGTTGAAGGAAAGGTTGCATTAGTAGGGGGAGGAATTGGAATAGCACCACTTTATTTAGTAGCTAAAAATATTGAAAATTGTGATGCATACATCGGATTTAGAAATGAAAGTATTTTAGAAAAAGAATTTAATGAAGTTTGTAATAATGTGGTAGTTGCTACTAATAATGAGTTTGTAACTGAAAAATTAGACGTTACAAAATATGATTATATATTAACTTGTGGGCCAACACCTATGATGAAACATGTTGTTGATATGGCAAAGGGAACAGATACTAAAGTTATGGTATCTCTTGAAAATCATATGGCATGTGGAGTTGGAGCATGCTTAGTTTGTACTTGTAAAACTAATAATGGCAACAAGAAGACTTGTAAAGATGGACCAGTATTTTGGGGAGATGAGGTGGTTTTTTAAATGGCAAACTTAGAAACTAAATTATGTGACTTTAAACTTAAAAATCCAATAATTATGGCATCTGGAACTTTTGGATTTGGGAAAGAATATGGAGAAATCTATGATATTCAAAAATTAGGTGGAATAAGTAGTAAAGGTTTAACACTTGAAAAAAGAGATGGAAACAATGGAATGAGAGTTTGTGAAACACCATCAGGAATGATGAATAGTGTTGGACTTGAAAATCCAGGAGTTAAAGGATTTATTGAGAATGAATTAGAATTTTTCAAAAAACTTGATACTTTAAGAATTGCAAATCTAGGTGGTGGAACTTTAGAGGACTACATAGAAGGAACAAAACTTTTAAATGAAACTGAAATTGATATGATAGAACTAAACATATCTTGTCCAAATGTTAAAGCAGGTGGTATGGCTTTTGGTATAAAAAGTGAGGTAGCTAGAGAAATAGTTAGAGAAGTGAGACAAATATGTAAAAAACCTCTTATGGTAAAACTTTCACCAAATGCAGAAGATATAGTTGGTATGGCAAAGGTTTGTGAAGAAGAAGGTGCAGATGCAATTTCTTTAGTAAATACTTTTAAAGCTATGGCAATAGATATAAAAAATAAAAAACCTATCTTTGAAAATGTTTATGCTGGACTTTCAGGGCCTGCAATAAAGCCAATAGCACTTAGAATGTCACACGAAGTTTGTAAAAATGTTAGTATACCAGTTGTTGGTATGGGTGGAATAATGACTGCAAAAGACGTTATAGAATTTATAATGGTTGGTTGTACTGCAGTTCAACTTGGAACTGTTAATTTTATAAATCCAAGAATTGGTGAAGAAATATTAACAGATTTAGAAAATTATATGATAGAAAACAATATTAAAAACTTATATGAAATTAGGGGGATTATATAAATGAGTAAAGTAGATGTAGTTGAAATATTAAAAAAGAGTGATGCATTATTAGAAGGACACTTCTTATTATCATCAGGAAAGCACAGTAATAGATACGTTCAATGTGCAAAAGTTTTAAGGTTTGCAGATCATGCAGAAGCAGTTTTAAGCACTGTGGTTGCTCAAATAAAAGATTTAGATATAGATTTAGTAGTTGGTCCTGCAATGGGAGGAGTTATAGTTTCTTACGAGTTAGGAAGACAACTTAAAAAGGAAGCTGTATTTACAGAAAGAAAAGATGGAGTAATGGAACTTAGACGTGGATTTGAAGTTAAAAAAGATGCTAGAATAATAATAGCAGAAGATGTTGTTACAACTGGAAAATCAACAATAGAAACTAAGGTTGCATTAGAAAAGTTAGGCGGAGAAGTTATAGGAGTTGCATGTATTGCAGATAGAACAAGTTCGGATATAGGAATACCAATATATAGTGCTATAAAGCTTGATATACAAGTTCACGATGCAGACAATTGCTCAATATGTAGTGAAGGTAAAATTAATTTAATAAAGCCTGGAAGTAGAGAATTTAAAGAAATAGGAATGTAATTTAAAATAAATAAAAAAAACATAGTTAAATTAACTATGTTTTTTTATTTGCACACTTGACACTAAAATTAGACATATTATAATAATATTGTATAAATATAATTAGGAGGTAGTAAGAATGAAGGGTAATATTTCAATACATACGGAAAATATTTTTCCAATAATAAAAAAATGGTTATATTCAGATAAAGATATTTTTATAAGAGAGCTTGTTAGTAATGCAACTGATGCTTGTAATAAACATAAAAAGTTAGTTTCACTTGGGGAAACTACAAAAACTGAAGAAGATTATAATATAAAGGTAATAATAAATAAGGATCTTAAAACTTTAACTTTTTCTGATAATGGAATAGGAATGACTGAAGAAGAAGTACAAAAATATATAAATCAAGTTGCATTTTCTGGTGCAGAAGATTTCTTTAATACATATAAAGACAAAATGAATGAAGAAAATGATATAATAGGACATTTTGGATTAGGTTTTTATTCTTCATTTATGGTATCTAATAAAGTTCAAATAGATACACTTTCATACAAAGAAAATAGTAAAGCAGTTAAATGGGTTAGTGAAGGTGGAATAGAATTCGAAATTACATCTAGTGAAGATAGAAAAACTAGAGGAACTACTATAACTCTATTCTTAGAAGAAGATAGCCAAGAATTCTTAGAATATAGTGCAGTTAAAGAAGTTCTTGATAAATATTGTTCATTCTTACCGGTTGAAGTTTATTTAGAAAGTACTGAAAATAAAGATGAAGAAAGCGAACTAACTCCAATAAATGATAGTTATCCATTATGGTTAAAATCACCAAGTGAGTGTAGTGATGAGGACTACAAAGAATTTTACAAGAAGGTATTTAATACTTTTGATGAACCACTATTTTGGATACATTTAAACGTTGATTTCCCCTTTAATTTAAAAGGAATACTGTATTTCCCTAAGTTAAAAAATGAGTTTGAATTAGTTGAGGGAAAAGTTAAACTTTATAATAATCAAGTTTTCGTTGCAGATAATATAAAAGAGGTTATACCAGAGTTTTTATTACTTTTAAAGGGTGTAATAGATTGCCCAGATTTACCTCTTAATGTTTCAAGAAGTTTCCTTCAAAATGATAAAGATGTGAGTAAAATATCTAAGCATATAATTAAGAAAGTTGCAGATAAATTAAAATCACTTCATAAAAATGAAGAAGAAACTTATAAAAAGTTTTGGGATGATATACAAGTATTCATTAAATTTGGTTGTTTAAAAGAAGAAAGTTTCTATGATAGAATAAAAAATGATATTTTATTTAAAACTATAAATGATGAATACTTAACTATTGAAAAGTACTTAGAAAATGCTAAAGAAAATCACAAAAATAAAGTTTTCTACGTTACCAACAAAGATCAACAATCTCAATACATAAAATTATTCAAAGATTATGAACTTGATGCCCTACTTCTTGATTCATCAATAGATAATCATTTTATATCATTTATTGAATATAAAAACCAAGAGGTTAAGTTTAATAGAATAGATGCAGATTTATCTGATATATTAAAAACTGATAGCGAAGAAAATAAGGAACAAAATGAAAAAATACAAAAATTATTTAAAAGTTCAGTTGGTGAAAGAATAAAGACTTATTCAGTTGAAAGTTTCAAAAATGAAGAAACTTCTGCTATGATATTAGTTTCAGAACATTCAAGAAGAATGAGTGAAATGAAAAATCAATTTAATGGTATGGACTTAGGAATTAGTTTTGAAGAAGAAAAAACATTAGTGATAAATAGTAATAGTCAAATAATAAAAAAATTAGTTGAACTTCAAAATGATGAAACTAAAAAAGAAAAAATAGAACTTATTTGTAATCAAATAGTAGATATTGCACTTTTATCAAACAAAGAATTAAGTCCAACAGAATTAGAAGAATTTATAAATAGAAATAATAAATTAATGAATAGTTTAATATTTATTTAATAAATGATAAAATGCTTAAAAAAATAATTTTAAGCATTTTTGTTATATAAAGTATTATTTTTATTAAATCAATCTTTTTCTTAAATAAAAATAGGAAATTCGTTAAAAATGATATATAATTATAAGTAAATAGATTTATAAGGAGAGAGTTATGTTTAATTTTTTTAAAAGAGGAAAAAAAAATAAAGTTATACAAAAATCACTTGATAAGTATTTAGAAACTTTGGATAATGATAGAGATTTAATGCTTTGCATACATCAGGGTAATTCAAGGCATAAAGTATATATAGATTTACTTACAAGAGAAGAAGTAATATTTATTGTACCAGTTGGGAATCGTGCAATTAATAGAATTCGTGAAGATCAAATAATAAATGTTGATTTTATAACTAAAAAAGGAGTTTATTTAACTAAAGTCAGAGTAACTAAAAAAGATTTTAGAGAAGACAATATATATTATACAGGAGAGATTGCAGACGAAATTGAAAGACAACAAAGAAGGGGAAGTGCAAGACTTGAAGTTGAAGTTAATGTAACAGTTATTGTTGATGATGTGTATGAAGGTAAAACTAAAAACTTAAGTGCAACTGGAATGTTACTTGAGAGTGAGGCTGAATTTAAAGATGATCAACACGTAAGTCTAGTATTTGATGTTAATGAGAAAATATATAGGCCAAAGGCTAGTATAATAAAAGCTAGAAAATATGCATCTGGTAGACAACATTTATATCACATACATTTCGATGATATAAAACAAGGAGAAGTTGAAGAATTATCTAAGTTTATATTTAATGCTGAAATTGATCAGTTAGCAAGAGAGGCAAATATACGTAGATAATATAGAAAGGTATTTATGTTTGGATATGTAAAAATAAATAAAATGGAATTAACTTTTAGGGAATATGAACATTATAGAGGTTTTTATTGTGGTTTATGTAAGACATTAAAAGATAATCATAGTGAAATAAGTAGACTATCTCTTAATTATGATATGACATTTTTAGTTATTCTACTAAGCTCTATTTATGACCCACAAATATCTGTGATTGAAGAAGGGTGTATAGTAAATCCTCTAAAGAAGAAAAAGAAAATAAAAAGTGATGTTACTGATTATTGTGCAAATATGAATATACTTCTTTCATATTCTAAATTAGAAGATAATGTTATTGATGATAATAAATTAAAGGATAAAATTATTTTTAATATTTATAAGAAAAATTATAAAAAACCTTATGAACTATATGAGTATAAGGCGAATTTTATAAAAGAAAAATTAACTGAATTACAAAATTTAGAAAAACAAGATTGTAGAAATATTGATTTAGTATCAAATATATTTGGCCATTTAATGGGAGAAATTTTTGCATATCAAAAAGATAAGAATGAAAAAATACTAAGAAAAATAGGATTTAATATAGGGAAATATATTTATATATTAGATGCATTTGAAGATTTAGATAAGGACATTAAAAAGAATAGGTATAATCCATTTAAAGATTATAAAGATAAAAAACAGGAATTGATAGATTTAGTAGATTTTAATATAAAAATTTCTCTTTCTATGTTATCAAAAAATATAGAAAATTTAGATATAAAAAAGAATATATCTATAATAGAAAATATAATATATTCAGGTATTTATATTAGATATAAAAATATATTAAATAAAGGTTGTGAAATTAATGAATAGTACAATAAATAATTTCAATTTGATAAATCAAAATATAAAAGATGAAAAGTTTGAAGTAGCATATAATTTATTAAAGGAAATAAGTGATAAATGTGGAGAATGGTACTATTTAAACTCTATATCATCAATAAATTTAGGTTATTATAATGAAGCATTTCTAAATATAAAAGAAGCTATAAATATAGATCCAAAAAACTTAGAATATAAAAAAGTATTAGATAGTTATAGTTTTTTTAGAGATGATTATGAACGACAAACACGTAGGTATAGAAAAAGACATTCGAGTTGTGGATGTTGTTGCTGTTGTGATGATTTATGTTGCTGTGATAATTTATGTTGTTGTGTTGGGGATGATTGTTGTGAAAATATAACAAAACTATGGGTTTTAGATTCAATATGTGAATGTTTTGGGGGAGATTTTATAGATTGTTTCTAAGTGTAAAAAGTATTTCGTATAGTGGAATACTTTTATCAATAAACATAATTTTGTTTTTAATAATTAATTATATTCAAATAAATACACTTTTTTTTATGATAGTAGCATCATTTTTATCATCAATAATAATTATTGAATTTGGTAATAAAGAAGGTTTTTTATTTTCTATAGCATCTATGATGTTTTCATTTATTTTTTTAAATAACAAAATGCATTTCTTATTATACACATTTGTTTTTTGTTATTATGGAATTATAAAAAATATTTTAGAAGACAAATTTAACTTGATTGTAGAATATATTTTTAAATATATTTATTTCAATATCACCTTATTATTGCTTTATTTCTTAATAAAAGGGTTTATTTTTGTGAAATTAAGTGTATTATTATTAATTTATTACCACATTTCAGTTTTAATATACGATAAAGTATATACAAGTTTTATAATTTATTATACAATGAAATTGAGAATAAAAAAATCCTCTAGTTAAAGAGGATTATAAGATAAGAGAGTTTATTTGTTCATTTGAAATAGGATTTTTACATTCATTACATAAAAATGTATCTAAGTCACTTTCAAAAGAATTATTTTTTAAATTGTAGGTATAGTTATTATTTTTTTGTATACCAACACTTCGCAGATCGTTTTTACAATATTCACAAATGTTTATGCTTGAAATTATATCTAATTTTTTAGGTGATATATTAAGTATATTTGAACAACTAACACAAATTACTGAATCATTAGTTTTGTCATCGATTTCTTTTAAAGAATCGTCTTTAAATAAGATTGTTTTATTAGAAGTTAATATATATCCACATTCAAATATATTTAAGTTACATTTATCACATAAATAAACTGGTATAACTTTTTTACTTTGTATTTCTTGTGAATTAGATTGATTTTTCAAATCCTCATTTTTTGAAGCTATATACTCTAAATTTTTATCTATAGAATTTAAAAGATCTAAACATTTTAAACTATTATTATTATTTGCAGTACTTAAAAGATGATCTATAATATTTTTAAAATCTTTATTTTTTGATAATTCAAAAAAGTCTAGTAGTTTATTTTCATAAACGAATTCTAAAATAGATAAAAAGTCGTATTTAACAACAATAAACATAACCAATTCGTCAAAAATATTATCAGATATTTTGTCGTTAAAATCAATCCATAAATTTGGAGAGTCAAGATATAGTTTTTTATTTATTAAATCAAAATCTGACTGTAGTATATTTTTCATAAAAGTACCTCCATAAAAAGTATTAAAAGTAATTATTATGCGTTATATTTTGAAAAAATATAGCATTATACTTTAAGTATATAATAAGTTTTACTTTAATTAAATGCAATAATAATGTAAAATATATATATCTTTTATGTGAAAATTAGTATCAGTATGATAATCACAATAGTTTTAGAAATAGGAGGACGTGATGGAAACAGGGAAAAATGAAATGGACATATATGCTAGTGTATTTAGTAAAGTTTATGATATGGTAGCTGTAATAGATATGAATGAGAATGTATATAAAATAATACATTCAAAAAACAATGTATTTACAAAAGCTCAAGAGTCTTTAGAATTATTATACGAAACTTTTAGTACATTTATATATAGAGAAGATAGATCTAAATTTAGGAAATATTCTAATCTAGATTTTATAAAAAAATATTTTAGTGAAAATTATAGCCAAGAGATAAATTTTGATATAAGAATATTTGAAACTAATAATGGAATTAAATTGAATAGTATGCATAAAAAATGTAATGTATCAATACTTCCAATAGATAATAGAACGGATCAATACCTTTGTTTAATTAAAAAAGTTAATGAAGATAATATAGATGATATATTAAATTCGATAGATAATGATTATGATGCTTTAACGGGGGTTTATAGAAAAGAAGTATTTTTCAAAAAAATAGAGAGTTTACTTCAAGAAAATGTTGATGAAAAATTTGCAGTTATTAGATTTGATATAGATAAATTTAAAATGATAAATGATGCTTATAGTGAAGAGTTTGGTGATATAACTTTAAAATATTTAGGGAAAAATTTAAGATTAGCATTAGAAAATAGAGATAAATATATTGTTGGGAGAATAGGTGGAGATGTCTTTGCTGTAGTATATCCATATTCTCAAGAAAACACACATAATTTAGTTGATGAAATAGAAAAAGTAGTTAATAATTATGAAATGTCACTTTTAGTATGCTATGGAATATATGTAATCGAAGATAATTATATGGTTCCAAGTTTAATTTGTGATAGGGCACATCTTGCACAAAAAGAAATAAAAGGGAATTCTATAAATAGAGTTAGCTATTACGACGAATTAATAAGAGAAAAATATGTTGATGAAGCACAAATAACAAGTTGTATGCATCAAGCATTAAAAGATGGAGCATTCCAAGTTTATTTACAACCAAAATGTTCATTAGATAATAATTCTCCAATAGGCGCTGAGGCTCTTGTTAGATGGATCAATCCAACTGAAGGACTAATAGCTCCATATAGATTTATACCTATATTCGAAAAGAATAACTTTATTATAAAGTTAGATGAATATATATGGGATAAAAGTTGTGAAGTTATAAAAAGAATAGAACAAGAACTTGGGATAAAAATACCTGTATCTGTTAACGTATCGAGGAATCATATAAATAATCCTGATTTCGTCAAAGGATTAGTTGAAATAGTTGAAAGACACGATATAGATAAACATATGCTACACATAGAAATAACTGAAAGTGCTTTTACAGAAAATCATAAAAGATTAAGTGAAGCTATAACTACTTTAAGGGAACTTGGTTTTTATGTTGAAATAGATGATTTTGGAAGTGGATACTCGTCACTTAATGTATTAAAAGATATTGATGTTGATGCAATTAAATTAGATATGTGTTTCTTAAGAGGTGAATATCTAACAGAGAGAGCTCAAAAAATATTATTTGCAGTTATTGAAATGGCTAACTCTTTAGAACTTGATATAATACCTGAAGGGATTGAAACTCAAGAACATGTAGAATTTTTAAAAGAGGCTGGATGTATTATCGGACAAGGTTACTATTTTGAAAAACCAATACCTGTAGACGATTTTATAAATTATCTAAGGGATAATTATACAGAAGAGGTTTAAAAAAGGTAAAAGGAGATAATATGTACTATGAACAAAAATGTATATAGCATAAATGAAATTCAAATAATAGAATTACTAAATAGTTTATATGATTATGTCGTAGTATTTAATTTAGAAGATAAAAAGTATGATATAATCATAGATAAAAAAAATTATTTAAATGATATAGATAAGATAGGATCATTAACTCAAATATTTGATCAACAAAATATAAAGTTCAAGGGAAATTTATTCACTAATATAGAACTTAATTATAGTATTTTTGAAAAAGAAGAGCTAAGAGAAAAAAAGAAAATAGAATATGAATGTTTTGATCAAGAAAGTAATCAGATATTTAAAATAACTTTATCTTCAGTTGGTAATTCTAGTTATTTATATATGGTTGAAAAAAAGAAAGAGAGTAATTTTTTCTTAGAAAATCAAGAAGAATTTATGAAAATAATGTTTTCTCTTTCTAAAGATTTACCATTTAAAGTTGATTTAAATAACAACACAATAAGTCTTTTCCATTCATCAAAAGATAGTAATAATTATAAAAAGACAATGGATATAGATGAATTTAGAAAAGAAAAAGTTATACAAGAAGATTTATCAATTTTTGATGATATGATATATAGCATGAGACAAGGAATTAAAAAGGATTTTGAATTTAGAATATTTTATGGTTCAGAGTATTCTTGGAGTAGAGTTAGATATGAGCTTGTTTTATCAAGTAATAAAAAAGTCAAAACAGTTCTTGGTCAAATTTATAATATAGATTCTGAAATCAAATATAAAGCTAAATCTGAAATAGATAGCTTAACTGAATTTTATAATAAATATTCTTCAGAAAGAATTATAAAAGAAATTCTTGCAGATAGTAATCCAAGTAGTAAACATTATTTTGTATTAATCGATATAGACAATTTCAAAGCTATAAATGATAACTTAGGTCATAATTATGGTGATTTAGTTTTAAAAACATTATCTAGTAAATTAAAATCAATATTTAGAAGTAGTGATATAATTGGTAGAATTGGTGGAGATGAATTTATAGTATTTGTTAAAGATTTTGAGAATAAAGAGGCATTTGAAAAAAAAATACAACAAGTTAATGATTCGTTTAGAAATTCTTATTCAGATGGAAATACAGTATATCATATCTCTGGAAGTATTGGAGTTTGTGAATACCCAAATAATGGTACAACATTTGAAGAACTTTATGTAAAATCTGATAATGCAATGTATAATGCTAAAAGAAAAGGAAAAAATCAATATTACATTTATAAAGAAAATTCAAGTTTTAATAAAAATTCTTATAGTACACATTTTGATTCAATGAAAAGAAGTGGATCTCAGTTTATAGATATTCAAACTTGCTTTAATATATTTGAACTTCTTTACGATGTAGAAAATATTAGTGTAGGAATAAATAAAGCACTTAGCATAATAGGAAATATGTACGATATTGATATTTGTTATGTGTTTGAAACTAATAAAAATGGTACTGTATTTAATAATACTTATGAATGGTGTGGAAATAATATAAAGCCTATGATATTTGAACTTCAAGGATTAGGACTTAATGTATTTCAACCTATAATCGATTTATATGACAACTCAGGCAGTGCATATATTGAAAGTGAAATAAGAGAACTTCCAGATTTAGTAATAGACATTTTGGAGCAGCAAGATGTAAAATCTATGTTACATTGTTCTATACAAAAAAATAAGGAAATAAGAGCTATTATTGGGTTCGATAATTGTTCTAAAGACAAACAATGGAATATAAAAACTATTAATACATTAATATTCTTATCAAAAATTTTGGGTATGTATATTGTTAGAGGTTAGTAGTTATTACGAAATGGTGTAAATTATAATTTACACCATTTTTTATTTATTAAAAAAATAATTAAAAAAGTATTGACATATAAAATTAAATTTGTTATATTATTACTTGTCGATAAGACATTAGAAAAAAATAATAAAAAAAGTTCTTGACAAATTAATATTAGTATGATAATATTAATAAAGTCGAGAGACACATAAAATGAACTTTGAAAATTAAACAGTAGGTTAAATAGAATTTTAAACACAAACAAACCAAGCCAGATATTCGAGTAACGAATTTCTGAGAAGGTCAACTTTTTATATGAGAGTTTGATCC
>JAWXUS010000051.1:0-7616 GCA_044426235.1 Peptostreptococcaceae bacterium | reverse complement strand
GGTAGAAGTGAATTTGGAACTCCAGAAACTTATGCAGCAGCAGGAATAATGTTCTCACTTCAAGATGTTGATTGGAGTAAAATGTCTAGAGCGATAAATGCAGGAGACGATAAAGAAACTGGTGTAACTAAAAATGCAGCTTGGGGATTCAAAGAAATGTATGATTATGTTCCAGTTAATGATACTTTCAAAATGAGAGGATTAAATATTTCAAGGCAAGATGATGGAAGTATAGTTTTAAATGCTTTATTAGTACTTGGAGTTGATCCTACAAATCAAAGAACTTATGAAACTATAGTTGAAGAGGCTCACGAAGAAATACCATTAATAACTGAATATATGAGAGAACATTTAGTAGGATTTGAAAATGCAAAAGTTGATAAAATAGCATCAGATCTTTATATAAGAGAAGGTGTTAGAATAGTTGGAGAAGAAACATTAGATGGATATGATATAATTGCACATACTGAATTTGATGATGTTATTGGTTATGGAAGTTATCCAGCAGATTTACAAACTGCAACTAAAGAGAATTATGGAAATGCACTTAGTGGAAATAGTATATATGAAGTACCACTTGGTATAATGATGCCAAAGGGGATTGAAAATGTAGTTGTACTTGGTAGATGTGCAAGTTTTGATATAGTAGCACATTCAAGTGCAAGAACTGTTCCAGTTTTAATGTCTATGTCTCAAGGTGCAAGTTATGCAGTTGATTATGCCCTTCAAAATAATATTTCATTAAGTGAAGTAAGAGAAAATCATATGGATGAAGTTCATGATATGATGGTTAAATTCGGTAAGATGAATATGCCGATTATGCCTGGAAATGATTATGAAGATTTTAAATCAGATGATAGCATAAGGTTCTTAAGACAAAAAGGTTTATTAACTACTAAATATTTTGGAACTTTACCAGTAGGTGATGTATCTGATATTGAACAAGTTAGAATGATTGTTAATTTAGCAAGAGAATATACTCAAATACCATTTACTGATGTTCAAATAGAAATGCTAAGAATTATGGAAGGTAAAGTTGATAAGGAAGAAGTAATGAGTTTAGTTTCTCTTCTTACTAATGAACCATTAAGAACAGATGAAGATCTACAAAGAGTATTATCTAAGGAAACTTTAGATTATATTGAAAGTGAAGATAAGTTATTAAATGATCATTTATATATGATAATGGAAGACTTTATTAGATATATGCAAGGAGATTTTGTTGAAGTAATAAAACAAGAAGGATTAGATGTTATAGGTCAATAAAAAAGTAGGAATGATTGAAAAATCATTCCTACTTTTTTATATTCAAATGAATAATATATAAAATTATGTTTTTTTTTATTTAAAAGTGTTATATAATAAATAAGTATAATTAATAACATGGAGGGTATTATTATGTTTAACAAAAGAATAAAAAGTATAGCAGTATCACTTATGTTAATTTCTAATTTTGTAGCACCGACTTTTGCTATAGAAAATTTAGATCTTAATAATAATGATTCAGAAATTGTAACTAGCGATAATTATATAACTAGATTTGGATTTATAAAACTTATAAACGAGGCATTAGGATTTAATAATATAACTCAAGTACACTTTGATGATGTATGGGATATGCATCATGATGAAGTAGCTAAAGCAGTTAACGCAGGGTATGTATCAGGATATGAAGATAGCACTTTTAGACCAGAAGGTTTCATAACTAGAGAAGAAATAAGTGTTATATTATCGAATTTATTTGCAGACAAGGATACTAATTTTGATAAAATATCTCAAATAGAAGATTTTAATGAGATTGGTGATTGGGCAAGATCTTCAGTTGAAATGACTTATGAAACGGGTTATTTTATAGGATATGAAGATAATACTTTTAGACCAAAAAGAAATTTAAGTGAAAGTGAAGCTATTATAGTTGTTGATAGAATAATAGAATCTTTATCAACTGAAAGAACTTCAATACTTTTAGAAAATGATAAATATGAACTTCAAAAATATGAGCCAAAAGTTGGAACTTACTTAGGAGCATATATATTACAAGATGAGCTTATAAATGCTAATATGAATACATTTGAAACTATGATGGGTAAAAAACATGCATCATACTTTAGATATTTAGGTTATAAAACTGGAAACCTAGAAGTATTTGAAGATTGGATGTATCAAGTTAAAGAAAATGGATCATCTCCACATGTTGCACTTGAACCAAATAATGGTTTAGAGCATGTTCAAAGAGATGAGTATTTAATCGGTTTAGCAGAAATGTTTGCAGAATTTAAAGATCCAATATTCTTAAGATATGCATCTGAAATGAATGGAGATTGGGTTGCTTGGAATGGTGACACTGAAGAGTACATAGAAAAATGGAAATTAGTACACGATATTATGGAAGAATATGCACCAAACGTTATAATGGTTTGGACTCCATTTACAATGCCTGAAGGAAGTATCTTAGAATATTATCCAGGAGATGATTATGTAGACTGGGTAGGGGTAAATGTTTATAACGTTGTTTATCATAATGATAATATAAATCATAATGCAATGCATGAAGATCCACTTGAACTTCTTGATTTCGTATATGATAACTTTAGTCATAGAAAGCCAATTCAAATATCTGAATACGGAGCTACTCACTACACAACTACAGATGGAAAATACTATACTAATTTTGCAATAGATAAAATAACTAGAATGTACGAAGGTATATTAAATGAATATCCAAGAATAAAAAGTATATTTTATTTTAACGTAAATAATTTAGTAAATGCACCAGAAGGAAGAAGAATAAATAATTATGCTTTAACAGATGTACCAGCAATAACTAATACTTATGCAAGTATAGTATCAGATAAAACTTTCTTAGATAGTATGCAAGAAAATAATGAAGGTATGTTAGATAGTGAAATATTTACTTTAAGAGATAAGTCAATTAAAATAGGTGAAAAACATTATGCAAATATAGAAGATGTTGCGCTTATATTAGGTGGAGAAGTAAGTAATGATAGAAGAATTGTAAATTATGATTTAGATGGTAGAACTTATAGTTTTGAATATTTAAAAACTAATAGAAAAGGTTTATACATAGAAATCACAGATTTAGCTAGTAAACTTGATTTTAAGACTGAAGTTTTGAAAGATAGTATAATTATAAAAAAATAGTAACAAAATAAGGGGGAATATTTTTGAAGAAGATACTTAGTTTAATACTAAGTTTCATTCTTTGTATTGGGCTATTTCCAACTCAAGTTGATGCAAATAGCCTATCAAGTGGACATTATTTAGTTATTAATTGTAATACTAATAAAATGGGTTACTACAAAGATGGAATATTAGTAAGGGAGTTTAGTGTAGCAACAGGAAAAGCAGGAAGTGAAACACCAAGAGGAAAGTTTACAATCGTTAATAAAATCGTTAATAGACCGTTTTACTCTGGTGGAATAGCAGGAGGAGATCCTAGAAATCCTCTAGGAGATAGATGGCTTGGACTACATATTGGTTCTACATATGGAACAACATATGGAATTCACGGTAATAACAATGAAAATTCTATAGGAAATAGTGTTAGTGCAGGTTGTGTTAGAATGCATAATGAAGAAATAAGATGGTTATTTGATCAAATACCAGTTAAGAGTGAAGCTATAATATATAATGGAACTCATAGTTATTCTGAAGAAGCTAGTAAATATGGAGTAAGATTAGCAAGTGAAACACCACTTAATCAAAAACAAATAAATGCTATAAATACATTTAATGAATTTGAAGCATATGGACCAGTAAATAATCCGACTATAAATTTAAGTAGTACAAATGGTGTTATATCTACTTTAGAAATAGCAAATAATATACTGAGTGTTGGAACTACAAGTAATAAAAGTGATAGACAAAATTTCTTTGATGCTTGGGGAGTTTTAAGTGATCAAGAGAAAAAACACGAAGAGGTAGCGGGTCTTTATAATTCTTATGAAAGAATAATTAAGGTAGCTGAAGCTGCAAAAGGTGTTAATGCCTTTTATGAAAAAATGAATTCATATGGAACTAGTATACTAAATGATCCAAATAAAGCTATTAGCTTAAATAGTGTCAATAATTTAGAGCTTGGTTCAAGAGGATATGCAAAGAAGATGTATGATGATGTTGTTAAATTAGGAGAAAATGAAAATAATTCAGCTAGAATGAAGGATTTATATATTAAATACTATGATTCAGTTAATTTCTTAAATATCGCAACAGATCTTCAAAATAGAGATATAACTTCTGCAAGAGAGAAAGTTAATAATATACAAGGTGCTAATTTAAGAAATATAGCAACAAATGCAATAAATAATTACTCAGATATTAATGGGCACTGGGCATATAGTAATATAAAGAGTGCTATGAATAAAAATTGGGTAGCTACAACTAATCATTTTAGACCAAATGATGCAATAACTAGAGCAGAATTTGTTAAAATAGTAAATAATGCATTTGGATTTAAAGAATCTCAAACTATATCATTTAAAGATGTTGGAAGAAATGATTGGTATTATGGAGAAGTTGCAATAGCAGTTAAAAATGGATACTTAGGTGGATATAGCGATAATACATTTAAGCCAAATGAAGAATTAACAAGAGAACAAGTAGCATCTATAATAGCAATGTTAACAAATAGCTATGATAGTGATTTTGATAAGTTAAATAAGTATAGCGATGGATATAGAGTTGCATCTTGGGCACAACAAGCATTTGAAGGTGTGCTAGATGCTGGATATTTAGCTGGATATTCAGATAATACTTTAAAGCCAACTAACAAAATAACTAGAGCTGAAGCATTAGTTATTATTGAAAGACTAGTAAAGTAGGAGATTTTTATGAAGAAAATAAAGGTAATGACTATTTTTGGAACAAGACCAGAAGCCATAAAAATGGCACCTTTAGTTAAAGAACTTGAAAAAAGGGATGAAATTGAAAGTATAGTAACAGTTACAGCACAACATAGACAAATGCTAGACCAAGTACTTGACACTTTTAATATAAAACCAGACTTCGATTTAAATTTAATGAAAGCCGGTCAAACTTTAGTTGATATAACTACTAGATCTCTTGAGAGTTTAGATAAGGTTATAAAAGAAGTAAAACCAGATATAGTACTTGTTCATGGAGATACAACAACAACACTATCTGGAAGTTTAGCTGCATTTTATAATCAAGTAGCTGTTGGTCATGTTGAGGCAGGGCTTAGAACTTATGATAAGTACTCGCCGTTTCCTGAAGAAGTAAATAGACAAGTAACGGGTATAATTGCAGATATGCATTTTGCTCCAACTGAAGTTTCAAAACAGAATCTAATTAAAGAAGGTAAAAAAGAAGATACTATAGTTGTAACGGGTAATACTGCAATAGATGCATTAAAAACAACAGTTAAAGAAGACTACAATCATGATATATTTGAAAAGATAGGATCTAATAAGATGATACTTCTTACTGCACATAGAAGAGAAAATCTTGGGGAGCCTATGAAAAATATGTTCAAGGCTATAAAAAGAATAACTGAAGAATTTAATGATATACAAGTTGTATATCCAGTACATTTAAATCCATTAGTTAGAAGTATAGCTGATGAAGTTTTAGGAGATAACGAAAAAGTTCACTTAATAGAACCTTTAGAAGTATTAGATTTTCATAATTTTTTAAGTAAATCATATATAATAATGACAGATAGTGGAGGGATTCAAGAAGAATCTCCATCACTTGGAAAGCCAGTTTTAGTTTTAAGGGATACAACTGAAAGGCCAGAAGGTGTTCAAGCTGGAACTTTAAAACTTGCAGGAACTGATGAAGAAGTTATATATAATCTTACTAAAGAACTTATACTAGATAAAGATGAATATAATAAAATGAGTAAAGCCAGTAATCCTTATGGAGATGGATTTGCAAGTAAATATATAGTTGATTCTATAATTAAAAAATTTAGTAATTAATTTTTCAGACCTCTTTGGAGGTCTTTTTTTATTACAACAAACGACAAAAAAATAATTAAGATGAATTTTACAAGTTATACATATAAACAAAAATTATTATATAAAAGTTGAAAACACTGATATTTTTTAAATATTATTTTAAAATAAAATAATATTTAAAAAATAACTTCGACAAATGTTGACAAAGAAATTTTAAAATGATATTATAACTAAGTAGTCAAGACAAGCCTAAGGGGCACTAAATAAAAACAATAAAAATAATTATTTAAATTTTGGGAGGATATATATTATGAAAAAACAATTATCAATAACTTTAGCATCAGCGATGGCATTTGGAACTATAGTACCAGTTTTAGCAACAGAGATAGAAACAGTAGCAAATGATTTTACTAGCCACTGGGCGCAAGATGTTATAGAAGATGCAATGGCTAATGGGTATGTTGATTTAAGTGAAGAATTTAGACCAAATGATGCTATAACTAGAGCTGAGTTTACTAAAATAGTTTGCACTATGTTTGGAATAGATACAGAAAATTTAGATGAAAAAGAAGAAACATTCTCAGATATTAGCGAAGACAACTGGTACTATGAATATGTAGTTGCACTTCACAATGAAGGAGAAGTTGGAAGTATAATAAATGGATATGAAGATGGTACTTTTAGACCTAATCAAACCATAACTAGAGAAGAGGCTGCAAAAGTTGTTGCACAAGCATTCTTAGTAAGAGGTGGAGAACTTAATTTACTTGAAACTATAGATTTAGATGGAAATATTTCTTTAGTTACAACTTCAGGAACAATAACTTCAGCTGAAGTAACTACAACAACTAACTCAACAATAGTACACTTAGATAGTAAAACGAGTTTTATAGATGATGAAGAAATAAGAGCTTGGGCAGATGGTTCAGTTTCTAATTTACAAGATAAAAATATAATAGAAGGTTATGAAGATAATACTTTTAGACCACAAAATACTATAACTAGAGCAGAGGCATTAGTTATGTTAAATAGAGGAAAAGATTTATTATAATAAAAAAGGAGCCTAAATAGGGCTCCTATTTACTTTACAATATAAAATGTGATAAAATATTTAGTATATAATATATACGGGGAGGATAGTAATGAAACAAATTATAGGATTAGTAATAATGCTATGTTTATCTATTGTTCAAATAGATGCATATGATGGAGTACAAAGAGAAAAACCAAGAATACTTGGAGCTACAGATAAACAAATTCCAGAAGGATACAGTATAGATTTACGTTATGGAATTCGTGCAATAGATGATCAAGATGGAGATTTAACTAGATTTATAGATGTAAGTCCACGTACTATTGATACTACAGTACCTGGAAAACATACAGTTATTTACTCTGTTTATGATATTGATGGAAACTTAGAACGAGTAAGTATTCAAATTGAAGTTTTGGGAGACAAAACTATAATAAACGTTAGTGATTTGAATTTAAGAGCAAGGATAAATTATTATTTAAAGCAAGATGTTAATGATCCAATAACATTAGAACAAGCACAAACTATTAAGTCTATGGATATATCAAACAGAAATATCACTAGTTTAGAGGGTATGCAATATTTTCATAATATTGAATATTTAAATTTTAAAGATAATGAAATAAAGGATATTTCACAATTGA
>JAWXUS010000050.1:0-7732 GCA_044426235.1 Peptostreptococcaceae bacterium | reverse complement strand
AATGATATATCTAATTGGATATCTGAAAGAGATAGAAATCCTCATGATGCAAATAATATTTTTGGTAAGGATGAAAATGTTGAATATGATTCAATAGATCAATGTTTAAAGATTATATTTGAACAAGAAGAAGAATTAGTTGATATAGAAATTATAGAAGGGTAGGGATGTAAATGAAAATAGAAGTAACAATAAGAAGAGAAGATGAAGAGGAAGATGTAATAAATTTAACTCATATAAAAAATATACAATTTAAAAGTGATACAATAGATACGTATCCTATGGATCGTACTGGGAACATAGTGAATAAAATTGATATAGAAGGTGAAATTGTAAAAGAAAATCAAGAGATGACTAAGAAATTAATTGATTGGTCTTTTGCAAAAACAAAATCAGAAATATATAGAGAAGTTGAAATAGTAGCATATGATGCTGATGATGTAATTAGAAGATATCAATTGGATACTGTATTTGTTATGGATTATACTGAAAAATTTGATCAAACAAATGCAACGTATAAATTAGAAATTTCTCAAAGACAAGCAAATCTAGATAAGATTTTTGTAACTACAAGATAATATGAAGATACAGGGCATAAGTGAGCTATCTGCTATAACAGAATTTTCTGTTATTAAAGAATTTAATAGTCATAGTGTATGCAAATTTTCAGTTTCTCTTAATTCTTGTGATTTTGAGTTTTTGGATTCAAAAATAGGAAATGAAATTAAAGTTTCTTATGAAGAATCTAACATATTTTCAGGATTAATAAATGAGATAAAAACTAAAAACACAAGTTCTAGGGTTATGATAGAGGTAGAATTAATTTCTACTTCTATTATTACTGATAAAGATATTCATACACGAATTTTTCAAAATCCTTATAAAAGATATCAAAATATAATTCATACATTAGATTTTAATAATTTAGAAGTTGATACACAAGTTTTCAATATTTCTGAGAAAAACATAATTACTCAAATAGATAAAAGTAACTTTGAGTTTTTAAAAGATTTATCAAATAGATTTAATTTGCCTATTTGGGTTTTAGATAACAATATTATTATGAAAAAAAGTATTAATGAAAAAATACATAAAATAAATGAAGATTTAATAACTTCTACAATGCACTATAGTAGTGAGGATTATAATAATATAGAAATTGTATCTAAAGAACTTATAGAAATTGGAACTAAAGTTAGTTATGAAAATAAAGAATACATAATAACGAGTTCTAATTATGAATATAAGTTTGGTCATATGTTGTATACTTACATATTAAATTCTAAGATAGACTTTAAATATAGAGTTGATAAGCACGATTTAAAAGAAGTTCTTAAAGTAGTTGAAGGTGTTGTTGATGATAATAAAGATCCTGAAAAATTAGGAAGACTTAAAATATCATTTGAAAAAGATAAATTTATTGAAATTGATTCAACAGATAAAGAAGATAGAGTATGGTGTCATTTTAGAAGTCAATATTCGATGTTTAAGGGACAAGCAGGTATTAGTTTCATACCAGAAATTGGTGATTTAGTTGAAGTGTATATTTATGAAGATGAATTAGTTATTGGAAATGTTATTAGAAAAACTATTATAGATGATTCAATTGATGAATCAAATGAAAAGTTTATAAGAGATAAATATAATAATTATATTAGACTTAACGAAAATGGAATTAATATATATAATAATAATTCAAAATTATCAGTTGAAAATGATTTTGTTGAATTTAAACATAATAATACCACTGGAAAATTGAATGATGAATTTATTGAACTAAAAATTGGAGATAGTACACTAAGACTAGAAAATAATAGTATTAAATTAAAAGTTAATAATTCGGAATTAAAATTAACTAATAATGAGGCCATAATAAAAGCCATAAAAATCGAATTAAATGGTGATAGTAGTATTAATTTAAAATCAAAAAATATAGATATAAATGCTATAAAAGTAAAGGTAAAAGGTAGTTCTATAGACTTAGGATAAAGGGGTTTTTATGAACAAAAAAATATTAATAGATATCATAAATAATTGTGAAATTGATGATAAAAATAAGATTATTTTTAAAGGGATATTTAGCGAATTAATAGATTATAATAATAAAGCTTTAGATAATATAAAAAATAATATAGAAAATTCACAGACTAATATTTCTGATGTAGAAGTAATTACTAAATTAATAGATAAAAAAGATTTATATAAATATGAAAATATAGGTTTTAAATCTTTTAGTTATGACAATATTATAGATAAAAACTGCTTAGGAAGTGCTTTTTTAAAGTGCGACTACGAAACTTATAAAACATTATGTCAAAAGATTTATAATGGGGTATTTCAAGATAAAAATGGGGATTATATTCAATTCAAATACAAACTTTCATATAATTTAAATTTAATAAAAGAAGAAAAAATATTTAATGAACTTAGAGAAAAATATAATTTCACAAATAAAATAATAAATTCTCCATATTCAAGAAGATATGTTGATATTATCGTTTTAGATAGTGAATTAGATATAGATACAAAACATATAAGTCTTAATTTAGAAGAAAATAATTTAGATCAATATGTTTTATTTGATAAAATACTAATTTCAAATATTTATGCCATAAATAAGTATCAACCAGATGATAGGTACTACGTAAATACTATTGATGGGGGCAAAAATTATGTTCACGAATTTGAATATAATAAAAGTCATTTTATATATTTACAAACTGAGGTTTTAGATATTGTAATAGAAAATAGTAAAATAAAATTCTTTACTAAAGAGCCTAGTTTTGAATTTAATACTTTTACTATAAATGATAAATACAAATATGATGACTTTAATTTATTAAGTGAGAATATTTATTTTTCAAATAAAATAACTGAAGATAAAACTTTACAAAGATTAAGAAGTAAAAGCCATTTATTTAGGGCTATTAATCAATTTACAAATGAAGATATTGTTTTAGATATATTAACAAAAAAAGATAAGTATATAGAGATTAATTCATACGATTTAATTCATAAAAGTGAACTAAATCAAGTAGAAGAAATATTAATTAGTAGGTCTGAAGAAGTATATATATTATTTGAAAATAAAAATGATATATATTTTACTGATAAATGTAATTATATACTTGAAAATTTAAATCATATGTATCCTGAATTTAAGTGGATTGGAGTTTGTTAGTATGTACATATCAAGTGATTACTCAAAAAATAATACATTTAAAATAGCATATGAACGATTTTCTCCATATCTAGAAGTAACACATAAAAGCACAATTAATGAAGTGTATGTTAACACTTTACTTAGATTCGGAAATATATTTAATGAACAAGAATTCTTTAAATATAATAAAGGAATTGATAATACTATACTTCATTTTTTAGCACAATTAGATTTTTATAAATCGATATATAGTAAAGATATAAAAATAAATATTGTAAAAGAAAAAATTCAAAATGGAGTTTATGGAAAAAATCTAAAGTATAGATTTAATAATATAAGTATGGACATACAAGAAATTATTATTGATTATATAATACTTGATGATAAAAATAATCAAAAAAAATTCATATTTAAAGATATATTAAAAGATATTTTTACATATAGTAGTATATTTTATTTGAAAGACGAAGAAAAATTTGTAATATTTTTAGATTATGATAAAAATGAAGAAAATGAAAATATATTTTTAGTAATTAAAGAATTGTTCTTAGATATTTTCTATAATACTTATGTTACGTGGAAAAACCCAGTTGCTATAATTGGTATTTATGAAGAAATTGATAAATGTATAATCTATTAAATTATGGGAGAAAAATATGGGAAAAGAAATTGGAATAGATCTTGGAACTACTAATACCGTGGTTTCTTATGTTAATAAGAAAAATAAACTAAAAGTACTTAAAAATAGTGGAAAGATGATTACTCCGTCAGCAATATTTTATAAATCAGAAGATGAATGGATAGTAGGATATAGTGCTGTTGAGATGATGAAAGTAAATCCTATTGCAGGAGTTATAAATTTTAAGAGTATAATTGAGAGTAGTGATAAAATAAAAATAGTTGCAGAAAATGGAGATATTTTAAAACTGCGTCCAAAAGAAACTGCATCACACTTTTTAAATTCTATAATTAAAAATGTTGAAAATAAATTAATAAAAGAATTTGGAATTGATGATGGAGTACTTGAAAGTGCAGTTATAACGGTTCCTGCAAAATTTAGTTCAACAAAAAAAGAGGCAACAAAGTATTGTGCAAAAGTTGCAGGATTAAAAGATGTTAAACTTCTTGCAGAACCTACTGCAGCAGCTATTGGATATCAAAGAGAACTTGGAAGTTCTGGAAAAACAATATTAGTATATGATTTTGGTGGGGGGACATTTGATGTTTCAGTTTTAACTGAAAATAACGGAGTATTCTCAGAAATTGCAACTGGTGGAGATGATAAATTAGGTGGAAATAATTTAAATGATAGAATAATAAAATTAATTCAACACGTTTTATTTGAAGATTATGATTTAGATATGCCTGCAATTGACGACGAAGTTGATGAAGATGATTTTGAAGACGATTACAAAATTTCATTTGGAAGTTATATTAAAAATAAGCAAGCAATATATAATGCTAGTAATGAACTAAAAGAAGAATTATCTTCATTAGATAAAATTGATTTAACTATGGATATAATACTTTCTGATGAGAGTCCATTATTATTTGATTTTACTTTAGGTAAGGAAGAATTCAATAATTTAATAAAGCCGGATATAGAAAAAACAGTCAAGATAACTAGAAATATTATAAATGAAGTTTTTGATCAAGATATTGTTATCGACGAAATAATACTTGCAGGTGGGAGTTCTCAAATACCATTAGTAAAAGAATTATTAGAAAAATCTATAGATCTTCCAATAGTATTTGCAGATGATGTTAGTACTATTATTTCAAGAGGTGCATCTATTTCAGCGAATGAAAATTATGGCGATGGTTTAGTAAAAGCTATAACTAATGTTGAACTTGGAATTGAAGTTAGCCAAGGAACGAGATTTAAATTATTTGAACCTTTAATATTTGTAAATCAAAATTTACCATATACAGTTGAAAAAGAATATTCTTTAAAAGAAGACAATCAAGAACGTTTAAAAATTAAAATATTCGAAAGAGATATAAAAAATTATCCAAATGCAACTAGAGTATTTGATGATGGTGTTGATGAAATTGATGAACTTTTAATATCTAATTTACCAAGTAATCTATCTAAAGATAAATTTTCAATAAAAATTATATTTGATGCCAAAATTGATGGGTCTTTAAATGTATCTGCAAAAATAATTGATTTATCTACTAATCAAATGATTCTTGATAATGAAGTTAAAGTTAACAAAGCTAGTAATTTAGAATAGTGGAGAAATTATTATGGATTTATTAACCAAAATTAGAAGTGAAGAAATAAATGAAATATTTCAAAAAATACTAGAAAATACAGACTTTCAAATACCAAAAGTAAATACTTATACTGAAAAACCTAAAGAAATTAAAATTGATAAAAGTATAGCTTTATTAAATGAAGTTAAAGAAAATATAAGTTTAGATAATTCAAATATTAGACCATTAACTAAAATATTTGAAATAAGTAAGACTAAAAATATACTTTTTAATATTACCGATAAATATCAACTAGAAAAAATAAAAATAAACATTTTAGATCTAACTAATATTGAAAAATTTATAGCTAACAATAATTTAGACGAAGTTTACATTAAAATTATAAATAATTATAAAAATAAACTTAATAGCAAATTAGATAATTTAAATAAAATAGATTTAGATGATGAATTTTGTGAAATTTCAACAGATAAAATATTTAGTATTATAGAAAAATTCTTTATAGATAAGCTATTTATTTCTTTATTTAGAACGATATCAAATATTAATGATTCTAATAAAGTAAAAATTTACACGGAATTTATAGATTTATTAAATAATTATTTATATGAAAATTCAATTTATACTTATGATATAAGTGTAGATGCAAAAATAAAAGATGATGATTTTAATTACATTGATTTAATGGTAAAAAAGACTGATAGTTTAGAGGGTCACAATAAAATAGTTGAAATAGAAAAATTACCATATTTAATAGATTACATTGATGAGTACGAAGAAATTCAAACTATTAGCTCTAAGGGTAAAGTTACTATTTTATCTACAAAAAATTAAACTAAGGAGGAGTATTTTATGAACAATACTTTTAAAAAGATGCTACTTATAGGATCTACTTTAATTCCGGGATACTCACTACTTCATATAATGAAATATACAGATGAGATTAAAAAATTAAAAATATCAAATAATGAATTATTTAAAACTAATAACAAATTATCTAAAACTAATGAAATATATATAAGTAATCTAAATCATAAAGAAGAAGAATTAAATGATTATAAAGACAAATTAAGATCTGAGAGACAAAAATATTCAAGATTAAATGGGAATTTTATTGAATTACAAAGTGAAATTGATAAATTAACAAGCATTAATAAGAAATTTAAGCAAAATGAATTACATTTCATAGACAAAATTAATAATTTAGAAAAAAAATCTAATGATGATAATCTAAAAATTCTAAACACTCAAATATCTAGTAAAAATTCTGAAATAAATGAACTAAAAAATAGATTTGATAGAATAGAAAATGAAAATAAAGAATTAAAAAGTGATAATTTTAACTTAAAGCAAGAAAATAAACTTTATTTAGATCAAGTAGATAAAGCAATGTGTGAAATTGGTATGACCTCTACAGATTGCTTAAATGATAGAAAAGATGAACTAAAAAATCAAAAAGTTGAACTTGATATTAAAGAAATTGCCTTAAATAAATTGGAACAATCGCTAAATAATAAGCAAGATGAATTAGATAAAAAAGAACAGTTATTAATTAAAAGAGAAGAAAAGTTAATTCAAAGACAAGAGATTTTATTAAGTAAAGAAAGAGTAATTTTTATTAAAGAAAATGTACAAGATGAGACTAAGTTACTAAATAGTGAAGATATTTTAGATAAACCTAAAATTAATAGTGAGATTAATTTTTTAAATAGTAAAGTAGAAGAAGAAATAAAAAAAATAGATGATGAAATAATTATTTCAAATGAGTTAACTAATAATTTAAATACTTTATTAGAAAATAAAGAAACTTCACTTAATTTATTTGATATTAAAAATAGTGAAAAAATATTATTTAATGGAGATTTATCAAGTTTAAATAATTCTATAGAAACTATAAAAAATACTTCAAATATTGAAAATTTCTTGATAAATTCAAATATTGAAGAAAAAGAATCATTTATAAAAATAATTACTAAATACATAGAAGTGTTAAGTAAAAATATTTCAAAAATTGATTTAGATGATGACGATGAAGAAATTTATGAAATTTTATCTGAAAAATTCTTCTCAATACTTGAAAAACATTTTATAAATAAGCTTATTATATCTTTAAATAGAATAATAAAATCTCGTGAAGAAAATATAGAGTATATTGGCCTATTAAATGAAATTAATAATTATCTTAATAAATGTAGTGTATACACTAGATTCATAAAAGAAAATGAATTTATAAAAGATATAGATTTTGAAGATTTACAGGTTATGTCTAAGAAAACTATAGATGAAAAAGAACATAACTTAATTTTTGAAGTAGAAATGTTACCATATTATTTAGAATATATAAATGAT
>JAWXUS010000118.1:0-3193 GCA_044426235.1 Peptostreptococcaceae bacterium | reverse complement strand
GATTACTTGTTATTTTGGTTATTAAAGTATTCATTGTTAGCTATTAAATTATAAGTCTTATTCATATACTCTGCATTTAAATATGCCTGTAAATGAACTTTTAAAAGAGAGCATATTTCTATTAATTGAACATAATCAACTGGAACATTAACTTGATGTTCTCTTGAAGTTCCAGGAACTGGTGAAATAAGACCTGTTCCAACTACTTGACCTGGTCCACTTTCTGCTCTTATCATATATTTTTGTCCCTTTTGTATCTTAAATTCTTTAGAAACTCCATGTCCATCTTCTCTTTTTGCAACGTGTGGCATTGTTCCACCTTTATATTCATAAATAGTAGTGATTCCCTTTGAACCTTTAGTTAATTGTTCTGCTTTTTTACCTAAAGACATATTAAGAACCATTTCACAAACAGCAAGTGCTTTTTCAATCGGTAAATATATATCTACCTGAGAAGTAATTCTACTTCCTTTATCTAAACTATCATTATATTCTCTAAAATTAATCTTAACTTTTCCTATTGGAAATGCATCACTCATTATTTCAAAGAATGAATTTTTTCCACTAACTTTAATTATCTGCTTTTCATTTTTTTCATATTTTTTAGCCATATAAAAACCTCTTTCGTATTTTTTTTGTTTAATAATTTCTATCTCTAATACATTGTACCATAAGGGGTACAATAAATCAACATTTTTTTATAAAAAAATAAAAAAATATAATTACACAACAAACATACCTCTATATATAATACTTTAACAAACACTTAATTATTCTACCTATCTTCATTAGATGCAAAATAAAAAAAGCCCATTAAGGCTTTTATTACATAGGTATACTCATCATCTCAAGACCATAATAAATAAGTGGTGTCATTCCAAGAAGTACTGCACTTATAAATGGAAGAGCTACTATTAATTGAGATAATAAATTCCCAAATATATCTTTCTTTCTCTTATATGAATTTGTATGTTCCGTTATATCAACAAGTCCTGTTTCAAGAACTTGAAGTGTTTCATTTTTTGCATAATCTCCATATTCTTTAAATATCTGAATAGTGTCTAAGAATTGAGTGTTTTTAAAGGCTTCTTCTAAGTATTTAAGGCCTTCCTCTTTATCTCTAATATAAATCCTATACCCTGTTTCAAATATCGGCTTATAGACCATTTTAGTGTTAGATAATACAAATAGTATTTCGTTAAGTGGTTTTTTAGCTTTTATCATCAAAATAATGAATAATTGAAGAATAGGTAAATCCTTTAAAAACTTAAATTCTATTCTTGAAGTCTTTATCTTTAAATACATTCTTGGTAATAAGAACGAAGTTAAAGATAAAGATAAAAACCCATATCTAAACATTGCTAAAGTGTCTGAGTCATTAACATCTGTATCTAAGTTAAATAATATATTAGATAACTCAAGTATTTCAACTGCAAAATGCGAAAGTATTAATGCTATCACAAGAAGAATTATAAACATTAAATATTTAAAAACTGTAAAAGATTTATAATTTAATCTATGAGTTTCATTAGCAGACACTATAAGCTCTTTTATGTCGATAACTTCTGGATGCTTTTCATCTTCCCTTATAAACCATTTAAATGGTGCTAAATAACTAAGAGCATAAAGCTCGTTTGCAAAGTGCAAAGCAAATGGCTTATCAACCATTATTTTGCTTTTACTACTTATATTTAATAACACTAAATTAACAAAACCTATAAAAAAGGCAAGTCCAAGTGGAACTAAATATAATTGAGATAAATCAAATTTCATTTAAAATCACTATCCTTTCTTTTTCTTTGCTAATTTTAAACTAATAAATATTGTTCCAATTATACTTCCAAATCCTGCAACAAAAGACATTAAGCCAAGACTTGTTGAGAAGAAGAAGTAAACTGCTTTTGGAGTGTTAAATAAATTAACGAAAAATGCAACAACTGCTAATGCACAAACAGTTAAACTAACTGCAACTCCATACTTTTTATCCGACACGCTAAGTTTTTTAAGTTCGTTTTCTCTTTGAAGTATATTTCTAAGAGACTTTAAGTTTTTAAGAGTTTCTTCTTTCGTAGCATCTTCTAAGTAAGCAAGCATTGTAAAAGAGAAACTGTAAAACCAAACATTATCAACTTTATTTGCATATCTTTCAATTACAACTTCTGGACTCTCAGTAAACATTTCTTTTGACATCTCAGTAAATATTTTGCCAGTTGACTTTGGAGAACTTTTTCCAACTTCATAAAATAAACTCTTAACATCTCCATATTTAGAGAAAAATCTTATAACGTCGTCTATTACTCCAGGAAGTTGTTCTTCAAGTAAAATTTCTTCATCTTCAACTAATTGCCCTAAAAGTAAATTAGATATATAAATTAGTATAAATGGCGTTATTAAAGATAAAAAGAATTGATTTACATATATAAGCATTGCCGAACAAAATCCAGTAAAAATGAATAAAGAGATTATGATTATATTGAATAACTCCTCTTTGTCATGTTCAATTAGTGCTGTTTGAATATTGTTAATTAATTTATTCAAACTTTTTATCTTAATATTTAGTTCTTTTCTTCCGCTGTACTCAGAAGAGAAAACTTTTGCTTGTTGCTTTTGCTTTAAAGACATAGAGATAGTTAAAACGACCATAACAAATAATATGATTAATTGAATGTTAAAAGTATTCATATTAAAAACCTTCCATTTCTTTCATAGTTACTCCATTTTCATTTAACTTTCTCTTTAGAGCATCTGATAATCTAAAATCTGTTCTTTTATATTCTCCATCAGTTGGGTTATCTTCATAAAAACTCCATTCTTGAAGCTTATTTAAAGATTTGAATTTACCACCTTCAGTAATGACCTCTGAGATAGATTTTATTCTTATTTTGCTTCCAACTTTTCTCATAACAACTATAATATCCATTGATTTCGCAAGTTTTGATTTAACATATTCAGCACTTTCTGATTGTGCAGTAGGTGACATTTTATACATTTCAACGCACATATCCATAAATGACTCATCATCAAGTGCATGTGCTGTAAACATATTACCTGAAGTCTTTAAGTTAGCTTCATATATTTGCTTAAATTCCTCTCCACGAGATTCTGGAACTACTATTCTATCAGCAGTCGTTCTAAGTGCAAATTTCAAATGTTTTTCAAATGTAAATCCTTTTTCGTCGTCCACATTAAGAAT
>JAWXUS010000049.1:0-7830 GCA_044426235.1 Peptostreptococcaceae bacterium | reverse complement strand
AAAGTATTGATTTTTTAAAAATAAAAAAAGCCGCTATGTTCAAGCTATATCAAGATGTTTAAATTTAAGTGGCCGATTTTTACACGTATGTCGTCCTCCCCACAATATACTATACCTAACTGGTCATTATATTGATCTACTTGGATAATATATATTATGTAATTTTCCAAAGATTCATTAACCTTTGGAAAATTACATATAAATTTGTTAATCCATACTCATTTATAATTAAAGTTGATATTATACAAATAATAAATATACATATAATTAATACCATACTTATTTTGGTGATTTTCATACTATCTTCCTTTTTTATAATATTTATTTACTAATCTCTATTTATAATCATTTTAATGTTATAACTCTATCTGCTGAATCTGCAATATCTTTATCATGTGTAACACAAATTATTGTTTTACCATATTTTTTTATATCTTTAAAAATTTCAATAACTTCTTTTTTATTCTTATCATCTAGATTTCCAGTTGGTTCATCCGCTAATACTAATTCATATGGTTTTAACATCATTCTTGCAATAGCAACTTTTTGTTGTTCTCCCCCACTTAGATAACATACCTTTTTATTTAAGTAACTACTATCAAGCTTCACTCTTTCCATGATTTCATATATATCTATATCATTAACTTCTTTGTTATACTTTTTAGATATATTAAGGTTTTCTTCAACTGTTTCGTCTTGCATTAATAAAAAGTCCTGAAATATATATCCAAAAAAATTCCTTCTCAATTTTAATATATCTTTTCTAGAAAAATTAGTCTTTCCACATAAATTTACAACTCCACTATTCGGTTTGTCTAATAATCCTATAATATTTAATAATGTTGTTTTACCTACTCCACTTTCTCCAGTTATACAAACAAATTCATTCTTATCTATAGAAATTGATATATCTGATAAAACAGTTCTGCTATCAAAACTTTTATTAATATTTGTTATCTTTATCATTTTAACTCTCCCTTATTTAACTTAATCTCACCTTCACTAATTATAACTCTATTTATAGCTTTTGTTATAATAAGATCTATAAATATCATAAAAATACTAATTATAATTATAAAAAGAGAGATTTTTTTATAGATAATAGATATAATTAAAAATGCCAAAATATAAATATATAGATTTGATAAAAGTAAGTCCTTATAAGTACTTATAAAATTATATCCATATAAAGATTTTATAATTATTTTTGAAATATAGGATTTATAATAAACATATGTTATAACAATAATTAATGTAACTAGCATTAAAGATATAATTATAATCTTTAGTATTAAGCTATCTACTCTATCTTCTATATCTATAATTTGCTGTCCTTTTTTATCATATACCGATGAAATTGCATTTAATTCAGTTATATTATACTTTTGTGTAATATTCTTAACCTCTTCTAGTGCACTATATTCATTTTCAGCTTCTAAAAACATACATACTCCTATAGTTGATGCTAAAACTGAGTTGTCTATATTTTCAGTATATACAGTAACTAATGGATCATTAATAGTATTAAGGTAATCCCCACTATAACTATTGTATGTAAAATAGGACTGATTATTTTGTACATAAATTAAGTTTATTTTTAAATCATCAATTTTCTTTTTACTTAATTCTTGATTTCTAGCTTCTTTATACATATTAGGTATATAAACCTTTTGGAAATAAAACCATTCTATATATGATTCTTTTATAGTCTCTTCATAATCTTTATATTTTTGTGGAACTAATACATTTAAAACATCCTCATTGTTATCTATCTTATCAAGAACAGTTTTATTATCTGAAAAACTTTTTATCAAATTTCTTTTTAGGTAGTTTCTATCTACCATTATATTTCTACCGTACGGTGAGTATAAATCTTCTTCATTTTGAGTATTCACTTTATAATTATAGTCTAAGTCTTCATTCTTAGTATTTATATTTGGTGAGCGCTCAAAATTAAGTGAATTAATTATAAATACTTTATCTAGTTCACTTAAATCTCTATATACTTTTAATATCTTTTCATTAAGTTCATCTTCTAATGCTAACTCTTCATACGCTGGCGAATACATTCCAGATATTATATAGAGTTTTTCAATATTTTTCCATAAATCTAAACTCTTTTTACTATTCTTAAGTGTTGATACTTCATATGATAAATTATTAAATGATAAAATTATTAATATCAATAAACAAAACTTTGTTATGCTAGCAATAAACCTTATATTTGAAAGTCTCTTTTTTTCATTTCTACTATTTAAGTTGATAAATGATAATAAAAATAGAATGATAGAAACTAAAAGTATTAATAATGATATAATTAAGTTGAGTAAAATTGTTATAAGAATAAATTCGGATAATATACTTGTTAAATTACATAAATATATAATTCCAACCATAATTAAATTACAAGATACTATTGTTATAAATAAAGTTTTATATAAAACTTTATTTATAACACAATATATCCTTATCTTTGAGTATCCCCATAGCTCATAAATTAAATATTTCTTTTTATTATTTAAGTAATGAAAAAGAATTACTAAAGCAAAAATAAAAATAAATAGTGACATAATAGATAAAAAATCAATTCCTATATACTTAGTTAGTACATTAAAAGAAAATTTATTTTCTTCTAGTTCTAAATCATCATAGAGTTTACCATATTCATTAAATTTTTTTGAAAATTCAGAAATAATATTTTCATCCTTAGTATCAATATAAAATAAGTTTTTAAATCCAACATCGTAAATATCATTAAAATTATGTACCTTTATATCTTTATCGAATAGGAGGTTAGGTATAATCAAGATTTCTTTATAATAATCTTTTATAGTTGAATATATATCTATCTTATTATTACTCAAAAAGCTATATTGAGATATTTCTACCCCTTTTTCTTGAGAAAAATCTATTATTTCATTCAAAAACTCTTGGTCTAAAGTACTATTTTCATTAAAGTGAAATATAACTCTTGTTTTGTCAAATAAGAAATTATTAATCAAATTTTTATTAATATATATAAAAGAAAATATATTCACTAGTATACTTATAATAGTTACTATTAAAACAGACTGCTTTTTCAAACATCTAACCTCCTTTACAAACTATTTATGCTTATATAGTTGCTCCAAAAACCTTATTACCATATAATGTTTGATAGTTCCAAGGTGAAATCGCTCTTATTCCTTTGGATACCCAACTACTTCTTAATGGTTTCCCATTAGCATTCATAGATGAAGATCTATGCTCTTTTGTACTGTGGTCATAATTTGCTCTAAAATCAACACCATTTCTCCATGTAGCCCAAAGTGTCCCTCCAGAAACACTCACTTTATCACCCTCTATAGTTGATTTACTACTTTGGTTAAACATTGAAAAATTTTCATCATTCATAATTGGGTTGTATATATTTATCCCAATTCCTTCTTCAGAAACAATCATTGATGAATCAGCAAAAGCTGATGTTGTGGGTGCAACTAATAAAGCTATTGATAAGCTTAAAAATACAAACTTCTTTATCCTTTTCATAAAATAAATCCTCCCTATTTTTATTGACATATATTTGTTAGTTCCAAATTACATTTATTTCTATAAATATTCAATGCCTTATACATACCTGGGGATTATATGAACGTAACTGGGTAATTTTTATAGAGAAAAAATAATTTTAAGTAAGAATTTGTCATCATCAAAGTCAATCTTTATATCGCCGTTATATTTATATACTGTATATTTTATATTTTTTAAACCTATTCCATGCATAGATTTATCTTTCTTATTGGTAATAAAATTATTATGTTTTATATTAATATCATTTGCCTTGCTATTTTCTATTTTTATAAAACAAAAACTGTTTATGTATATAACATTTATAGATATATACTTACTATTATCTTCATCTAAAATTTTATCACATGCTTCAATTGCATTATCTAAAGCATTAGAAAAAATAACACATAAATCCATCATATCTATAAAGTCTAATTTACTAAAATCTGCTACTATATTAAATTTAATACCTTTTTCTTTGCAAATATTATGTTTCTCACTGATAATAATATCTAGTATTTTATTTCCAAAATTAAAGCTTATATCTCCTATATTTAAATCTAAGCTTCTTATATATTCTTGTACATCTTTTTCATTACTTAAATTAGAAATACAAATCATATGATTTTTCATATCATGGTATATTCTTTTTATATTTTCTTGGTTCTCTTCTATTCTCTTAGAGTATCTATATTCTAAATTTATTTTATCCTTTATAAATTCATTTTCTATTTTAAGTTTGTTACTTGTTACTATTTTATAAATTATTATTAATAATGATATATTTGATAATAGAATTAAAAAAAATATTAAAATTAAATTAAAATTGTCTACTAAATCTTTATGTGAATCAGAAATACCCTGCTCAAATATAATTAAAAGACTTAGTATATTTGTACACATTGGAATACCTATATATACAAAGTCATTTTTACTTATTTGTCCTGATAATTTAAAGTACTTAACCATTAATATACCTATAAATAAAAATGATTTAGCTAAAATTATAGCTTCCAACCTATATATATTAGGTTCTAGCAACATATCTACACTAATGCCATTTATATATACAATACTGCTTATACTAAGGGCCTCTATACCTATTAATATCATCCAATAAACGAGTGGAATTGTTAGTGCCTTTGATAAATTAACATCATAATCTAATTTAATATAAATTATACTTAATATAATAGATATAAATACTCTTAAACTTGGTAAAATACCAAGTAGATTCATAGAAAATGCTATTGATAAAATAAGAGAAAAGCTAAATAGATTTTGCTTTTTACTAACTTTTTTATTACTTAAGTTATTTATTAAAATATACAATGATATCCACTCTATTATTAAAATACACATATCTAATGTTTTCCAAAATATAATGTTATTTAACATACTCTATTTCCTAAAACGTCTATTAATCTAGCTTTTAATTCCTTTATTCTATGTTTACTTATTGGTATTATATTATTATTTATATAAATATCTAGTAAATCTATTCTTGAGACTTTCTCTAAATTAACTATAAAACTATTATGGCATCTAAAAAAATTTTGATTTAATAACTTCTCTATTTTTCTCATGCTTATTTTAATTGTTTCATGCCTATCAATAGTGTGTATTATTAGCTCTCTTTTACTACTTGTTTCAATATATAAAATATCATCTAGCTTAACTTTTATTAATTTTGATTTATCATTAATTGTTAAATAATCATCTCTCTTTTTCTCAATAGTTTCTATACATTTCTTAATATTAGCTTCAAATATACTATACTCTATTGGCTTTAACATATATCTATAAGCATTTACCTCATAACCCTCACAAACATAATCTAATAGTGATGTTGTAAATATTATCTCTACATTATTATCAAACTCTCTTATTTTTCTTGCTGTATCCATTCCATTTAGATCACTCATTTGAATATCTAAAAATAATAAATCTAGATTATTTGGATAATTACTTAATAACTCTTCTCCTGATGAAAATTCTAGTACCTTATAATTACTATTTAATATGCTAAAAAAACTTATTATATAAGTGTTCAATAAGTTTTTATGAATAATATTATCCTCACAAATGCCTATAATAATATTGTTGTAATTCATAACCCAACCTCCATTTACTAAATACCCCTAGTATATAATATTTCTTGATTATCTGGAAATATTAGCTTTAATTCATATTGTATACTACTATTTTCTTCAAAAGATATAACTTTTTGTTTTAGAAAGTAAAGTATTTTTATACCATCTTTTTGACTCTTCGAATTTTCTTTGACTTTTTCAAAACTATATTTAAATGTACGAATATCTATTTTATCATCTTTCATATTACACCTTCTTTAGTTTGAATCTTATTTATAATAATACAATATTTTAGTATATTTAAATATATATTTTTTAATTAATTACTATAGGGGAACATACGTTTTTTATGCAACTTGTCACCAAATTTTACTTGACCCATTGATTTTAGTATACTTAATTAAATTTTGATATTCCTAACTATACTCAAGTATGTAATTATTTAAATAAACTTGACTATGTTTTATTTTTACATAAAAATAGGAGCATATGCTCCTATCTCTAGAATTATTTATGGCCTCTCTTAATACTTCTAATTGATTGACTGTATTTAATGCATTTTCCTTAAAAATAGAACAATCTTTCACTTCTGGCACAAATATTTTAACCTCTTCTTCATAAAATACCTTTATGAATTAATATGAAATGATAAATATTATGAAAAACAGAAATATTATCGGTGAAAATCTCAAATATTATAGAAAGATCAATAAACTGTCACAAGAAAAATTTATTGGTAAATTACATTTATCGGGATTAGATTTAGACAGAACATCTCTTTCCAGAATAGAAAATCTTACTCGTGAAGTTTATGATTATGAACTAATATTTTTTTCTAAAATTCTAAATATTAGCATTCTTGACTTATACAAAAATATACCAACTGATTATGATAATTTATCAAAATAATAGAAGTGAACGCACGTACATTTTACGAACATTCATTTCTATTATTTTTATTTTATTCTTAAGTAATTAATATTTTACTTTTTTTACCTATTAAATTCTTGATAAAATTTATAACTATTCTAAGTAATTCCAATATAATTCTAAGTTATTTTTATGTTTAATATCTTCTAATTCCTCGTTAATATATTCTTTAATTTTATTATCTAAAGTACCTTTAAAAAATTTATATGAAGTTGCTTTAATAGTTTCTATATCATCACGATCAAAAGTTATCATAACTGAATCGTCAAATGCTTTTTTCATATATTCATTTTTAAAATCAACACTTTGAAAGTCGATTTTAAAACTTCTCAATGTACCCTTTGTAAAAAGAGTTTCATCAGGAATAAAAATATCTTTCATAGTTTCAAATCCGCTCTCTCTTTTTTTATCGTTTGATAAAATAGTATTTTCTATATTTTTTACTTCTTTTTCAAAGTACTTTCTCTTATCTAGATCCTTTACAATAAAATCGATTGAATCAACCTTTCTACCTACTTTATTTTCATTAAAATCTATTTCAAAATACTCAGTATCATTAAGCTCCTTTATAGCAGGTATTATAATTCTTCTCTTAAAATCACTGTATCTATCATACTTATCCTCAATCATTAAAAGTTCTTTTAGTTCATCAATTTTATAATTTATAGTTGATTTAGATCCACTCCATAATCTTAATAAATCGTAAAATCTTTGAGAATTTGGATTTATTAATCCAAAAAATATCGATAAATTAATAGGTGTATATCCAATTTCTAAATAATTTCTAATGTATAAATGTATCTCTTTAGAGGCCTCAATTTTAAAAGTTTTTCTAGATTTTATATACTTAAATCCGTTGATAAAACCGTATTCCCCCCAACCTTCTTCATCTTTAAAATAGATACTTTGTTTTCTTAAATTAACTAATAAATTTGAAATAGAATCTATAGAGCTAAACTGTTTTTTCTTTATTATGCTTTTAAATTCTTCATGAGATATTTCACATCTAATTATATCATCATTACTTTTTTGTAACTTATATAAAAGCATCAAAAAAACTCTATTTTCTAAAGTTGAAATATTATATTTTGCCTTTATAATTATATTACTTTTCATAAGTATATTTTTATCATTTATATCCATTTTATCCCTCCAAAAAAACTCCATTTATATATAAAATAATATAAAAATATAACGACGTCAATTTTAAATTATTGTCGCATTTAGAGTTCCCTCCTGTCGCATTTAGAGTTCCCTC
>JAWXUS010000117.1:0-3216 GCA_044426235.1 Peptostreptococcaceae bacterium | reverse complement strand
AGTATATCCAATAATCTTGAAGTATTGAAAATAAGACTCTAAAAGATATCTAATTATTATATAATGTAATTAAGCAAGAGAACAACAACAACTTGCAACTATACTATAAGAGAGAGAGATTAACTAATGATTAACTCAATAGCAAACTTAAACAACTCAAACAAGTTCATTACAGTTCAATTCGTAACTATGAACCAATACTACTTTACTTTTAAAAGTGAAGATACTACAGAGAGAATAAATGCTTTAGTAATAGATGATGTTTTATTATCAGACTATGCACTAAACAACGAATTAAAAAATTGTACTCAAGATTTAGAAAACCCTACAACAACAAATGATTTTGGAGTGTGTGACTTTATTCCTTACACTAAAGATATACACACTATAGAATTAAAAAGAACCGAAGAAGATACTTTTAGATTAGATATACATTTTAATAATAACCCATCTTTAGAACTACCTCTTTATTTTGAGAAATCTAAATTTGAAGACACTTACAATATGTATGTATTAAGTGATGACAAGAAAAGTAAACTATACATTATAAATCCTTTTGAACTTCAAAATTGTATAGTTGTTAATCCTTTATAATACTATATCTAATATAACCACTACATAGAAAAAAGCACTAGTTTAACTAGTGTTTTTTTTTGTGCTTTTAGTCACCCTTTTAAATAGCCTTTTTAAGCTTCAAAAATAAGTTTAAATATAAATACCTTATGAATAGTATAAAGCTCTTAAAACGCATTTAAATAGCTCAAATCAACTAGTATACTTATTTCATACTATGACTATATAGATTTTATTAAGAATAATCAGAGTAGCATACGAATACCACTAATACCAATAGTCTTTATGTATTGAAAATAAATGACTCGATCGAATCTATATGTTATATAATATAATTAAGCTAAAGAGCTAGAGACACACTCTAAAGCGACCTTGAAAATTACATATAAACTATACTGATGAGAGTGAGAAAAAAACCGATGATATTAAAATCAAAAAATGTTAACTTTTATAGTTGCCAAATAATATTCTTAAATGATATTGAACATTTAGACTTTAGGATTTTTGAAGGATTGGAGGTTATGGTTCAACTTGGACTTGTATTGGAAGATAGCGAAGAAATCACGGAAGTTCTAAGTAGGTACATTTGTAGGTATTTAGATATAGCTAGAGAGGATTTCAAGATGGATTATCTTTTAGGTTCTTCTTATGCGCAAAATGTACATTACCATATACTAAAAGAATACATAACACTTCACGACCTAAAAGATGATAGAGAAATTGACCTAATAGAGTATGAACCAATATCAACTAATGTTATCAAGTTAATAGATGACAATGTAAAAGATAGTGTATATTTAATAAACCCTATTGTATAGACCCATTAAGACACTAATTAATTAGTGTCTTTTTTGTTGTGTCTATTTATATATATACACCTTTAGTTTTACGACCTTTTAAATAGCCTTTTTAAGCCTTATTTTAATCTTATAATGTATTTATATTATAAACTCTTACATAACCTTTAAATAGCGTTTAAATAGCTTTAAATGTTTTGACCTTTATTGTATGATTTTATACTATTTTATTAAGAATAATCAGAGTAGCATCAGAAATCCCAGTATATCCAATGTTTATGAAGTATTGAAAATAAGCATCTAAAAGATACTAAATCATTGTATAATATAATTAAGTTAAGAGTTAACGAACTACATAAACTCTTGATGATGCACCTTGACAACTAAATATTTTAAATCATATTACAAGCCGATTAAAGCTATGTAAATGCTTTAAAAACCAAATTATATTATAACTAATGATGGAGGTTTTAAAATGCAAATTACAAGTAATTATAATCACGTTGTATTACATTGTGATAAGTTAAATTCTAGAGATATTATGGATTTAACGTTTGATTTATACCATAACATAGGAAGTGATGAACCTTATGGAAAGCTAAATGTAATGTATTTTAGCGATAAGGTTTGTGGGTTAAAAGACTTATCTAAAGTGGAACTTATTTCTAAGTATTTAGGGAGGTTTGAAGAAGATAAGGATTTACCTTATATCGCGATTGCGAATACTTATTCTATAAAGGTTATTGAGAGAGTTGAGGTTTTAGATGGTACTCTTTATATAACTAAGGTAGATGGAAGTATGGTAAAGCGCACTTTAAGTAAAACTTGTTATGAAAATGTATTCGCTTGTTTAGATGAAGAAGGTGAATATGTTTACCTAATAGATGATAGGCTTACTAGCTATCCTGGTATATAAATCTAATTCTTGCGCCGTTCTTTTTAGAAATGGCGCGAGGTAAATAAAAATGATGGAGGTATAGATTATGGCAGTATCTGTTTATTTAATGTTTGATAAGGAGATTAATCCTAGGGAGATAAAAAGGATTGATTATGATATAATTTTAGAAGATGTGTTTGAGGCATATGTTCCGGAAGTTACTAAGGTTCTTCTGATTAAGGATTGGAGTGATAGAAGGAGGAAACCTTTATTCAATGCTCTAAAGGTTCTTAATGAAGGTTCTTTCACGCATAGTGGAAAGATTGCCGAGAAGGAAGAAGGTATTGAACGTATTGAAGTTATAAATAACTCTTTAATGATTATTACATATGAAGAAGAAATTAAGAAATTTCATTTAGCCCCAACTAATCACCCTAATATATATACTACTTATATTAATGATGAACTTATACATATAATAGACCTTAGTCTATTGTAAGCACTCTTTAGAGTGCTTTTTTAATGTAAAAATATAAGAATAATCAGAGTAGCATACCAAAACAAGTAATATTAATGTTTATGAAGTGTTGAAAATAAGTAACTAAAAGATATCAAAACATTATATAATGTAATTAAGAACAAGATAGCTAACATTTACATAACTTGTTCAGTACCTTAAAAATTATATAATAAGAAAGTGAGAATACCACAATGAAAAAATATTCTAATGTATACTATGCTACTTTATCAGTAGTAATAGTTGATGAAAAAAACGACTTTAAATTTGAAACTAGCCACAACACTTTATTTTTTGCTAAAGAGTTAGACACTCCAAAAAATATAGCTATAGAGCTTATAGAAAAGTTTGAAAGTATCAACCCAGTATTTACTCAAAAATGTACTACAATAGAAATAACTTCAATAGAAGAGTGTAAAGACTTATCTTCTAAAAATTTAGATTTATTAAAG
>JAWXUS010000048.1:0-7912 GCA_044426235.1 Peptostreptococcaceae bacterium | reverse complement strand
TTAATAACAAGTTTAATGCTTACAAGCATAGCTTTAAGTACATTGCCATTTGAAGTAAGTGCAAATTCATCTTACAAAGATCTTACTAGTTCTCACTGGGCATATGATCAAATAATCGAATATACAAATCGTGGAATACTTAATGGATATCAAGATGGAACTTTCAAGCCAAATCAAAATATAACTCGTGCAGAGTTTATGAAGGTTATGGTTCAAACTTTTGAAATAACTACTTTTGGAGAAAGATATTTAAAAGATAATGCTAATCATTTAAATCCTTCTAATATGACAGATACTTGGGGACACTGGGCAAATGTTGATATAAGAAATGGAGCATCTCACGGAATATATGATTACATCTTAGATAAGAGCTTAAATGCAAACTCTTTATTTAGACCAGATGATTTTATAACTCGTGAAGAAGCAAGTACTATGATTGCAACTTACTTAGAAGTTAAAGATAATGATTTAAACAGAATACCTTATATGTATGATAACGATAAGATAGTATACTGGGCAAAATCAAGCATGGAAGGGCTTATAGAAAAAGATATTCTTCACGGATATGAAGATAGAACTTTAAGACCTCAAGGACTTCTTACAAGAGCTGAAGCTGTTAAGTTAGTTAGTAAAGCAGAAGACGTTAAGTCTGATTCTAATAGCTCTACTAATGGGTCAGTTTCAACTGGTAAATTAAACGGAAATTCAACGCAAGCAGAGTTTCATGAACATACTGTAAATTCAGGGTTTGTTTTTGCAGCTAATGGACTTTGGTATTTTGTTGAAGGCGGAGGAATTCAAGATGGTTACGCGAGATATTACGAGGAATCTTTAAGACCAGGATATGCTCTGGTTGAATATGGGGCTACTTTGAATATAGAAGGTAAGTCTGAATATGTAGATGCCTTTAAAAACTTTATGTCAGCATATTTTACAGATAAAGAAGTCCAGCAAGTGTATAATATTTACTTAAAATCTTTTGATGGACAGCAATACGCTGAAGTTGGAGATAAGTTAATCACAGCAGGCGGTGGAATGATGTGTGTATATCTTAAAAAGTAATAAAAAAAGAGCGTATGCTCTTTTTTTATTGCAATATTTCTTTAATTAAAACAGATATGCTTGACTTATTGTCTATTTCATTTTGATAAAACTGACTTACGTAATTAAGAAATTCTCCATTTTCATCTACAAAATAACTATGTGTTTTTCCAAGTAAAAAGTCTTCATAAGTCGTCTTACTAAATTCTATTTTATTGCTTAGATAAGTATCAGTATGTTTTATATCATAAAGCATTTCAAGTCTAATCTTAATTTCTTCTAAATCTATCTCTTTTTCAAATAAGTTCAAATCATTTTTAATTTCATAATCTAAGAAATTTAAGTATTTAGCTAATTCATTAGACGTGTGTTCTTCGTATTCGTTTTTAATTTTAGAATAATCTACTTGAATTGAATAGCCTTGATTGTTGCTATGAAGATAAAGAACTAATCCATTTGAATAAATTTCATTTAAAAAGCCTTTAACAGTTCCATATTCATTAGGTATTTTATCATATGAAGATATATTGTTAATTTCAACTTCATATTGACTTATAACTTCTTCCATTTCATATCCAAGATAAGAAAGCTTATTCATTGCATTAACCACTAAATTATTATAAATTTGAATATATTTAATAATAGCATTATCTCTATCGACTTCATTTTTCATTCTTGGTATATTTTCATCAATTATCTTTTTAATTTCATTAAACGACTTCAAATCTTCACTGTTAATCGTATGGATTAAGTTATGAACTGAAACCATTTCTTTTTCATCTAAAAAATCAACTTTCACACTATCTGTGCTTGAAGCACACCCTATTAATAAGGAACAAAATGCACAACTTATAATTTGTTTATATTTAATCATCGCCACTCCTTCAATCATTATAATGTTATTATTTTTAAGTTAAATTATATAATAATAAAAATAATATAATAATAAAACGGAGGTGTCTATTATTAAAATGAACAATAAAATGGCTAAAGCATTAGCTTTAGCTCAGTTTGTTGACAAAGTCTATTCTTCTTTTTAATAAAAGTTTTTAAGTTGTTTTAAACGGCTTGGATGTCTTAGTTTTCTAATTGCTTTTGATTCAATTTGTCTTATTCTCTCTCTTGTTACCCCAAAGTTTTTACCAATTTCCTCTAACGTTTTTGGTTTGTTATCATCAAGCCCAAAACGCATTCTAAGAACCTTTTGTTCTTGTTCATTTAAATCTTGTAATACTTCTTCAATTTTTTCACGTAAATTTCTTTGTTCAATTTCTCTTAAAACTATGTCTGCGAAATTTGAATCTGAAGGAATAAATTCAACTAAACTACTATCTTCATCTTCTTTAATTGGAGTATCAAGTGAAATTACACTTTTATCTTTTTCTAGAAGTTCTAAAATTTTGTCAATACCAATGCCACAGGCCTCAGAAATTTCTTCAATATTAGGTTCTCTTTGTAATATATTTGATAATTCATATTTTTTTCTTTTAATTAAATTTATTTTTTGGTGAAGATGAACAGGTATTCTAATAGTATTTTCACAATCATCTAAATATCTAGTGATACTTTGTTTTATCCACCAAGTTGAATACGTACTAAATTTATAACCCTTTTTGTAATCATACTTCTCAACAGCTTTTATAAGTCCAATATTTCCAGCTTGAATAAGATCTAATATATCAATACTGTCTTTTTTATATTTCTTTGCAATACTAACAACTAATCTATAATTTGAATTAATAAAAGTTTTTTTAGCATCTTCATTGTTATTTAAAATTTCTCGACCAAGTTCTCTTTCTTCATTTGCAGTAAGTATGCTATAAACTTCTATTTCTTTCAAATACATTTTCATAGTATTTGATGCTTTTGAGGCTTCCCCATATATATAACCATCATAAACAGTATCTTTTTTAGTATTCATATTTTTAAAACTCCTTTTGTTTCTAATAATTTATAAATTAAGATGCTTTTGTTTATTAAAATATATGAACTAAATTTTTTAAAAATTCACCTTAATTTCAAATGTCAACAACTATTTAATTTAATTATTCTACATTAAACTACAAACTCCTTCTTTTAATAAAAATTTTATACAAAAACTTAACTTTAAATTAACGAAATAGTTTATTATATATTAAGATGAAAATTTAATTAAATAACTAATATCATTACAAACACGATTATAAAATTTAAAAATTATTTATTATTTTTAATAAAAGACTTGACTCTAACTTAACGTGATAGTCTATTTTATATATTAAGGAGAAATAAATGAAAATTAATGAAGTATCAAAAATAACTGGACTAACTATTAGAACTCTTCACCACTATGATAAGATTGGACTTTTAAAACCTAAAACTAATAATAATGGGTATAGAATTTATGATGAAAGTTTAGTTAATAAACTTTTTGAAATAATTTTTCTAAAAAATCTTGGATTTTCTCTAGATTATATAAAAAATATTATTAATAATGAAAATTATGATAAAATTTCTGCGTTAAAAAATCAAAGAGCACTTCTAATTCAAAAAAGAAATCAAATTGATGATTTAATAAAAACTATAGATAATAATTTAATTGGATGAAATGTAATGACTAAAAAATATAACAATGAAATATTAGAAAACAAAGACAAATATCAAAAGGAAACCAAACAAATATGGGCAAATACTAACGAATATAAAGAATACAAACAAAAAACTAAGCACTATACTAAAGAAAAATGGAATAATTCAATAAATATGTCAACTTCAATACTTCAAGAGTTTTCAAATATAAAAAATAATAGACCAGAAAGTGAAATCGCTCAAGAATTAGTTAAAAGATGGCAAGAACACATTTCAAACAGTTACTATACTTGTAGCGATGAAATACTTTTAAATTTATCGGTTATGTATACTGAAGATATTCGCTTTATGAAAAATATTGATAAAAATGGCGAAGGTACTGCGAAATTTATAAGAGATGCTATAGAATTTTATGTAAATAACTTACAAAAATAAGTTTATAGTGTAATGACTTTTATTTAATATATGAAGATATTATTACTTCCTAAATAAAAAAAGACCTAGAAAAATTCTAAGTCTTTTTTTATTTAAATTATTATGTAGACTAAATATGGCTAAAAATTATTAGCAGTCACATCCATCTCCACATCCACCATCACCGCATCCGCAGTCGTCACCACATCCGCATCCATCTCCGCAACCACATCCATCCGAATGATCGTGAGAGTGATTATTAGCCTCTGCTTCTTCTTCAAAGAATAATTTTAACATATCTTCATATGAAGGAATTTCTTCTTCTTCGTATATATTATTATAGCTCATTTCATTTCCGTTAGTTAAAACGTATCTTCCTGCTAAAACTATATCATCTATTTCTTGTAATTTATCAAGTTGCTTATTTAATACATTATTATCACTAAGTAAAACATCTTCATCTAAACATTTTACAACTAACATTGGTATACAAACCTCTTCGTTGTTTTCATCTTTCTCAACAACATTAACTACGATATCTAAAGATCCCTCTGCACCTTCTTCAAACTCGTTTAAATTAACATCTGTATCGATAACATCTAGTGGTACTAATAAGTCTTCAACTAAATATTTTATTACTCTTTCTTTTACTAATTCTTTAGACATAAAATTTTTTCTCCTTTATATATAATTTATCTTATATTATACCATTATTTATATTTTTTCAATCTATTAACTAATAATTTTAATTTAATTATTTAATTTATTACGTATATATATTGTTTTTTTACTGTAATTTGCATTTTTTTAGTATGAATAGTATAATAATAATACAAAAATTGAAAGGATTTGAATTATGAATAAAACTTTTAATAATTTCAAAAAGAAGATAATAACTCTAACTTTAATATCAACAATATGCTTATCAAACGTATTTTACGTTTTTGCAGATAGTGCAAGAGTTGTTACACTTGGTGCAGACTTAACTGATGCTCAAAAAGAAACTATGTTAAATTACTTTGGTGTAAAAGAAACTGAAGTTGTTGTGCTTGAAGTTAATAATCAAGAAGAAAGAGAATACTTAGAAGGTCTTGCAAGTAATTCACAAATAGGTACTAAAACTTATTCTTGTGCATTTGTTGAACCAACAAAATCAGGAAGTGGAATAAATGTAAAAACTGCAAATATAACTTGGGTTAGTGCATCAATGGTTGCAACTACTCTATCAACTGCTGGAATGACTGATGCTAATGTTGTTATAGCTGCAAATTTTCCAGTTTCAGGAACAGGTGCTTTAACTGGTATTATGAAGGCATTTGAAGATGCAACAGGTGAGGCTTTAGATTCTGAGAAAAAAGAAATTGCAACTGAAGAATTAGTAATAACAGGTCAACTTGGAGAAAGTATAGAAACTGAATTTGATGATGATAAAGTGGCACAAGATAAGGCTACTGCAATTATTAATGATATAAAACTTGACGTTATAAAAAATAATACTAGTGACACTATTCAAATAGCTGAAACTATAAACAATATAACTAATAATTATGGAATAACTTTAAGTGACTCTCAATTTGAACAAATAACATCTTTAATGCAAAGAGTTGCAGATCAAAACTATGACTATAGTGAAATGGAAAATGCTTTAGGTAAAATTCAAGATAGCGTTAGTGAAAGACTTGATGAAATTGGAGAAGGAGTTAAAAAAGGGTTCTTTGATGGATTTAGTACGGCTTTTGCTGGTATTGGAGAATTTTTTGGAAATATTTTCTCAAGTAATGATGAAGTTATTACTGATAATGGTATATTAAATCAAACTAATGACGATGCTTTAGGAGAGAACGTTCAAGTTGATGCAACTGATAAAACTTTAATCGAACTTCCAACAAAAGAAGAGGCTGTAGGTTTTTTCCAAAAAATAATAAACTTCTTTAAAAATCTATTTGGAATGAATACTTCAAATGATAGTATTCAAAATTCAGAAGAAATAACTCCTGAAGTAACTCCAAATGAAAATCTACAAGAAGTTCCAACTGATGAAATACCTCCTGCAACAGAAGAACATTTTGATAATACAGATGAAAATTTAAATGAAGAAAATTCTAGTAATTTAGATACTTCTGAAGAAACAGAAGATTTAAGTACTGATGAAAACTTAAATGATGAACCTTTAAATAATGACGAAGATTTAAGTGGAGATAATCAAGAAGAATTAATTCAAAATGAAGAATTTGAAGTACCTGATGCAGAGGGTGAATTAGATGCAGAAATTCCAAATGTAACTGAAGATTTAGAAGAGGCAGTTCTTGAGAATAATGGAACTTTAGAAAACGGAGTTCCTGAAGAAGATTCGGTAATAGATGAAAACATTATAAATTAACATTTAAGGGGGTATTTCAATGAAAAAGTTTGAACTAGGGTCTGGAACTACACTAACTATTACAGAAAAGTTTGTGGAAATTTCAAGAGATGAAGATAGCAATTCAAATTTATCTGGAAGGGCTAAGGGAGATGTTTTAATAAAATTATCTTCAATAACTGGAGTTATTCAGTATAAAAACTATATGTTAATTTGTGCAGAAGGATTTCCATTTCCAAAGGAATTTGCATCTCACAATATAATAGGAGTTAAGCAACTTCCAAATTGTTTAGTTGGGGACATAGAAATACTTGATAGCTTGTATAGTGAACTAAAACAATTTATATAGAAAAAAGCTAAAGACTTAGTCTTTAGCTTTTTTCTTTATAAATTACCCAATAAATCTCTTAACTCAATAAATTGTTTTATAAGAAAAGTTCCATTATTCATAATATTTGGTATTTTATTAATGGTTGAACTAATAAAATCTTTAACTTTATTTTTTCTAGTTTCTCTTAATGTATTCTGTTCTATTTGTTGAGCACAAATGCTTAATTCGTCTATTATTTCTTCTTTTATATCTTCACATATTTCTTCTGATTTTATATCTAATAATATATCTTCAATTAATGATTTTATTTTAATTTCTGTACTTGTACTATGATTACTAACAGTATTTATAGAACTTATATTTCCTTTAGCAATATTATTTGACCCATAATTATTTTTAATATCATTATTTATAATAATATCACCCTATTTATGATTGTTATTATCCAAAATCTTAATCTCCCTTAATAAAATATTCTCTATATAATCAAGTAGTGGTTTAAATACTTTAGTTATATAATTATTTACTCTAAATATGTAATTATTGTTTTTATGATAAAATTTAGATGCAATATCAATTAAATCCATTTTATTCTTAGTTATATTTGATAGATGATTGTAAATATATTTTATATGTTCATCTTCATTTAATGGTATTTCTACGTCCACGTAATGTGTATTTATCTCTTTAATAAAATTTTGTTCTTCACAATCACAACTTACATATTTTATTTTATTAGATATAATATCTTTTATAATTGAATCTTCATCTATAAAATCTTTAAATCTAATTAAATATATATTCTTAGTAGTGTTACTATTTAACACTTCCGAAGATATTTTTTTAAAATTTGATTGTGTTATTATATAATCATTGATATCCATTAACTCACCCTTTCATATTTATATACAATATTATACATAAAATCAAATAATAATACATTGTAATAATCTATGTTTATATAAAATATATATTATATATAAAAAAGCCAAAGACCATAGTCTTTAGCTTTTTTATTATAAACTAATATTTATTATTTCTTTTCTAAGCATATAATCAACATCAACATCAACATCTAGTTTCATTTTAACTATTTGTTTTGCGTGAGGAGCTGATTCTATTGGTAAGCCTTTATCATCATAAAGTTCTATAATAGTTGTATTAATAGTTTCTTTAAATGGTCCAATTATCTCAATTTT
>JAWXUS010000116.1:0-3218 GCA_044426235.1 Peptostreptococcaceae bacterium | reverse complement strand
AATAAAAGATCTTAAAGAACGTAATATTTCGTATGTTTGGCTTTGGTCAACAGATGATGCAAAAGAAATGTATGAAAAGTATGGATTTGAAGACTTGTCTGCATTTAAAACTATGGATTACAATATAAATTAACATATTCATACAATTGACATATCATTTATATTATAATAATATATAATAATAAGATCAAGCTCGTGTTCCTTACGTAGGACCGAGCTATTTTTTTAGGAGTTAAAAATAAATGAAACCTTTTAAAACAAATGAATAACAAATAGATATTCTAAAAAAAGAGGTTTATTAATATCTAATGAAGATGAATGTATAAGAATACTAGAAAGAGAAAATTACTATGCACTTATATACTTAAAACTGCTAATTTTTATAGAAATATATGTGCTCATGAAGAACGTCTTTATAACTTTAAAATAAATAAAAAGGCTAATATTTCTAATATATCTAAAATACTTAATATATCAAGCGATTATATAAATAATGGTAATGTATTTACAATAGCGGCTATGTTAAAATTAGTTTTAACTAAAGAAGATTATTTAGAAATTATAAACGATTTAGATAATCTTTTTATAAAATATAATAATAAGTTTAAATCTGTTAATTTTATAGATATATTAATAGAAATAGGATTTGATGAAAATTGGCAAACTACATTAAAATAAAAAAAAGCCCTAAACAGGGCTTTTTTCTATATACTTTTTAAGAAATCCATAATAGTTTCAATTGGTGCTCTATATTCAACACCTTTATCACCTATAACTTCATAGCATTTCTCTGCACATTTTATTTTATTTTTTTCATCTTCTCTTAAATCATCAATATTCTTAGTACCTTTAGTTTCAACAATGAAATATAATTTTTCATCAAAATCTTTTTCAATAAGAAGTGCCCAATCAGGATTATAAGTTCCAACTGGAGTATCAATTTTAAACCAAGAAGGTAATTTTAGATAAACTTTTATATCTTCATTATTTTCTAAGCCCTCTGCAAATTTCATTTCAATATTTGAGTCACAAATAAATTCTTCAAATGGCGACTTTTCACTTTTAAACACGTTATTATTTTCATACTTAATAAAATATTCTTCCTTTAACTTTTCAATAGAATAAGTTTTATCTATCTTTTCGTATTTAATTCCATCAACCAAGAAATATTTAAGATTACTATTTATAGTTTTAATAACAGTTTCAATAAACTTTTGTGGATTAACTCTAAATTCATCAAGTCTATTAGATTTTATCAAAATATCAACAATACTTTTTCTAGTTAATTGAGTTCTATTTTGTAATTCAGTTATTATATCTGGAAGATACGTTGTAGTATAAGTTTCACTTGATTCACTAACCGAAGTACACAACCCTGTAACTCCTTCATTTCTAGTTATATCAACCTTATTTTTTTCAGAGTATATTATTGGTGCCTTTATAGTTTCCATTTTACTTATAGCACTAGACATTTTCTCAACTAATTCATATGTTTTAAAGTTAACAGAATATGTAGCTTGAGTATTTATCTTTTCCCAAAGTCTAACAAACTCAGGACTCTTCAAAGCATCATCTTTAATTCTTACAGTTTTTTTAGTTGCACAATTTTTTATTTCATAACTTCTACATCTATTTCTAATTTCATTATATATTCCTAATTCAAAGTCTTCAAACTCAGTATTAGAAACTGTAAATACTTCTTTTGGATCTTCAAGTATATTAATTTGTCCATTAAATCTTTCTTCTATACTAAGCTTTAATTTATCTTGAATTCTACCTTTTTCGTCTATATAATCATTACAAACTAAATAATCAAATAACTTTTCTGAATTTTCATAACCAAATTCAACACCTTCATCTTCATCATTTTCATTTTTAGCTATTCTCTTTATATTAGCGAAAGCATTATTTTCAATAATACCAAACTTTACACCGCAATCATTTTGAATTTCACTTTGTAAATCTTTCGCAAAATCTTCGTAGCTTTCATTTGCCATAACAGTTAAAATGTTTATTTTATTATCCTTAATTCTATCTCCATCTTGATTAACACAAAGTCTAAGACCACGACCAATTTCTTGTCTTTTCTTTATGTAAGTACCTCCGCTATCTCTTAGTGTACAAATTTGAAACACATTAGGATTATCCCAACCTTCTCTAAGTGCTGAATGTGAAAATATAAATCTTAATGGAGTTTTTAGATCAAGAAGTTTTTCTTTATCCTTCATAATAAGGTTATAAACATCTTCATCGGCTTTGGTATTTCCTTTAGTATCTTTAAATTTCTTTTTATTATCTGATGCAAAATAACCATTATGTGTGTAACTTACTTCAACATTCTTATTTATATTCTCTTTAAATTTAGGACTCTTAATTAATTTACTATATTCTTCTTCAAACATATTAGCATACTTACCATTTGAAATAATCCCATCATCTAAATATTCCCTATAATTACACACCTTATCAATAAAGAATAGACTAAGTACTTTTATTCCTATTTTATTAAGTTCCATTTCTTTATTTAGATGCTCTTTTATAGTTTGTCTTATTTGAACTCTTCTAATTTCATCAGTATCTGTATCACCAACAATATCATCTATTTTAAGCTTCATTCCATTAATTTCAATGTATTCATTTCCATCTTCACAACATATATTCTCAACTATATAATCCCTATATATTTCTCTTTCTCCACTAGTAACAAAAAGTTTTTCTTTATGCTTAACATTTTTCTTAGTTCTTTTAACCATACCATTTTTATCAACAACATCAATTTCAATAGTTGCAGTTTTTTGATTAATCTTAACAAGTTTTATGTATGGCATATTGTAATTATCTTCACTTTTTATTGATAAAACTTCTATCTTTTTAACTAGATTATCTTTATATGCATCTACTGCATCTAATCTATAAATCATATTATGTTTGTCTATGTGGGTTGCAGAATATCTCAAAGTACAAAGTGCATTTAAACTTTTTATAGCCTCTTTAGATTTTTCAGTTGAGTCAACACTTTGTGGTTCATCAATAATAACTATTGGATTAGTTTCTTTTATAAGGTCAATAGGTCTTTGGCCATTTAAAGAGTCTATTCTTCTATGTATAATATTACTTTTTTCTTCATCTTCTCCAAAACCTTTTCTAAATGCATCAATATTTATAATCATAATTTGTATATTTGATGAAGTTGCAAAGTTTCTAATCTTATCTAATTT